>NZ_CP013023.1:4385833-4700000 GCF_001421015.2 Paenibacillus bovis
AATTTGATAGTAAAAATATGAGTTCAGAATTGATCTCTAAATTAGAAGAACTAGTAATTATACTTGAACCTAAAAATATAGTTGAAAAAATAAAACTTTATACTCTCTCTAGCAGGAATTTTTATTTAGATTTACTTGACTTTGAGGATGTTCCTGAAAATTTGAATGCAGCTGCCCAATTATTAGGAAATCAAGCTGCTAATCAAAACGATATACTTTATAAGTTGTTACCAGAATTATTGGTTGAACACGGCTTAAGAATATTTGATTTTGGTAAAGGATTAGCACAAGCAAGTCAAGCACCTGAAGCTATTTGGGATATTCTACTAAGAGAATTGCAATCGATATCTGAAAACAAACGTAACCATCAAATATTACAAGGATTTCTAAATGGACTATTTGAATCTAATCGAGAATTATGTAACAATTATTTAGACGATGCACTTACTAATAAGACTCTTTCTAAAGTTTTCCCTTTACTGCAAATCAGCGTGGTTATAAATAAAAAAGCAATTGAACGATTAGAAAATTCATTAATAATTGGAGACGCTCCAATCTGGATATACAACAATTTAGCACTAGGCAGAATGCTTGATGATATTGATGACGATTCACTAATTAGTTTATTAAAGAAAATAGCTAGTAAAACTGATGGAAATGAAGTTGCAATTCATATTTTAAGCTTACTAACTCATGGAAAAAAGAAAGAAGAAATAAGTAAAAAAGTAGCTTTACTTGGACAAGAGCTTATAGTGAATATACCACTTTCAATTTTTCTTAGACCTGTTCAAGGATTGGATTACAAAATTTCTGAAATGATAAAGTACTGTTTTGTAGATGAAGCAGGCGAAAGAAATGCTTGGTTAGTCGCCAAAAAGATTTTTTCGGCTTTAAGCAACGGTGATATTTATATTAGAGATTTAGAGGACACTTTAAAGACATTAGCATCCGCTTATCCAATAATTTTCCTAGACACTTTTTTTGGTAAATCTGAAGAAGCTAATGATTATATAGAATTGTCATTTAGCATGAGCGATTTAGACTCTTCTTCAAATCCTATTTCTTTAATAAAAGATGCTATTATTCTTCAATGGTGTAAGTCTAATCCAGAAGTTAGAGAATTAGCTTTAGCTTCAGCTATTATACCCTATCAGTTTACAGAAAACCAAATCAGTTGGACTTCTTTGGCTATGAATTTAATTGAGAATTCTATAGATCCTATCGCAGTATTACAGAAAATAAAGCGAAAATTTAGACCAATGTCATGGAATGGTTCGAGAGCAGCCAAAATGGAACAATATATTCCATTAATAGCTATACTAGAAAGTAATAAAAATCATGTTATTGCAGAATGGTCTTCACAAGAAAAACTCAAGTTCCAATCTGAAATACTTACTGAAAGAAAATCCGAAGAAAAATACGAGAAAAGCGTTAATGAACGATTTGAATAGATAGAGGTTCCTAACATTTCAAAAAATCTAGCATTAAAAAAAAGAGCGATTCCAAGCCTAAATCAGGCTTGAGTTCACTCTTTTTCTATTCTATTTAACCTTACTCCCAGAGATGCTTCATCTCCCGATACCCAACATCCCATGCCTTTTCGTTTCCGTCCAACGTAATAGTAAGCACATCGGCTTGTTCAAAATAAGCCTCGAATAGCTCCGATTGATGCTTTTGATATTTAGAGGAATAGGACAAGATTTCCCGTCCGTCCACAGATACGCTTATACTTCCTTGAAAATCGTTTTGGTCTGGAATTCCATATTTCAAATAAAAGTAAAATTCTTTGCCGTCAAACTTGTAGCTATACGTTTCTGATTTCTTGCTGTTGCTGTCATATACATTGAATTGAGGAGTGATTTCTTGACCACCTATTTTAAAAGGAAGTAATTCGTTCTTGTTCGATGTCATTCCACTACTATTTTTCAATTCGCTCAAAGCAACAAACGGACCCGGACTTTTAGCAACAGCTTTATCTATTCCAGCACCGATTCCCCACGTCACAACCAATAGTAAAGCAACAGAAACGCCCATAGAGATAACGCTTCGCCAAACGGTTTTAGCACGTATTCCAATACGGTAAGCTGCGAACCCGATCACTGCTCCAGATAAATTTTTAAAAACATCGCCTAAATCAAAGCTTCCGAGTAAGGTCAAAGCTTGTATCGTTTCAAGCAAGAGAATAGACAACAGAAATCCGATAACGAATCGAGCAAAGCTAACTCGATATAGTAAGGGAATTAAAATGCCAAAAGGGATAAAAGCCGCCATATTTCCCAGACTCACCATATCCATTAGTGTTGGATGCAACAATTCTGAGGGACTAGGCAATTTCAAAAAATTATCAGGTAACAAAATAAATGTATACTCATCCGCTTCGGAATCACCTCTACTAAAAGCAAAAAACATAAAATAAACAATTAAGATTGTATAAAGCACGGTTACGCCGAAAATAAGCTTGCGTTGTTTTGACATCATTATCTCCTCTGGGAATCCTTTTTTAATACTATGTATACAAGACGGGGTTTCTTTTGCTTTTGTATCTATTTGCCAAGGAGATCGTGTAGAACAAGGAATCAAAGAACAAAAAGTCTCGTCAAATAGAAAAAGGGATTGACCCTGGTGATCAACCCCTTACATATTCATTTCCGTTATTTTGTTATTGATTTAGCTAAATATAGATGCTCTACTAATCGTTATTTAGCTGCTCCACTGCTTATATCCCAAAACAGCAAGATTCGGATTTGTACTTGAAATAAAAATACGGAATTTTTTATAATCATTTCGAGTTAATTTCATATATTGCTTTTGGACTTTGGAGCTTGGTTGGAAAGTCGCTACAAATACAGGTTCCCAGCCTTTATCAGTTTCAGTTTCCAGACTGAATACTACGTTTTGTTTATTTTGTCCTGGAAACGGAAATGCAGTGAACTGAACATCTGTTATTCCTTCTGCAGTAAAGCTTATCGTTGAATGTGGTGTGGATTCGGCAGTAAAACCAGAGATCGCATAATAAGGAAGATTCGGTACAGGATCTCCTGGCTGTGGCGGTTCAGGAATGGTGATCGGCCCTACCTGTACACTGCTTGGCTGCATAAAATTTAAAGCATTTTCTGCAAACGCAGTAGATTGACCTGGAATAGCCATAGTTAATGACAAACCCAAAGTCAGGGCTAAAACAGACATTTTTTGGGCCAGTGGTTTTAATGTTTTCATTATTCATCCTCACCTTCAATTATTAAAATAGTCAGCTCCTGTGAAGCTGTAATGCTTTGCTTTCACCTCTTTTCCTATGTATCTATCCCATATACATACGTAAATTACTTAACTAAATGAAGTACATCTTTAATATAGCACCTTTGGAAATAGATGGATATAAAAGGCTGTGAAATTTCTTCCATTCCTTTATACAGCCAAGCTATTTAGTTTCAACCTCCAATAACCGGGTAAGAAACATTTAGCTGCATATTTCCACTCTTTTCCAGTTGTTAGATGTAGTTTCTTTAATGTTCTTTATTCCTTCTGCCCCATTCTATTTTGTTTGCAACCACATACGTAAACGCCGAGAGGAGCAATATAATGACAGTTCAAAAAGTGCTTATTTCAGGTGCAAGTATTGCCGGTCTCAGTACTGCTTTCTGGCTGGGCAAAGCTGGCTGGGAAGTTACGATTATTGAACGTGCGAGTGCTTTTCGTGAAGGTGGACAGAATGTCGATGTGCGCGGAGTAGCGCGTGAACTTCTCCAAAAGATGGGCATCGAAGAGCAGGTTCGCAAGCAGACTACGACTGAAGAAGGTACTGCCTTTGTCAACGAAAAAGGACAGATCGTTGGCGCTTTTCCTGTAGAAGATTCGGATGGGCTCACTGCTGAAATAGAGATTTTACGAGGTGATTTGGCACGTATTATTCTGGATGCACTGCCACCCGGCATTTCGGTTCGTTATGGGGAGTGGATTGAACAAGTGACCGATCAGCATGAATGTGTCGAGATCACGCTGCATTCCGGACAAAAAGAACGATATGACCTGCTTATTATCGCAGAAGGCGTTCGATCCAAAACAAGAGACAAGGTATTCGGAGACCGTGTCTCCCGCAATGAACTGGGACTAAATATGATCTATGGAACGATTGAAAAGCAGGCTGGAGATGATCGGTGGTGGCGCTGGTATAATGCCGCAGGTGGTCGCCAAGTTTCGATTCGTCCAGATAATAAGGGAACCATGCGGGCAACGCTGGCTTTCAAAGATCGAGAGCGCAATCTGGCAGAGATTCCTTCCGATCAGGCTCGTGCTCAACTGCCAGATATTTTCATCGGAGCCGGTTGGCAGGACGAACGCGTAGTTAGCGGATTTGCTACCTCGAAGGATGTTTACTTTGATTATCTTACCCAGATTATGATGTCGACCTGGTCTGAAGGCCGAGTGTGTGTCACTGGCGATGCAGCATGGTGTGTTACCCCCATAGGTGGAGGTGGTTCATCGCTGGCATTGATTGGCGGATATGTTCTTGCAGCCTTTCTGTCCCAGTCCAGCTCCAACGGAGCAGAAGACCTGCAAAGTTGTCTAAGCAAGTATGAACAATGGATGCGCCCTATGGTGGATAAAGCCCAAAAGCTGCCTCCTGGAGCTCCGGATCTGTTTTTCCCTCAAAGCAAAGCAGGAGTCGGTACCGTGCAGATGGTGCTGCGGATTGCCAGTTTCGGTCCGCTGCGTAAGCTATTCGCCCATATTGGTCATGTGGCTGACAGCAAGGAGCAGCTCCCTGATATTCGGGTGGCTCAGACGACATCCTGATTGATGGTATAGCGACGTATAACTTTGTAGACATACGGACTTTGTTAGATTTAAAAAGCGGCTACATTTTCAGAGTATGATATTCTGGAAGTGCAGCCGCTTTTTTTATTTAAATGGGGTATTAACCTGTCACTTTACTTCTCGCCTTCATTTAAATAGGTGATTCCATGACCATGGATCAGCTTTTGCAATCCGTCCTGGTAATACGGCATCAACTGCTCCGCCTTCTCCAGATCCATCCAGACTAACTCGGAGATCTCATCATATCTTACTATTCCTTGATTTCCACCGCATATTTCGCTTTTGAATGTAATAAATAACACATGCTCCTGCTTGGCAGAAAATACACATTCATTGATCGCTACAATGCCATGAACGATAACATCCAGTCCGGTTTCTTCTTTGGCTTCTCGTATGGCTGCCTGTTCGAGGGATTCTCCCTTTTCCACAGCTCCTCCCGGCAAAGACCAGCGGTCACCCGCTTCATCGACATTTTTAACCATTAGCACTTTGGAATGAGTGGGATCGTTAATCAGACAATAGGCTACGTCGACTCTTTTCACTATATTTAGCATCCTTTCTGTAGAAGATTATATAGCGTGCTTTTCCGGTTATGTAGCTCTTATTTGTTGCTTTGCACAGGTATATTCAGATTACCTTGTACTATTCCAATAAAATTTCTATAAGCGATGTTCGCTGTCTTCGAGTACTATCGTTCCTTTTGGCATATTCCTACCGCTGTAGATCGTTATAATATAGTCTCCGGATGGAACTTGTGGGCCATTATCATTATTTACAAAGATTTGAGTGGTACCTGAGGCCACGGTAGCATTGAAAATAACTGTCTTTTTATTTTCATGTTGCACTTCAACTCTGTAATCTCCCTTTCCTGTGTTTTTTGCGTACAGTTTGATATTGGCATAGCCAACAGGGATTTGCCAACTTGCATAAGGATCGGGATCATTTTTCCCCGTGAGCTTCCATCCTGATTTATGATCTTGCTTTGTAAAAGGTACCATTCCAACAGAATGACTTACCGAAGCTGGGTTAGCAGCCGATGCTACTTTGCTGAATCCGGTCTCCACCTGAACCTTCGCCGGTTCACTGTCTTCTACTACAGTACCGGAACACCCAACGAGGAGCAGAACCGATAGAGCTGTGATCGCTGTTCCTTTTATAAATGAATAAGACATTTCATCCACCTTCCTTTTCTTCATTTTTTGATACTGTAATAATATAACATTATGTGGATTGCATATGTGAATATTGGAATTCCGAGATCAGGGTTAACACTGTAAAATGCAAGACCATTTCTGAATATACAAAAAAAGAAGAAGCCTGCACTAAAGCACAGATTTCTTCTTTTTGCTTTACGATCACTGAGATCGGCAGCATCTACCTTGTTTCCAGATGCTACATGAATATTCTAAAGTTCTCGCTTATTTATGCTTAATCCGCTTGTGGAGCGTAACGGGTAACGTCTACCGCTACATGTTCCAGCTTGGTTTTGCTTAACGAATGACCCGGAGCATAAATGGTAACGAATCGATCTTTCAGTGGGAATGTCAGCATATCCGTACCATTCACTTTGTACCATTTTCCTTTTACATTGTTGGAATTGGGAAGTGTAACAACCGTACCTTTGTAACTGTAGGAATCGTCACGCGGAGACACGGATACTCTCATATATTTGAAGATAAAGGTCACGCTGTCACCACCAACACCTACTTTTTTGAAAGCATCGCCGGTGATCATGCGCGAAGGGACATACGGTGTCTCGAATCCGTCAAATGCAGCAAATGCCTTTACAATTTGTTTATATTGAGCAGCCGTGTAAGGGATATCACTCAGGGAGAAATTCATCTTCTGGGAAGATGATGCAGAGCTTGTAGTGACAGCCGCTGTTGGTTTGCTGGTCGTGCTGGCCGCCGAGACGGTTGGAGTAGATACGGTTCCTGTCAAAAGTACACCTGCGGCGAGTGAAGCTGCTATCCATTGTGGGTAACGCATAATTATTCCATCTCCTTTGTATATGTGTTTTCTTGGTATGGACTTATCTTAACCGCTGAATGTATCGATCCTGGAACCGACTTGTATCCAACTTGTAAACTTGACGTTGCTATCTGCACAACTTACAATAAAACTATTTTAAAGGTGTTAAATATTTAATTTCGTATCATCACCAAGGGAGGCGAGCAAGCTGAACAAAACAGAGCGACTATCCGCGTTGGTCGGCTGCCAGATGCAGATGATCGTAGCAGGGCATGCCAAGTTAGTCGATGACAGTCTGTCGGCTCCACAATATCTGATTTTGCAAATGCTGGTTCGGCAGGGGCCGATGATCAGTACCAATTTTGTATCGGTGCTGGACGTTACCCCGGCCGCTATTACGAATCTGACCAATAAATTGGTGCAAAAAGGTTATATCGAACGCCTGCCTTCTACGCTGGATCGACGCCAGACACATTTGCAGGCGACAAAGCAAGGCCATGAAGCCGAACGTCGATTACAGGCACGTTACAAGGAACTGACTGCCGGATTATGGGATGATCTATCCGAGCAGGAGACCGATTTACTGCTGTCTGTATATGGCAAGATGGTTAAGCGTCTGCAAGAACGATTGAATTTCAAACTTGACTATATGCTGGACGAGGAGGATCACTAAATGGGTAGATTGGATCATAAAGTAGCGATGATTACCGGTGCAGCCGGAGGCATGGGCAAAGCAGATGCACTGCTGCTGGCCAGAGAAGGTGCAAAAGTAGCTATCTCCGATGTGCAGGAAGACAAGCTTCAGGAAGTAGTTGCTGAAATTAACCGCAGTGGCGGTGAAGCGATCGGTTTCCGACATGATGTAACATCAGAGACCGACTGGATTCGTGTCGTGGATGAGACTATAGACCGGTTTGGTCAAATCGATATCCTCGTAAATAATGCCGGAGTCTCCAATGCGACCAGCTTTTTGGATCTGACTCTGGAAGGCTGGGAGAAGACGATGGCGATCAACGTGAACAGTGTGTTTCTCGGCCAGAAATATGTTATTCCGCATATGATCAAATCGGGCGGCGGTTCGATTATTAATATTTCCTCGATTGCCGGTCTTACAGGCGGAAGCGGTACCGGTCCCTATACAGCCAGCAAAGGTGCTGTGCGGATGCTGACCAAAGCAACGGCGGTCGATTATGCCAAGCACAATATCCGGGCCAACTCTGTTCATCCCGGCTATATCGAGACGCCGATGACGACTGACTTGATGAAGGATGAACGGATGACACAATGGTTCCTGTCACAGACTCCACTGCCGCGACTGGGCAAAGCCGAAGATATTGCCAATGCGGTTCTGTTCCTCGCATCGGACGAGTCTTCCTATATTACAGGTGTAGAACTGCCGGTAGATGGCGGATATTACGCCAAATAACCATTGGGATACATTCTGAGGATACCTGTTGATATCAAAAAGGAGCTGGTCTTTGAGATCAGCTCCTTTTTGATAATGCGGCAATATGGCTTGTACCTTACAGGCAAAATGATTGATTTCCTATCTGCCTATACATCTGAGGCAGCATTTGTTTTACTGACTTAATTGGTCCACTGTTTGTATTCCATGACGATATAGTTCTCGTTGGTACTTGTAAGTACAAGGCGGAATTTCTTGTAGTCACTTCGCGGCAATTTCATCGTTTGCTGCTGTGTTTTAGAGCTGGGCTGGAATGTGCTGACGAATACAGGTTCCCATCCCTTTTCTGTTTCGGCTTCCAGACTGAACACTACACCCTGTTTATTTTGCCCCGGAAAAGGAAAGATAATAAATTGCACCTGCGTAATGCCTTCTGCTTTGATATCATTGGCAATAAGAGGTGAAGAAACAGAACCAAACGCACAATACATATCGTAATCCAGATGGAGTCCGGTATCATCAGGCTGAGACGATTCAGATAGGGCAGCAGAATTCACCTCTACACTGCCTGGCACAAGATTGGCAGGAATATTCTCAGCAAAAGCTGTAGACGACTGCCCTGGAATGAACAACGAAGAGCACAGACTCAGTGCCAGTGCAGCTACAGACAGATTTTTGAGCCGAAAAGCAGAATTTTTCATAATTTACCCCTCTCATTTTTCAATTATAGTATGCCTTATATGCCGAGCAATCTGACTGACTTTAGAAATCATCGCCCTTCTATGATAGTTTGTTTAAAACAATTAACTAATAAATAACACCAGTAATATATCACTTTTAGTAATAAATGGATATGATAATTTTTATCTGGCTTCCTGATCAATGTACGCTGTCTGAGATTGGTTAAATAGATCATCCATATGTACCAAGAATGCGATTATAAGTATCTTTTTGTTTCCTTTTAAAGAGTGCCTGTCATGTTCAGTTATTACATTTATACGCCTTATATTCTGTCTGGAAGCTCTTCATTCAGGAATCGTTCCAGCTGTTTGGGTGATGTAAATATGTAAACCTGCTTACCATTTTTCAACTGATCCAACTTCTTTATTATTTTCGGCCGCTGATCCCTGCGGTATCGCCAGATCCATTTTACAAAATTCAAGTCAAGCTTCTCCTCGCATCCCGCTGCCATATCAGGACGTGTCCTGCCTTTATACTGAAATCTCCGTTTGATAGCACGGAACAGACTGATACGCGTTGGATAATCCAGATAGATGATAGTATCTGCTTCCCGAAGGCGCATGTCCATCGTTCTCCCATAATTGCCATCGATAATCCATTCTTTTTGCGCTATCAGCTCTGCGAGCAATTGATCCCATTCTGCTGCGGGTGTAGGCACCCAGCCAGCTTTCCAGTGCAGGGAATCCAGATGATAGAGAGGCAGATTCAGCTTGGCTGCCAGCTTCTTGGACAAGGTAGATTTACCCGAGCCACCTGAACCTATGATCGCTATTTTTTGCATAATAACCCTCCATTCTTTTATATCATTTGTAGTCTTGATCCCCGATAATTACTCAGAAGAAAAGAACAGTTCTGCACCAAGCTTTTCTCCAACAGGAATAGACACTATCCACTATCTTTATCGCTCTCAGTACCAGAGGCACGTATGCAAAAAGCCGCTCCGCAGAGCGACCTTTATTGTTTTCCGACTGCCTTATTTGCCTGCTGCCAGTATAAATCTCTCCAGCGGAGCGGTATTGGTAATACTATGGTTACAAGCTTCATCATCGATACAAATATACTGCCCTGCCGAAGCAAAATTGTCAGGTCCGCTGCCTCGGGTTTTCACATTGAAAAATCCCAGTTCTCTGTGCCGATTGCAGAACATGCAGAAGCCGTTTTTGTTAGTAGAAGTAATCTGTCCCTCTATGCCGAGGAACTGCTCTCCATGTGGATATATAATATACAGCCGATTCGTAGCCACATCCATCCATCTTAGATACGTTGTACGTTTGTAATCGAGAGATGCCAGATCCGGCATTTTTAGCTTTTTCGATTTGGGAAAAAGCTTTTGAATCTGTTTGACTGTCACCTCCGGAAAAGGAATCACATGCGACTCCAGCTCATCCAGATAGCTTTGCAGATCGTAGGCTGCTTCCTGCTTGGACATCTGCTCCAGCAGATTTTTCTGCTCTGGCGTCAGTGAATCAAATGCATCGATAACATTCGTAACAGCTGTATCCTTGACGGTCTCCAGCACTTTGCGATCAGCCACTGTCCGCATCGTTTTCAGCAGAAAATCTGCTTGTTTGTGAATAATATTTAATTGATGATTATGAATAAATGGTGTTTGCATAGCTAACCGCCCCTTATTTGTATTGGATAATCTATAAGGTGCAAAGCCTGCACATGGTAACGAATAAAATAAACCGGGCGATATCCTTTATCGAAATACGAAATCGCGCCCTGCACAAAGACTCGCCCCTACTCAGGCTCTGCGCAAGGCCTCTCTAGTGAACGAGCAACACAGCACTGCTGCCAACATTGCCAACGGTATGACCCCCAATTCAGTAGTATAGGAAAAGTATAGCAGTATCGAATACACCGAATCAATTACGGATTCCATATATTCCCGTTTCTCTATGAATTAATGTTGACATGAACTATGGTTTAAGTTCTATCATGAACTTGTCGACGTTCTACATTCACCCTTGGAGGCCTTCATATGAAATATTATTCTATTGGCGAAGCAGCCGCTTATTTTGACATACCGGAATCTACACTTCGATATTACGAGAAACAAGGATTACTTCCGCTCATGGAGCGAGATGCTGCCGGAAGACGGTTGTTCTCGGAAGAGCAGATGACCCTGCTCAAAATCGTTATCCATCTTAAACACACACATATGCCTATTCGTACGATTAGACAGTATGTGGATTGGGTTATTGAAGGAGACCACACTACCGGATTGCGGCTTGAGATGATGCAACAACACAAGCAGTCCGTGCTGGATGAAATCTCTGTGATGCATACTGCTCTCAATGGTATCGACTCCAAAATCGCCCGCTATCTGAATCGTATGGAACATCAAAACACCTAGAAAAGAGGAATCTGCATGCAGCTTACTGGAAATACCATATTGATTACCGGCGGCAGTGCCGGTATTGGACTGGCGTTTGCCGAACGTTTTTTACAACTTGGGAATAAAGTAATCATCTGCGGACGGCGTGAAGAAGCGCTTAATAGCGCTCAGGCCAAATATCCGGATCTGATTACCCGAGTGAGCAATCTGGACAGTGAATCCGAACGTATTGCTTTGTTTGACTGGGTCACAACCGAGTACCCGGATGTAAATGTACTGGTCAACAATGCCGGGATTCAGCAGCGGTTTAATGTACTGACCACAGATGCACGGAATCACTGGAGCGATTTCAGTAAAGAGATCACGACCAATATGGAAGCTCCAATCCATCTGGCGATGCTGTTTGCACCATTTCTGGCAGCCCAGCAACAGGCCGCGATTCTTAATGTTACTTCCGGTCTGGCGTTTACGCCTTTTGCGATTGCACCTATTTATTCCGCTACCAAAGCGGCGATGCATTCCTTTACCATGAGCCTGAGACATCAGCTGGGGGATACAGCGGTAGAAGTCATCGAGATTGCACCACCAGCAGTCAATACCGACCTGGGTGGCGCGGGACTGCATACGCATGGCGAGCCTCTGGATGCTTTTGCAGATGGGATTTTTGCAGGACTAAAAGAAGGATTGTCCGAAATTGGATACGGCACTTCGGTAGACCGACTGCGCATGTCGAGGGATGATATCGACAAGTACACCGAGCAGATGTACCATTCCACCAAGAATATGATTGAATAACAGGAAGCTTGTGATATGAAAAAAACTCGCCTGTATTCGGGCGAGTTTTTTCACTTCATCGATTGTTTGATCTTCTCTCTGTTTCCTGCATATCTTCCTCATCCTATATCTATCGCTTAGGTATTCCAGACATTTTCCGTGTATAGTGTGGGTTCTAGTATGTTTTACTGCTTTTGCCAACTGCTATCCATCTTCTGTCAATATCCTCAAACACAAACTCCTGATTATTATAATCTGTTCTGACCAGTGGTCTTACAATGGCCACTCCGCATTCTCTCAAACTTTTTCCCGTATCCGGACTTGGGAACATTTGAAGACAATTTGTAAACACTACTATTCTTCCTTCTATTTCGAAATTGTACGAATACGTAACATTTTCAGAATATGATTCGTCCATCCATTGTGCCGATCAAAGGCGGCCCAATTTTCGAAAGATAAAGGAGACTCTACTTATGAAAAAACGTTCTGCTTTTCTTTGCACTTTAACCATCGCGCTAGCGCTCGGTGGAACAACAGCCTCCCCTATTGCTTCCACAACACATGCGGCTGCAGCCAAACAATCTCTGACTTTTGTAGGTGGTGGCTCCTATTACGGACAGGTCGAAAATGGGAAAGCCCATGGCAAGGGCACAGTCAAATGGCCCAATGGCAAAACCTATTCCGGCAGCTTTGTAAATGGGTTGCGCTCAGGGACAGGGAAATACATAAACGAGTACAGCGATTCTGATTACCGCTATAAAGTCGTATATAACGGTTCCTGGAATAATGATCGGATGAATGGTGATGGTACTTTAACGGAACAACGTTTTCTGAAAAAAAATCATATGGTCTCGAACCAAATCCAGACTGGCACATTTAAGAACAATGCGCTGCTGTCCGGCTACAGTGTTACACGTGCCGAAGCCGATCCGGAATACAGCTTCACTTACCAGACTAATAACACGACGCTGAATGTATTGGAGAATCAGGGGAATCTGCTCCCACTCTGGAAAAAAGGCAGCCTGTTCAGTGTAACGTACAAAAGGGGGACTACATCACACAGCTATTCCCTATTCCCTGAAGAATCCGCCAAAAAAGAACGTGAACGTCAGGCATCGATCAAATACCTGAAAGGCATCACTACACAGGTAACGCCGCATTTGCAACAGTTTGAGCAGCTGTCCAAACAGCTCTCTTTGAAATAAAGAGTCCGCCTTCGTAGTTGAAGCCGACTTTGCAAATATGGATGGCTATGATGCACTAGTTGGAAAAGGCAGCCGAATGTATTCGCATTCCGGCTGTTTTTTATATTTCCATTTTTAGACTTCGTTGTACTTTATTCTGTTTATGATGAATATCCTATTAGCGATCCTCATTATAAGTATCTTGCTTTATCAACTGTTGTAATGCTTTTTCATTGATTCCTCGCTGAACGAATTGGAAGCTTCTACCTGTCATTCGCTGTGTACGATCTATGATCTGTCCCAGATGCTAGCCTGTATGCTCTACCAGATGATAAATATCATACATATTCACAGTTGCCGTCTGATGAATGACTTGTTCGAACTCTCTGAATGTACTCTCCAGTAGAGCCAGCAGCTCACTTCTACTAATATTCAGATCGGTAAACGTCGACTCGATACCAGTCTCATATCGGATCTCTGGGGTCAACATTCTCTGAGCATTACGCCTGATATGCTCTACGATATGTACCATAATTCCGCCTATGCTATTAGCTGCTCCGGCTTCTCGGCTCCATAGCTGGTCTTCCTCCAGGGAATTGAGAGCAGTACATAGTTTCGGATAATAGTGATTGACTATCCGGTATTTGGAGATAATTTTAAATTCCAATAATGGGTTCATCTACAATCGCTCCATCCCAAGCTGTAAAATAATACATTTTTCTATGGAATTCCCAACTCCCAATTGCCGATTAATCGATCTTTATGGGCTGTAGCAGATGCTCTATATCATACTGCTCGAATAACTTCTGCAGCTCTTCGCTTGTTACTCTTACAAACTCTTCTACTCTTTCCAACGTAAAATAAATCGGAACAATATATGGCTCATTCGCAGCATCATTCAACCACTCGATCTTCATATCACGATACTTGGTTACTTCGGAGACTGTTACCAGAGGCTCTACCGCATAACCCTCTGCTTGCAAAAGCATAGATACTGGGTCATCCCCCTGCTCCTGTGCTATCCGCTGCAGTTCAAATTCAAGCTGTGCCGCCTCCTGATGGTAGGAGTGCCGTATGTCCTCACCGCGATACTGTTCTTTGTACTCTGCATACAGATGGTGCGTCCATTTCATATCGGTATAGATATGCGTAAAGTAACCTACAATATAGTCTTTCCATTCTACCTGAGGACGCTCATCAAGATAGGACTGCAGCGTCTGCATAATCAATGCTGGGCTGGCAAGTTGATCATTCTGTACCAGATGTGTTCGACCTTTCTCTTCTCGAGTGGTCTGTCCTCTTGCATGCAGTGAATCCGGCGCAATGCTGCCAAGCAGTAGATACGGTGTAGGCTTACCTGCATAGAGCTGATTAGATACGGCAAAATGAACCATGGGCCATGGCATATGTATTCCCCCTGTAATTGAGTAATGGATATAAACCGAATAATGCGATTCTCTATCCTTCTATCAGTTGGCTCCAGAATGTTATGTATTTTATTTTGGCGTCATCCAATTCGCTCTGCGCTTTAAGTCTATATTCGATTTTAAAATACTCTTCCAAATTACTTCCGTAGTAGATAATATCCGTCTGATGCACAGATAATACCGGATTCCCCACTTCTGCCGGAGTCGACGGAATATACCGATGTCCATAAACAGGGATCAATGGAGGAACTTTTAAATACTCTTGGCAGGCTATTTTTTTGGCTTCCTCCAGATGATTCGGTCTTGCTCCCCAGGAATGATGCCAAAACTGGTTATGCTCAATATCAAATAATATTCCTTCCAAAGGTGCATCCAATTGTCTGCGAATAGCAGCCATCGTAGATTTAGAAAAATCCCGCCAAATAGGAAATGAACGGCCTATAGGCAGCACATATTGCAGCAATTCCCGTAAATCTGGGGGAAATTGAATATTATAGATACTCTCTATCTGACTGACTTCTTTATCAGAAAGGCCAGGTGCCAGAGTGATTTGATGATCTCGAAGTAATTGGTATATGGCTTTTATATTCATATTTCCTCCCGATCCCTTCCAAATGTCACTCTGAAACGTACTTATATGTATCGTCGATTCGGATGTATCCATTTATTTGTTCCCGTGTTCTTTGAAATATACCGGATCTGTTATAGTAATTGCCTTCCGCCGTAATAATATATTCTCTTTTTCTTCTTACTACAATTCCAATATAATCATTCGGTCCATTCTCTACAACATTGTCAAATACAATAAGATCTCCTCGTTCCTGTACAAAAGAACTTTCGCTGATCGGATGATAGAACCCATATAGCTGTCCCCATTGCATCCATGCTTCTACCCAGGCAAAGTTACGCGTAACAGGTGCTGCATATCGGACAGGCAGCTTAATATCAGCTTCTATACAGCAGTGATAGACAAACGCAGCACACCAATCAAAACCTATATGTGGATCTTCTCTGGGAAAGTACCTAAGAATCGGCTCCAGATCCGGCCCATATTTATGTTCGTTTCCTATTAAAGGCTTTGAAGCTAATTGTTCAGCAACGGCAGCCAAAGTCTCTCTTCTGCTCATCACATTCCCCTTTTCCGAATATAACACTCGTTTGTTATTCGTCTCTATTATGACTATGCGCCTGATTAGTTCGAAGCCAATCCACCATAAAGTCAAACAATTCCATCGAATACCGATGATCACTGCTACAACAAGGCAGTTCCTGTTGAATCTGCTCTACATTACTCTCAATATCCACTGAATTCACAAAACATACCAGTCCTGGACAGAACGTATTCAAAGCCTGAAAATATCGTTTTTGTGGTTCGATAAATTTCAGGTTTAATTCAAAGCCTCTTCTTAACCGCGTCGCATCATTAGCCTTTCTGTCCCGAAGATTCTGCTCCTCGGTATAAAGAATAAAATACTTGTCAGGAAATCCAATTTTCTGCCGGCTTATAAACGGTCTATAAAATCGCTCTACAAAGTCGAGACTCTGTCCATCGAACAACGTAAAGTCAAATGACCAGTTATACCAAAAGGGCTGAAACAAATCGATATCGATAATCACCTGTGTAGTCGCTTCTTGCCTGGTGGCCATATTCCACCGATCCACCTGTCGTTCGAAAAACCATTCGGGATAGATGGGCTCCGGCTTTTCCCAACAAGCAGCGATTTCGGGAATATGAAGAGCGTTGTTGCGAATCGCAAGCGCAGCTGAAGTAGTTGTTTTTCCTGCTGCACTTGCTCCTTCTATACTGATAATGGTCACTTCCTGCTCCTCCTTTCCTATGTAGTATTGTGCTGCTTTGTCACAAGATTAGACTCTATGAATGACAGCAAATCATCTTACTCAGCAGCTATTCGATCGCCTTGTGTATTGGGCTGAGAGATCACAAGAAACTCCAGACCGCTGTCCGAATGGTTAAATACCTGATGCAGTAACAATGCTGGTACTTCGATCCCTTCATGTGCACTCAACTGATACTTTGCACCATCTAATTCAATCGTCATTATGCCAGACAGAACAAAGAAAAATTGCTCGGCTTTATTATGGAAATGTCTTGCCTCACAAGTACCTGCAGGCATATGTTCATGGATAATACTTTTATTCGCTTTATCCACTAATCGCCATCCATCACAATTTTCGCCCCATTTGTAATGAGGTGCGTTATGTTTGCTAATCATCTGCTCGCCTGCTTTCATCTGATATGTATTTGGATCATGATTATTTAAAAAGCTTCACTCTATTTCCTCTCCTTTTAGTATTTCCTTTGCATTCTGGTTTACCACAAACCAGGTTGTCACCTCGCCCTTTATATTAGAATTCTAGGCTTTGCTTTATTAAATCACATCCATTATGCTTGTTATCTGTTTTCAATTTAAAAGTCGTCATTCAGTAAATCTTAGATATGTGAATTACAGATCTTAAAATCGGGTTCATCTATGATGTTAAAACAGAAGATAATATAGATGATTTTATAAATTATTCAACGTAAAATTCTTCTCTAACCATTCTCATAATATCTTCCTGAGTCAACTCAAAACCATGCCAATAATTATTTTGAAAAAGGATTCCTTCGATCTGTGCATTATAAAATTCTACTGAACAAACTCCGTTACCTATAAACTCAGCATTTGTTAAATCGGTGTTTTTAAAGCTGCAGGTCTTGATATTACAATCAATAAATTTGGCATTTCTAAAACTTGATCCGGAAAAATCTACCGCCATGCCACATTCTTTAAATACGATATCATCGCATACTTCACCTTTTACTTCTCCAATATCCAACACCTCGATCCGACAAAAGTTCTTCTGTCCTGATCGAATGTATCCAAGAAGTTCATTCACTGTTATTTCTTTATCTTGAAGCATCTTTACCTACCACCATTCCATCGTTTTTCTCATTCATTTAATCAGTCTTATTTTAAATACTTTTAAGGATTTTTGTTATATCTTCTTTGCATGTTTTAATATTATACTCAGAATTATCTATCTTTGCCTTGCTTATATTGAGTAAATCAAAAATCTCCAGTTCGATATTCTTCCGCTCTTCGAGAACCTGTATCGTTCCACCCAATCCATAATACCCTTTCGCTTTGCCTAATCCCTGCTGGGTATAATAATCAATAAACCCATCAGACCATGTTTTCGGTCTTTCCCGTACTGCTTTTTCAAACACAGATCGAATATCCGGTTGATCAATATAGATGATCAACGGATGTAGTGGTTTCATAAGCTCTCCCAATTGCATCACATAATCAATAACTTCCTGCTTCTGCACATTGTATTTCACTGTACCTGCGGTAAGCGGGTTCTGTATAAAGCAGCATTCGAAGACAAATATAGAGTCACTAATCAATGCTTCTCGTTGAAAGCGATCCCATTTATCTGTAATAATTCTCCTATTCTGCTCAAAAGGCAGCTCGTAAATATCTTTTTGGGATAATTCATTCCACAGCTTATCCAGCTCATCCAATCCCAACTCATTCTTTATTTTTTGGTAAGGAATCAAGCAATCATTGCCATTCTGAATCACTCTACTTTTCAATAATTCCGCGTATTCCTCATATGTAGATAACAGCTGATCTAGTTCCTTCTCTGTATAACAAGCAACACTCTCGTAATCCGCAGGATGCTCCAGGTGTCCCTCCTGGAATAGTTGAACGTTCATTCCCTGTTCCCCAAGCATGTCTGTTATAAGCTGTGAAATGGTGGATTTCCCCGAGCCGGGCAGTCCTTCGACCATAATCAATTTGGTGTTCATTTATTGTCCCTTTCCCGTTGGGTGCATCTTCATTATTTGCCCAATAATTAGTAATAAAAAAATGCATTAAAATTCGATCAGACACGACCGTCACATCCGGAAGGCTCCTGTCTTTTATTGATCTACCATATACTTGATGACCGGATAGGAAATCAGGTTTCGGTCTCTGTACGTGGAAGTGATAATATCACTATGCGTACTCAGAATTCCATTTTGCAGTAACACCGGTCGAAATCCTCTTTCTGTCGCTCCATTATACGTGAACAATACGCAGTGCTCTGCTGCAAGACCTGCAATAATAATCAATTCAACATGATGATCCAACAGAATTTGTTCCAGATCGGTTTGCCAAAAAGCGTTGGAATACTCTTTGGTTACGGTCAGATCACTCTCTTCCATGCGAATACCCGGAATAAATTCATATTCTTCCTGATTGGATTCCTCACGCCCTTCTATGTCCTGGATGTGTACGACAAGATGGTTATGAGAACGAAGCAGATCTGCAACATAATTGATATATTCACAAGCATGATCTACCAGTCGCTGCTCCACTTGGTTATGCAAATGAATCTTTTGCATATCAACAATCAGAAATGCCAGGCTCATTTCATCCACTCCTCTAGAATAAGATATATCTCGCTTGGTCCAATTATACATACTATTTACCGCAAATTTCCAAATGTTTTTTGAATTATGATCGATTTTGGGTAGCATACCACTTCAGCGCCCGCATCTCCATGTCCTGTACAAAAGGCTTTTTGGCTTGGCTGTAGCCGCTCGTATCCTCATAACGCTGTGCCAGCTCTTCTTTCATTGCGTTGTAACATTTTACTTCTTCGGGATGCATCCGAAGATAATCCCGTACAATCAGATGTCTGGATATATGCGGGTTATTCCACTGGTATATGTGAATATGATGCGTCCGCTGCTCTCCACCTTTGCGAAACAGACGTCTTCCTGGTATTCCCCATTCTCCTGCTGCATCGTATCCGAGTGATACCATTCGGGTACTGAACCTATCGATCGTCTCAATGTCCCGAACCATAATCATCATATCAATAACCGGCTTTGCTTTCATTCCCGACACTGCTGTACTGCCAAAATGCTCAAAGCAAATGATTTCCTACCCAATATGGCTTTCAGTAGTCGGATCTCATCCTCATACATCTTCACCCAGCGAGTATCGTATTCCATAAGACGCACCTTCATAAATGCTCCTCCTTCTATCGGTTATCGAACAAAACGACGACATGTAGCAAATAGTTAGTCATATGTAGTACAAGTACATGTCTCTATTAAAAAATATCCCTTTCTCTGGGCTGAATAGGCTTCGAAAAAGGGATATAACACAATCATTATCTTTTATAGGAATAAAGCAATCATATGAATAAGGCAAACTTCTATTATCGCTTGTAGTCAGGCTCTTCCATCGGTATCGGATTCGGATTACGGAGCACCCATTGTACAGCTAGCTCACACAATATTTCAGCTTCAATATCGTTGTCTCCGTTACGCAGATGTTGAACTAACTCTTCTGCTTCCTGGATGACAGTAGCGTCCAATGGCTTCCCCAAATTAAAGTAACGAATCAAGCTGCTAAGCATTTTGCGAAATTGATTATCCCAGTTACCGCCTCCGTTATCCCTAATTTCATAAAGGACTTTACCGGTAATCCGGATCACTTCACCCTGAACCGTCTGCGCATGTCCCTTGGATGGAATCAGCCATTTCCACAGTTCATCATGCTGCTCCCGCCAAGTCTGTGTAGAGACGGTGATCGGGGAGACACCATCATGCATTTTCCGCTTCCCAATCGGTGCAACATCGAACCGCTCATACAGATGCTGCAGTGCCTTATCCGTTTGTTCTACAGAATCTTTGTTAAATCCTTCCCGATGGAATTCGAATTCTTTACCGATATTTTGAACAGAATCTTTCATTGTTGGGGTGACGGCTGCTCCCGCAGCAAGCAGCAGATCCGCTATTTCTGCCATATCGGAAATATTATTATTTCTGCAGTATGCCAATCCTTTTTCAAGTGGAGTCTGCCCCATGCCATTTTTGGCATTCACATTTGATCCACGAGCGAGCAGTACACGAACCGCCTCGGGTTTGTAAGAGGATACTGCAGCAAACAACGGCGTCTCGCCGCGGTAATCCAATGCTTCCAGATCTGCACCCAACTCCAACAGCAACTCGGTATGCCCACACCAGCTCATGGCATGACTGTGCAGAGGCGTTTTTTTGTAATTATCGACCGCATTGATATCAGCACCCTGTTCGACAAGCCAGCGAACCAACTCGGCCGGCACATTGTAGAAGCTCAGCGCTGTTGATTTGCTGTAACCGCCTCGGGCATCCAGTTCACATAAGGTAAATACCTCTTTCAAAGCCGATAGATCGCCAGCTTCAATAAGCTCCTCAAAGTTTTTGGGCAATGTTTTTTTCTTCCGTGGCATATGTAATGCTCTCCTTTATCGGAATTTATACTCAAGTATGATTTGTGGCGATTGCTTGCCGAGTAAATCCTGTTCAAGTATTTGTGACTGTTTGACACCCAAAATATGTGCATAGTCGATTGAATTCAATGTCTGGATCGTTATTATACATATTTTTCTTCCTTTAACCAGCGTTCATTCGATCGGTGTCTTCCCAGCTGCACGGTATCGAATTCGTCTCGGTCATCTGTTCTGGTTACGCACAGTTGCTGCAGTGATTTATTTATAGCATTCCTACTCAAAGTTTCTTCAAAAATAATATCGGATGCCTCCCATACTATTGCATTCTGTGTACCTACACCCCCGAAATATTCTGCCTCAATATAGGCTGTTCTAGCAATCTTGGAGAAATCAGAACACAACTGTTTGAGTGCATCAGTCAGATATTCATAATCCTGTACCTTGGTTATTTGCTCTTTATTGTTTCATCGTAAAAATCATCACTTATCGGTATAGCGATTATATTTGGATACAGCTCGATCGCGCAAATATTATAATATTTCCCTTTATAGGCATCCCAAGCTTCGATCGAAGTCAGAATTCCATTAAAATAATATCCCATGTTTGAATGCACCTTTCGTTATGCCAAATTGGCTTTTACAGCCTTTCAGCCTATTCTTCTGCATCTTCTATTCCATCGAATCGCTCTGCAAACTGCTGATATACTTCCTCGGGATTCAGCCGTTTCGCGGAGTAATCTTCTACTTGCTCTGCCTCATCATCGTCTGTAACCGATACGAACAAAGTTAAGCTGCTGCGTGGTATGCTCGCAAATACACCTTCCTCATCCAGCTTCTGTAGTGCCTGGGTAGCCGCCTCATAAAACGCTGCACGGGATTCGTCACTATAGTCTTCCCTGTTCAGTAACATATTACTGACTTCAACAAGGCGCGAACGTCCCAGATCGCTGTCACTATATCCCCATTCGTCCGGCATCCAGCGCAATGTTGGATGATCCGATGAATAACCTCCGTCCATTTCCCGATTATAGTATTCCACTCGTCGCTGCAGGGATTCCTCGGTATTCATGCCCAGATATACGGTACCCGCATCGCTGTCTGTGACCAACGCAACCGCATACAGTCTCTCTGCGCCTATATGTTTAATCAATTCCGTACAGTCTGCACGTAACGCGTCTACCATTTGTTTTTGAAATATCTCGAAAAAGTGTTCCATTTTATTATTCCTCCTGTTTATCCGATTAGTTTTCTTTGATCGTTATCTATCATGCATATCCGGTAGCAATATATCCATCCGGTAAATGTAGCTGTCGAATCATCTCTAGCTCTTTAAGAACATGTTCGTTCATTTTATATTGTGTTTAATATTTGGATAAAATAAAGATGTTCCTTCTCAATTCTCAGCGACCTAAAGCTGCAGCATAGTAATTAATTCATCATGGCAAATCTCGCCATTATCCCGAAAGCCAAAACTTTCATATAATTTTCGGGCTGAAGTATTGTCAGGGCTGTATGGAATCCAGCAGTATTCCGCAGGTCCGGCTGGATATGTACGAATAAATTCAATTATTCTCTCCATAGCTTTCCGTCCATATCCTTTATTTTGGTATTGTTGATCGATCATTAATCGTAATATACAGTAATTTCCTTCTGCTATCCGGGGAAGATCGTATCCGGTAATTCCATAGGTAATCATCACAAAACCAACTGGCTGTTCTTCTGCATAGATCGCCAGCGGAAATGGATTCCCTCCATTGATCGAAAGCACATAACACGAAGCTACACTCGACAAATTGGATGCCACATACTTCTTCTGCTCCTCCAAGACTTCCAGATTAAAGATATCACGTCTATTTTCCAATGTAATCTTTCGTAATGTGATCATGCGGATATGTACCTCATTTCTGGATTAACAATCATCTGCTGAAGTCCTAGTATCTTGAACGACAATGACAAATAGCTTTGGCCAAATTCATATATAACTATAGTTTTTTGGACATGATCAATTCCAAAGGTTCATTGTCCTGCAGTAAACATCCAGCATCCTGATAGCCCAGCTTTCTATAAAAGTGCTGTGCCTCTTCATTGGATTGGGTAGATGTCATGACTACTGTAAATCCCTGTTCTCGCATGAGGTCTTCCCAATACTTCACCACTTGAGCGCCATATCCCCTGCCCCGATATTCTTCATCAATCCACATCATATTCATAAATGGAGTATTGTCCCAAAAATAATTAAAGCGCATCCATCCGATTTCTCGATCCGCCTCTCGCAAAATATAAATCTCATTTCTATGGATCTTAGCTTCGACTAGCTCTTTGGCAATATGGTGATCTCTAGTCACAATAAAATCATAGTCAGTATCGACAGCGATATCTATTTTCACGGTGGGTCTCCTCGCTTCACATCATAAGATAGTCTATTCTCTCCCGGTCGTAATCCAGGATCCAATCATTAAATGTGGTATATAACGATTTCAACTCGCTCTTATTATTCGCGATCACATCAAGCCCTCTATCATCATACATGTGCCAGATTGTATGACGTTTGGGATTTAGCAAAAATATATCATCACGGATAAATGGCTGTATAGCAAAATCCTGATTGCCAATGGCCCTTATCAAATGGGAATTATTCACTTCGGACCATAGGCACTGTATGCAGAATGTCTGGGAATAGCCAACAAGAGTTCCATCATCTTCGTCATACTGCGGGGATTCATCATACAACTGCACTCTTCCCTCGAGATCACCTTTAATATACGAAGCGGAAAATACGGAATCACCGACTTGAAAATCTACAAACGGTTCTACATATTTAAAAGTCTGGACCAGTATGATCACTTCATCTTTTTCATCAAATAAAGCTTCTACAATCAAATTGGCGCGCAGATGAACCGTCATGAAGTATTTGGGGTCATCCACCCCACGATAAGGTACTCCCAGTTCAAATCGAATGCCTACCGGTGCGTTATAAAACAAAGGACACTTTATTTGTATATTTTTAAAATAGGTTGCTAAATAGGTTTTTATATCAAAACTCATCGAATCAGCCTCTTATCTTTCCTATTCATCAGCATGAGCTACCGAATCTTTCTTTATTACGAATGTTATAAAATGAAAAAAATCCTCGTCTACATCATGTTGGTTGTTTCTTGAATGTCTTTAACAGGAGAGCCGGGATGTCTCTGCTTAATTATTTACTTCGTGTAAATGCGTTCAACAATTTAATAACTACTTCTCTCGGACATCTTATCTTTTATTCTATACCAACAGATCACTTGATGACATCGCAACGTATTGGCGAGGTATTTCAATAACTTAAATACATCCAGCAATATCATATAAGAACACACAAATTCATTTTCAAAAGGAGATCAGGATGAGACTGTTTGAACTGCTGCTTTTTGTTTCCATTATCGGATTGTTTACTTTGAGCATTGTGTTGAGAAAAGATCGCCGCAGAGTACCGCTCTTCATTGCAAGCGGCATTACTGCACTGGTTTTAGCCATTCAGTGGATAATAGAAGGATACAGAATTCAGCTGCTTTTCCTGTATAGCATCACGATCATTTGTTTAGCAATTTCGGCATATGCCTATTTCCGGAAAGCAGTTCCTTGGAAAATCCCGCGAATCTTGCGGGGTATAGCTTATAGCGCTATGGCAGTCAGCCTGGTTATCACGGCAGGACTGCTGTACGCTTTCCCTCTATTTCAATTACCACCGCCTACTGGTTCATTCAAGGTAGGCACACAGGCTTTTCACTTCGTGGATACGAATAGAAACGAGACTTTTGGCGAAACCGGAGACAGCAAGCGGGAATTGATGGTTCAGGTATGGTACCCGGCTCAAGCAGGTGCCGGTGATTATGCTCCCTGGATTCCGGACACCCGGATTTTGGATTATATGGTAGCAGACTATGGTCTTCCTGATTTTACTTTTCAGCATCTGAAGTATGTATCCAGTCATTCGTACACAGGCGCCGTTATCTCTCCAGAGCAGGATGCCTATCCTCTGATCCTGGTAAATCCCGGTAATGGTTCTTCCAGGTTCCTCCACACCTCGCAGGCCGAGGAGCTTGCCAGTAACGGCTATATCGTAGCAGTCATCGACCATACCTATAATACATTTGCAACCGAATTTCCGGATGGAGAAATCACGACCAGTACTACTAATCAATTATTCTCACCTGACCATGACTACCCGACCGAACGAAGCAATCGCGATAAATTGGGAAAAGTGCTGACGGATGATGTATCTTTTACACTGGATCAATTGGAGTTGATCCAATCCGGACAGATCACAAGTAAGCTTCAGGGGAAAATAGATCTCGATCATATCGGCGTATTCGGTCATTCGATTGGTGGTGCAACCGCTTATGATGCTTCTTTTGATCCACGGATTACGGCCGGAATCGACTTGGATGGCGGACTCTATCGACTCCACGATCGACAGCAGCTGCACAAGCCCTTTTTATTTATCACCTCACAAAGCGAATTCACAAAATTAAAAAGAGTGCGTGAAAACAAGCCTTATACGGATGTAGAGATTGAGCAAATGGGTTCAACCAGAGAGTGGGAAGATCAGGTGGCAGCAGATAAAAAGTTGGAACTGCAACGAATGCGCGAGACTATTAGTGAAGGAGGACAGGTTCTCTATATCGAGCATACCGAACATTTGAATTTCACCGATGTTCAGTTCATTTCTCCACTATTCCGCATGGTAGGCATTACCGGGCACATTGCACCGGAGAGAGCGAATATGGTGATTAATGCCTATATGCTGGATTTATTTGATCTGTATCTGAAAGGGCGGGAGGGGAACTTGATGCAAGGTCCTGATCAACGCTTCCCGGAGGTCAAGTTTGGAACTGCGCTTCTATAACAATTCTGCATTCCTGACCCTGTTGAATGCTGGAATCTTTGGTTCTGTCAGAGCAGAAGTATATGTTTTATGTATCCCCCTGCTCTGATAGGGTCCGTTTTTTGCATCTCTTTTACATCCTTTTATGTATCCGGTAATTCTTCACAGTTAGCTTTCCTCTATACTTCTTGGATTTCCGTCTTCTTTTAGTACGTTAACCTTGGCATCTCTAACCGGACTAATTGCATACCAGAATCTCTTTCCTTCTTCAACTTCAATAATTGCTGCTTGTTCATCACCTACATATATTTGGGCAATGGAAGGATCACTGATTGTGCCTGAATATATAAAAGGAACTTGATTCATTGAAGACCATTTGATTGGAGAATCCCACCTGGCGCCTCTTGTCTGTCTCCATTTCCAATCATGATTTTCTTTTTCAAAATAAGCTATGAATATTTGTTCACCATACTCATGGGTCTCTTCAAAAATTACCAGTGCATCTTCTTTATGTACTACATTAAATTCTTTGTGAACCAGATGGTACGAGTAATTCTTCTCTCCAATATGCATATCCCGCATCTCTTTACGAAAAAAATCCTCAACTGTTTGCTGCTGGGAGCAGCCCACGATCAACAAAAGCAAACATGCCGCTGCATATAACGTTCTCATTGTATGCGTTCTCCTCTAAATCATTGATGGTAGTACGCCGGCGGATGATAACTTGTCATGCCTTTTGGTATCGAACGGTACTGCTTTTAAAAGATTACTCATTTAGAAATGTCATATATATGTGTACAAGTTGATTTAAAATCTCAACACTTTCTTTAACGTCATCGGTTTCCAGGGAATGCTTGGCATGAAGTATTTCAAACACTTTAATCTCTGTATCCATCTGGCTTACCCAATCAGCATTAAACATTTGGTCTTCGGTTCCGTATACAACCACTCCGCTCCACTTGTTAATATAATGAATCGTATCTTTTAAAGGTGTCAAAAATAAATGTTTGACTGAAATTCCAAGTCTCTGATGGACTTCTCCTGCAATCACTGTACCTAGACTCTTACTGATAAAGACAACTTGATCGTATTTGCCAATCACTTGTTTTACGGACTCATAGCTATCGTCTACTAATCTTTGCAGATCGTTCATGTCCAATTCGGTTCTTGCTGCCTGATACCCATATTCCAATGCCATCAAGTCAAAACCACTCTGCATAGCAGAAGTTCCTGCAAAATGTAAAACAGACTTGTTACATGGATAATTCATCCCGGGGAACAGTACAACCAACTTTTTGTTTCCTTCATAAAGCTGATAATATTTTTGTTGCAGATCTATTTCCCAAAAGGATGGTACCGTTAAAATCTCCAATTTCATCGCATTTCACCCTTTCTTCTCAATTAAGAAAAGTTGTCTTTAGATTCATGGTGTAGCTTGTACAAATGTAATGTGTTCCTTGAAAAAAAGCCCAAACGATCTTCAGCGTAGATTCACGAAGTGCTGGATATGATTGCTGTTTGTTAATTGGAGTAGTTCACTCCGCAGTACTTCCGGATAGACTTCTAGGTCTTGCAATTCATCCACAGGGAACCATTTGAAAATAAGTCTTCCCTCATCTTCTATTCCAGAAAATTCGTCTTCATACGTTGTGATCTCATGTCCTTCCGGGAAGGAAACGAGGTAGTAAAAGCCTATTTCATGAAACTGCATGCTGTCATATTCAAAGAAATCTTCATTGATAAAAAGCAGCTTTGGACTTCCCACTTCAACATCCAGCTCCTCTTTGATTTCTCTAAGGATCGCCTGCTCTGTCGACTCGTTGAATTCAACACGTCCTCCTGGAAGATTCCAGAAGTCGTCCTTTACTGTAGTATGTAATAAAACCCGATTGTCCTGTATAGCAATGCCGGCGACTCTGAAATTAAATTTATTATTTCCTTTTTTGAATGTAATCATACGAACCACCTTTCAGTATGGGATATCCATCATTTTGAATGTATATTTACCCTATATTAAATTCTCATCTCAGGTTACATCTCTACAGCATAAATCTCATAGGATGACTAGAGTTTCATTAAAGATACTTAAAAATCTTTAAATTCATCTATAAAATATCCATCAGATTCCCAATAATGCTCGCATTGTATATATATTTCTTCAATACTGTTTTTTGGTAGTCCACAGTGATTTAAAAGCCAGTTTTTCATAAATAAAATATCTCTGTTTTCGTCATCCCAAAGAAAATCCATTATCGCTGACTCTCTAGCAGCGTTATCTGGAACATAAATTACAAATGACGATTTCATCGTCTGCATTAATTCGTAACAGACTTTTCTTAATGCATATTGGATATCTTTATCTAACAAAAAGTTCCTCCATCTAATATAACTGGAGAAATAACATACCTTCTCAGAAAATTTTAATGTAATCCCGCATGGTCCTATAACTTCATTTGTCCCACCTATGGAATTCAGATTAAGTTCCATTGCATTTCTTTATCTTCTGGATTGTATTTCAATAGATCTTTAATGAATTCATTTATAAATGGAAATTGTTTTTCGGAAATCTCATTCAATTCTTCAACAAGGTTAATCTGGTTCTTTTCTTGAAATCCATGAGCAAAATACGCTGTAAAATCCATCCCCATTAAAACGCCTCCTTTTGTGCTACCTTCAAACCTTTTGAAACGTTCTTGTATTAATAAATTCTTATAGGCTTAAATAAGAATTCATTTGAGTGTGTAAAAATCATCTGCTGGAAAGGTCTCTCTTGCTATATAATCTTACTATATTCACTACACCGGCTCATACTAGTATCTAGAAAATACCAACCAAAGGATATATGAGCACAGCATGAATATATTGTTTTCTAAAAATATGTCTTCTATGGAGCACTAACATCTCTTCTACTCAACTTTTTAAATGCCGAATAATTCTTACCCGACTGTATAAAGCTTAGAATCTTCTCCGCACACTCTGCTGGATTCAACTCTTTCGTATTGACTTCAAGATCATACTCATCCGCACGATAGATCTGATCAAACTGAGAAACTACCAGTCCGATATTCCGATCCCCTCTTTGTTTTTCTTCTTTGGAACATCTTACACCTACAAACAATACAGGCTGATCAGTAAATACATCAAGACACTCGTTAAAGCGCGTGTCACTGTCCAGGGCAGTATCTGCTATTACATTCAAGTCCATTTCCGAAAACAGTTTAACTGTCGAATGGTACACGGAGAATATGGAGTCATCCACGATTTGCGAGACCGCTTGGTGCCCTATTTCTTTTGGGGACGCCTATACCAATTTATTGTTAACAAAATGATTATAATTATCGAAAAAATCATCCAATGATAAATGGTGAAACATAATTTCTTTTTGACTGGTCATTTCAGCCGAAATGCTCGTCTTTCCTGAGCTGGAAGTTCCGTTCAGCAGCACAGTGAGCCCTTTCTTTAAATGGATCACCTTCCTCTATGCGATTGACTCGTCTATCGACCAACGTTTCGATTCCTGAGATCTTTTCACCTTTTACAACCCAGTCAACAAAGCCTGCTCAATCTGATCCACGATGCTATTAATCCCAATCGGTCCGTAACAGCCGATCCAGGTTACCGCATCGACGCAGTGGATATGCTGATCCGCATGATGATCGAGCATGTCCAGTACCTGCTGCTCGGTCGCCGATATAACGCCCTGCATTGTCCGATTGCTAAGCAGAAAATAGTGGCTGGCTTGCACAGCCGGAAGTCTATCTACGGAAATATGATACGCCGTATCCGAAGTATCCTCCACAAATAACGGAATAGGCAAACCCAGATCCCTGTACAGCACAGCACCCGTACGATGAGCAGCCGAATGAACGCGAATGAGCGAATCAAGCGGACGGATCAGAGCGACACTTTGCCCTGCCAATACGGGAGCCAATTCTTCGGACAACAGCGCAGTGCGTCGATAATAATCCGCCAGGATGATTTTGGCTTCTGCTCTTTTGCCAGTCAGCTCCCCGAAAACTCCCAGAATCGTCTGCCAGCTCTCGTTGCGCTTGAACATAAGAACAGGAGCAATCCGGCTTAACCTTTCAAAATGACGATCATGAACCTCGGTGCAAATGATCAGATCCGGCGACAGCTGCTCTACAGCCGCCAGATCCGGGTACTCATACGTTCCGAGCAGTTCGGTGTTCCGAAGTCTGTCCCGAATCGATGACGGAAAATGGATCGACACACTGCCGGATCCGACGCTTCCTGCCGGAGACAGCCCAAACGCGAGCAAATGGTCAGCATACTGCATATCGAGTACAGCGATACGCTGTGGCGGTCTCTTCACTTGATATTCTCCCCGCATATGGCAAATTACCGTTCCTTGAGGCGATTCGTACGACGAAGCTGTTCGATTGCGCAGCAAAGTCTTCGTGTATTCTTCATCCGTTTTGGAAGCATGATCAAGCCGGTAACGCAGCGGGGAAACGCCGTACTGCTTTTTGAATACTCTGCTGAAATAATACATATCACGATAACCGATTCGATCAGCGATTTCTCCGATGGAAGCGTCTGTATATTGCAGCATCCGCGACGCATTCTCCAGCCGCAGCTTGCTTATATACTCCATCGGTCCCAACCGCTTCTCCTGCTTAAATTGCCTTTGAAGCTGCCGGATGCTGCATCCCGCGAGGTCTGCCAACTCCTGCAGTTCCAGATTCCGGCGATAATGCGAGGCGATATAGGAGGCGACCACATCCACTCTGTCCGACTCTGCGCCACCTTGACCGCGTTCGTACTCTATGATCAGTTCATAGATGATATTTTGCAGCAGCGCATTAGCATGAAAAATTTCCAGCCCTTCGCCGCGGCGCCATTTGGCGATGATTTTCTCGGCTTGCTGCACCCACTGTGTATGAATGACTGTATTTTGAATAAAAGAGATTTGCAGCGGATGTTTACGATACGAAGGCATGGGATGGAGCGCTTCATCCAGGGCAAAAGCCTCGTACGTGATAACCATATAATAAAGTTCGTCTGATCCGCATGTCAGTGTAAAAGGAGTGCCTTTTGCGATATGACAAGCCAAAGAAGCTCCAATGCGGCAAACTTCGCCATTCATTGCAAGCTCCCCTTCCCCGCCTACTGCCAGCAGCAGCAAATTCGAGGTGAATTCAGTTTGGTTAACGCTAAGAACACCGCCTGCCTGCAAAGTACCACTGTACCCGTCAAGCATTTTGATCGTCATTTCACTCCATGGACTTGTTTGCTGCTGCAGCGGCATTTCTCTCATCTCCTGACAATTAGCAAAAGTAACATGCTTGCTGTTGTCATTTTAATTGAGATTTATTCTCAGTGTCAATTTTCGGGCATTTTCTGCAATATTCCCCGGACATCTGATAATAGAAGCAGCAGGTGATTCGTTCGTTTTTGGCAATCGGAACCTGATCCTGGCATGTTGTAAATCGGGTGAACGGATTCCGTCTTTGATCAAATAAAGCTCCGGGCGCTTCCTGCGTTAAGTAGGAAAAATCCGCCTGGATGTGCTGAAGGTCTTTTCCATCTTCAACTGCTTCCAATTTATACAAAGGGCCGATCCGCACCATAATATTCTCCCAGAGAATACTCATCGGAAGCGGCGCGATTGCAGCAAGCGTCTTGAGCAGCGGAGTCAGCTGCAGCGCAAATATCTCCTCGATTGCCTTTTCCCGCTGGACTTTCCGGTTTGCCGTGAGCACTTCTGCCCGAAGACCACTGACTGCAAGAAAAGGAAACCGCGTCCCGCCTTCCTCGTTGAGCGCCGGGTGATACAGAAAGCTGTCTTTCAACGATAAAGAAACATGCTGATCATGAAAAGTCAGAGCCGTCATCAGCGGAGCGGTCCATAGATAGCCGATACGCTTGGCTAACATCGAAGCAGCAACCTTCAGATCGGGCGCGCCAATATACATCTGAAACCAGCGGATATAATCCTGACATGCCGCTTCTTCGTACAGATCACTCAAAGCAACGATACGGATACTGTCTTCAGGCGGCTCACCCAACAACATCGAATGTTTGGCTGCCGTCTGTTTCCACAATTCGTTCGAGAGATAATAGTCCATTTCAGTTCAATCCAAGCAGGGCTTCCGCCGCCTGATCTACGATTAAATTGATGGCAAGCGGACCATAATAGGCAATCCATAAGGTGGAATTTACGTCGTAAGCGCGGTTATTTTTGACCGCATCCAGCGATTTCCAGACTGGGTTATTCGCCATCGCTTCGGCCTCTGTGGCAAACAGCTCGTCCGAAAGTACAAAATAACGATCAGCATCGATCGATGGAACTTCTTCCATCGAGATTTCAAGCGAACCTTCTTCGCCAACCTTCTGCACCATCGGCGGCATATTCAAACCCAAATCCCGATACAGAATTTCGCCAGTCCGATGTTCAATCCCGTGAATCCGAATACCTTCTTTTCTCGGACGAATCAGAGCTACTGTTTCGTCGCCCAGCTTCTCAGCCAGCTTTGCTTTCAGTCCGCTGACTTTATCCTCATAAGCTTGGCGCACTTTCTCGGCTTCAGCCGGCTTGTCCGTCACTTTGGCAATCGTGGACAGTGTATCGCGCCAGTCTTCATAGAAGTCCAATACGAGGGTAGGTGCAATTTTGCTAACATTCTCATACTGTTTATCCTGAAAATCGGTCATGATGATCAGATCCGGTTCCAAAGAAGCAATAGCTTCCAGATTAGGCTCATCCCGGGTACCGAGAATCTGTACGCCATTCGGCTGATCGCCCAAGTATTCCGGGAAACCAGTATTGCCTCCGGCGATCACGCTGCCAGCCGGCTTCTCACCAACCGCCAACATTTGATCCAAAAACTTCACATCAAGCACGGCAATTTTCTTCGGCTTTTCGTTCAGCACCAGCTCACCCTTCATATGCTTGAGCGTAACGGGAAAAGCTTCGGTATTCGTGTCTGTTTGCGCAGTCGTCTTTGCGACTGCCGCAGACGGCTGGCTATTATCCGTTCCGGTTCCAGCTCCGCAACCAGTCAATATAAGTATAAGGACCAGCAGTAAGCCTATCCCTAATCGTGATTTGTAGGCAGCATTTCTCCAGCTTTCGGACGCTCGCCCTTTCATTTCTCTATTCATGGTGAATCCCCCTTATGTATGATAATGATTTTCATTATCGACTATAAAGGGAGTATAAACGATCTGCACTTGGCGTTACCATGTACTTTTGCGACATATTAGTGGGACTAATGCGACGTGATCCTGCTAATTTGGGCTGAAGACGAACGTCCGAGAGATGAATACAGTGTTATACAATCTTTTGATCCTTCATCTTCATTCGCATAATTCGAAGATGAAATCTTCCAATACGACAAACAGCCTGTCAAACAGTCATTAAATAACACATACTCGCAACTTATATAGTAAAGTGTCTGTCTCAATTAGCTGGTAAACGTTTGTATTCTTTTACAATTCTCGATCCGTTCCTCAAATTGGCCTTTTGTGTATTCATTAATTACGCTATTCCAAAATATTTGGGCTGGCCGATTACTCTCAATCTGATGTACTTGCCATAATCCCTTATGTATATTGAATATATGAGCTGCTGCGGACCTACCGATTCCTTCTCGTCTATACTTCTTTAATATAAAAAATTCGGCAATGGAATAATAGCGTAGTTCTGCAGAGTCAATGAAATGAATCAACACAAACCCTACATATTTCTCTTCTTTTTTTATAATATAAGCAAATCGTTGATTGCCTTCTTGAAAATACTCTTCTAAAGGATACGGACTATATTGTCCATCTTCTTCTACATCAAATTGGAGAAACTCCGAGAAATCATAAATATAAAATTGCATGAGATTTTCCAATACTTCTTTATGCTTCTGATTAACTTGTATGATATCAAAATCCATTTTTAGATCCTCCACATTTTGTTTAACATCCAGAACGGCTCCTATATCATTCACTAAAATAGTAAAAGACAACTTTTTTTAAACTATTTAGTTTCTTGTCGTCTTTTACATTACATCTTATTCGTATTTGTTAACATTTCTCTTATTCAGCTTGTTGAATACTGAGTAATCCTGACCAGATTGTATAAAGTTTAAAATTTCTTTCGCACATTCTGCTGGGTTCAATGCCTCCGTATTTACTTTAAGATCATATTCGTCAAAACGATAAATCTGATCGAACTGAAAATCTGCCAGTCCAATATTTCGGTCTCCTCTTTTTTGTTCTCTTCGTGCAAGTTCTTCTTTGGAGCATTGTACACCTACGAACAATACAGACTGATCAGCAAACATATCGAGGCATTCATTAAACCGCTTGTCACTATCCATCACAGTATCTGCTATTACATTCAAACCCATCTCCGAAAAGAGCTTAACTGTCGAATGATACACTGAAAATACCGAATCATCTACAATTTGTGAGACAACTTGATGGTCTATTTCTTTTGGAGATGTACCTATCAACTTATTATTAACAAAGTCATTATAATTATCAAAAAACTCATCCAGTGATAAATGGTGGAATAAAATCTCTTTCTGATTAATCAGTTCATTGGAAATACTTGTCTTTCCTGAACTTGACGTTCCGTTAAGCAGTACAATGAGTCCTTGTCTCAAATGGATCACCCTTATCTATAAGAATTGCGTATCTCTCAGGTAAGATTTCTTCATTCTCGCCACAGTATAAAATGCTCTGTCTAGACCTAGGTATGCCGCATGAATAGTATGCTTTAATCATGTTTATATACAGTTTTCACTACTCTATCAATGCTTTTAAAATCCGTTCTCTGGTTTGGCTTAGTCGGTTCTCAGCTCCGTCCGGATGCAGAGGTTCACCCCAAGTAAATCCATCGCCCTGGTATCTTGGAATGAGATGCATATGATAATGGGTCAGATCATTAAATACTCCTCCATCTTGGCAAATCCTTATTCCATCGGGTTTAAATACTTTCTTCAAAACAATTGAGAGCATTTGTGAGGCCTCCATGATTGCATATGCAGTCTGTGGATCAACCTCATCAACATCGAGGTAATGTCGTTTGGGAAGGATTAGAGTATGCCCTTCATTAAAAGGAGCAATATCCAGTACACACGTAATCCATTCATTTTCATAAATGATGTTTAGATTAGGTTCAATATTGTTAGCGATTCTGCATCCCAAGCATTCCATATGTATCACACTCCATTCCAAACAGGTTCCTCATTGTGTGCCAAGTGTCCTTCATCAACTATCTTCTGAAAAGCAGGGTTCCCATTTGCAGCACCCGTACTTAAAGTATCGTATAACATAGTCAATCTTTCAGTAATCCGATGTTTAAGTTTATTAGGAACAGGAATTACATACGCTTCAAAAAACAAATGGATTTGCCTTCTGCGCTCTTCTGTATGTAAGTTTGATTGGTACGGTACTATTATCCCTGCACAGTAATCAGTTGCGAATCGTGCAAGCGGAACAGATGTATAGAATTTTATTTTTCACCTTGGTATACAAACTCAACTTTACCATCCAGCAAATATCGATATTCAAATAATTGCATCGTTCTTTCCCTGATTCTCTCTCGTATACTTGTGCCCAGGCTTACAGATCCTTGTGAACCAAGGTAACTATTATTAATAAATGCCTTCTCTACAAATTCTGTTTCTTTTAAGTGATACTGTAACCATTCTTTCTGTGATTCAATTAGTGCTTTTCTTGGTTCTTTATCTAACTTAGCAAGAAGCTTTTTATATGTTTGATTCAATTCTTTATCCCAAATCTCTGTATATTTGCTCTCCAACACTCTCCATTCCAATGTCGAGAACTCTTTGGAATTTTGTAATTTATTAAATTCCACTTCATAATCCTGATCTATAGGATTTCGAAGCATTTCATCATAAAATTCTCCTTTTAAATCATAGTTTCCGATGCTCAAAGGTAAAACTTCATTATTGGAAGAATTGGAATGAACTTCAGTTGTTTTGTTCGATTCTGTTATGTCAGCTGTACTCACTTCATCACGAGAAAGTTCAGAATTCACTATTGATTTAGTTTCGCTATTCGACATATTCGATTGACTACTATTTTGACAAGATGAGCATACTATCGTAATAAAAAACAATAAAAGTATCTTAACCTTCATACATTATCTCCTTCATTATCATAGGGTATGTTGTCCCTTTTTTTCTTTTCCAGATAATTGTTGTAAATTCATTACTGCTACATTGACTGATGTTTCAATATATCCTTCGATCTGCATAAAATGAAAGACATTCAGCGGTTCATTGATTACTTGCTTTTCATATTCCATATCCCCTAACACATGGGGAACAAATTCTAATACATCACTGGACTTGACTTCATCCAGATCAATAACTTTATTCGTTTTATTATTGATTTCTTCCCTCATTTGATTAGTAAAATCATAGTGTTCTAGCAGCTTTCCATTCAGTAATTGAAAATCACTCCATGATAATTTGTTTATCTGCATACATTAATTCCTTACTAAATAAAGTCCACTTGGTTTATTCTCATCATCTATTAATCCCACCATACAGAGTAAACCTTCATTCCGGCTTCCAATAATGGGGCTGCTTTCGGCTCACCAAATTGATATCCTTCTTCTATATCACTTGGTTCCAGAACCCTTAATCGATCCATTAATTCATCTTGATGTAAAGTGGATAATATATATATTCTTTCAGAGAATGGCCAGCCGTTTTCTTCAACCTCATAGATTTCTACAAATATATCTTGGACTTCAATTAATTGTTTGGTACGCTTCAATGTCTCATAGAATACATCAATACCCGGATGATTTAGCAAATTACAGCCAATGGATGATTCTTCCTCATTACCATCAAAAAACAACTCAAGAGAAACGATAGGAGCTGCTCCAGAATCACCCTCGAGTTCGAATTGATTATTGATTTCATGTAATAGTTTTTGCATAAATATGTCGTACCTCTTCCATTTTTATTTCTACTATACTTTCTGAATCCCGGAGTGGGAAATTAAATATACAGGTCCCAATATTTCCATTCTGCATTTCTAACGAAAACCTATTATATACGCTAGCAAATGAAGAATTCTTCTACCATTTCACCTACACTTTGTTGGTAACTGAATATATCTTCTCGTTTTCAAGAGTCATCCAAAGCGTAAATTAAATATAGTTTTAATCCAACGAAGCTCGAGAAGCAGCCATTACACGTAGAGCGTTCTCGAAATAACGATATGCTTCATCTGCAATTTCCAGAAACTCTTCAACACTTACATTACTATCGAGGTAACAAGCGTACAGATCATCAACTAAAGTAGGATCAATTTCACAATGGTCTAATATGACATTCTTCATCGTAACCATATCATCTTCCCATACACCTGTATCCTCCAAAACTAAAGAGTATAAAGCACGAAGTAATCGCTTAGAGTAGCCTTTTATATATCGGACTTGCATTGTGTGATCACTAGCAGTAGATAGTAAACGGTGTATATGATCTACTTCTTCCTTGGTGTCTGTATTCAAGTCCAAAATAAACTCTGGAGAAATCCGGATCGGTGATATTTGTTCACCAACGTCATGACCATATACGCAGACACAAATGACCTTTACCCAGAACCCCCACTCATTGGGCTTACTTAATACATCCTCCATCGAGCAGATAACTGTATCGATCTTAGTGAGTATTGGATATTCTTGCAAAAGTTTGTCTTTAATCTTTGACAATCTTTCATAATCAAACTCTTTGGGATCCTCACATACAATCGTAAAGTCTGCATCTGACTTAAACGGTGTAGCCGTTCCTTTGGGAATGGAACCGCACATATAGATGCTATGAATCTTGCCTTTGAATTCAGTAAGGAGGTTATCGATATACGTATCAACAAAATCCTTGTATTCGCTTTGTATTTCAATTTTATTTATGACTTTTTCTAAGATCATACAAGCTCCTCCTGGACCAAGAATTTCTTTGGCTAATGCATATACATTCCTGACGTTCAAAGGGCTTATTTGACTGCAGGAAATATGCCTTCAGACTTGGCCGATTAAATATATAGCTTGAATTCGCACTTCCAGTATTTCTTTTCTTTGATGGCTCAGGATCACATACAAAGATACATGAATATTGTAGCAGCAGAAGCGTTGATTTATTTGTATTATCGCAAAAGTTCTGTAATCGCTCTTAATGGTTTGAAGGTATCGCTGTATGTATCACTTGTTAATGAGACAACTATATTTCGGGAATGATCTACGTAAATGTACTGACCGCCCATTCCCATAGCGAAATAAAAAGGCTGCTCCACTGAGCTACCGGCTACCCACCAATGATGGCCGTAATAACCGATACCATCATATGTTAAATACTTGGGTTGGGTTGAAGTGGATATCCACTCCTCACTCAGTAATTGCCTTTTCCCACAGCGCCCGTTATTTAAATAGAAGCTGCCAAATTTATGCATATCTTGTATCGACATATGTATCCCAAAACCACCAATATTAATTCCTTGGGGATCTGCATGCCATATGAAATCTTTGATCTTCAAACTGGAGAAGAGAACCTTTATTGCGAAATCTTTTGCACTCATGCCTGACACCTGTTGAAGTATGGCTAATAACAGATGGCTGCAGCCCGAATTATAGTTCATTCTTTCACCAGGTTCGGCGTTTAATGGGCGCTCTAATATATAATCAACCCAGTTAGGACTATGTATCATGGCTGGCCAGCCGTTCCATTCTTCCAGCTCTGGCCAATCAAAACCTGCACTCATACTCAATAAGTGTTCAATGGTAATGCTTTGTTTGCGGATGTCTTGATCCTGCTGAAGCGACGGGAAGTAATGAACAATCGGCGTATGAATATCCGAAATCAATCCCTGCTCTACAGCCATTCCAATCAAGCATGAAGTAATACTCTTGGTGCATGAGTTGATTTTGTGGAGCTTGTCTTTTGATTTATTATTTCTAAAATAGTGAAGCACAATGTCTGTCCCCACACTTATCAAACAACTTTCAACTTTTTCTTTTTTCAAATAATGAACAAATGATTTAACTTTTTCATCGCTTATTTGAGACTGATGCATAGATTCAATGATCATTGGTTTGCTCCTATTTGTTATTCTGGAGATCGTTTGAACGGTTTACAATTTATATCGACGAATAGAATGATGCATACAATCAAATAATCACATTCCTGAAATACTCCATCTTGCTATCAATAAATCCATCATCGAAGTCCGCTCCACCTATCAACTCTGATTCACTAAAACATAAGCCAAAGAGCCACAACTGTCGGAGTACAACGAATATAGAGACTGCTTTAACATCATTTCTACTTAGATCTCTTACTTGTCTGTAACCGTTTAGAAATGCTTGCCATAGTCTTTCTACTTCATCCTTATCATGGCCACTGTGAATTTCTCTTGCCAATCTGAACTCTGCGATATCATAAGCTCTCCACCCATAACCACAAATATCGAAATCATAATGTGCTAATTGCCCATCGTCTGTAAAGGCTGCATTGGTGTTGCCATGCAAGTCTCCATGACAAATCCCCCAATCCAAACCTTCTTCGATCTTGTTCGCCAACTGTTCCTTTAATTCTGAGATCCGTTTATGAATAAAATAGTACTCCTCCAGACGATGCCCCATATGTAATTTGATGATATCAAGCGGTCTATCTATTAGATATTCCAAATCCAGATTATCTCTCGCATGCTCACTTCTAAAATGCTCAGTAACTTTATGAATATGAGCAACGGATTTTCCAAATAAATAGCTATCTTCTACGGTATGAATCGGCTTTTCATGACCTTCTGCAAAACTAAACATGACCCCATGTTTTACACCTTCAGTGACCAAAAAATCGTTTATGAAGGTGCCATCTTTTCGAGCGATCGGTATGGATACGTTTACATTATTCTCATTGACATAATTCAATACATCCAGTTCAAAAGCAATCTCGGATCGATTTCTTCGATCCGCACGATACACTCTAAAGATATATTTTCCTGAACCCGTTTCTACAATATAGGTATCGTTCATGCCTCTAAGGAAGTATTTTAAATGGATAGTTTCTTGAAAGTCATAATAGTCTTTGATATGCGCTAGTAAAGCTTGCCTGGACAAGAGCGAGTAGGTAACAGGAAATAAACTCAAATCTACACCATCCTCTTCACTTCTAATTCACCTATAAATATACCATATGTTGGTAAGGAGTTGTTTTTATTTACTTGTAAATGATTCAATGTAAGCAATCAATTTGTGCCATGACTTGCCCGTTAGTCACTAGCTTCCAGGCATTAGATCATCAGCGGAATTTTATGCTGTGAGCTGATTTCCTATGATGTTCCTGTATTCATGACTCGATGCATGTCGATCTTAACACGAACGCCAGAATAAGACCTATACTTGCAGCATGATTATTATGTTAGGTAATATATGACCTTTCAATGAATAACCTTCATAATCTTCTTTGATATATGATTATTCTCATCTGGATATCCTAAAGAAGCATTTATTAGCCTGCATCCTTCATTAAAGTAATCTTCTCTTCGATGAACATGCCCAAAACACCAGATTTTTTGATTTAAATTAGATAATAAATCTCTGCCATTGAAATAATAAAAGCTATTGCTAACATCATTAATATGATCCAATGGAACTTTAGACCAATCGGGCGAAATATGAGTGATGATCACATCTGAACGGTCAAGCACCTTCTTAAGTTTTGTTAATTCTTCTGTATACATGGCTTCAACTAATCGAGGTAAGCCTTCGATTAAGACGGAATCATTAGAAATTAATTTCCAACTTTCATATACTTTATTAGCGTCTATATTCAACTGATTAATTCCATATTGAAAGTCGTACCACATTCCAGTCCCACCGAAAGAAACTCCACTAATTTCAACAGTATCCCCATCCAGAAAAAATACTCCCGGTATTTGCTCGGCAATTATTTTCATTTCTTGGAATCTGCGCATTGAGTTATATCTGTATTTATTTTTTATTGAATTACTAACTAAGTAGTAGTCATGATTCCCTGCAACTAGAAGAATATGCATATAATATTCTTTAAGCTTTTCAAGAAAAATAAAATTCTGTTTGTTATAGTGGCCTAGATCACCGGCGATCACTAATACTTCCGAAGGCTCATTAGGAAGAATTGAATTCACAAACTTCTCTACGATTTGATTATGTTTTGTGTGATTACTGGAATATTTCACCCAAAAATCTAAATGAATATCAGATATGAGATCAAACTGTATTATGGTCTTCACCCCCGCTCTTATTATACTTCATCTAAAGTTCCTATATTCACGATCCAACGCATATCGGGTATCCGGCGTATGCCCGTAGCGTGAATATTGTGTGAGGCAACACATAACTACGTTACTTTCAAAGTTTTTTTAACATATGTATATCATTAGGTTCTAAATCAAATAATTCTTGATCTATTTCATCCGTCAATTCACTTCCACAGTTTTGGTGGAAATTCACAGCTGACTCTGTCTCTGTTGAGGAAATATACAAGAATGTAGCACCTCTGTTTTTGGCTTATTTGCTTAACTCATTCATTAATTGTTTTCCTATTCCTTTCCTTCTAAAACTTCTTGTTACGTACATGAGATCTATTTGCAGCCGATCTTTATTCTTTCCTCTTAATTTGTGACCCAAAACATCAAAACCGATAAGGCAGTCGTTCTCAAATGCTCCATAAGCTATCCCACCCGCTGTTATTTCAATCCTGAACCTTTCTAACAATTGATCTAACTCCCTAGTATCCCATGTTGGGAATTCATGATCGGTGCTAACTTCCTTAAGTCCTGCATCACCGTTCTCATAGATTAGATTAATTTTTTCTGATCGATCAATTTCTTTGATTTTCTCTGCCTCTTCGAGCTTCATTTCTCTAATAATCATCTATATCCAGCTCCTCATCTAATTATCTCTGGTAAGTTTCGCCTCACATTTCTGTATTCACGAACCCAAGAGGCTTAACGCCCGTCAGGGTCGGTAGCTCCGCTTTTTAGCAACGCAGGATTGTCTGCTGACTTCACTCCCTCGAAAGCCTATTGCAAACTATGAGATGCCAGGATCGTCTCGCGAGTGCATTTTCAGCTAATGCCAATATCTCCTTGAATAAACAAATTACGATCTTTCAATTGAAAAGGTTTGAATATATTCTTCTATAGGCATTATTAGACCATGGTCATCATCAATATAAATGCCTCTAACAAAGTTATCTTGACTTAATACTTTCTTCATTAGATCCTTAGACTTATAAATCATCATTATAAAATGGGGATTCTGGAAAGGAATCTTTTGTAATTCTTCGTGTTCATAATCATTTATAATGCTCTGATCAAAATCATAAATAATATGTTCTTGTCCAAAATCAACGACGAATCTATTATCTTCAATGCTTGAAACTGTATTATTACCAAAGTGTTGAATTCCATGTATCAAATTGATGTTGAAAGAGTCATCACCAATTAGGATAATCCATTGCATTAGATACACTTCCTTATTACAGGATATTAGTCGTTGGATATACTTAGGGTCTTAACTAACTGTACTTGCACCAGTCTCACCTAACGTTTCTGTATTCACAACCCGACGTATTTCGAGGGTCCGGCGAATTCAGGTCCAAAGGCGTATGCCCGCAGCGTGAATATTAAGTTAGATGATGAGTATTTCTTCTACATCTCACTCATAAAGATGTATTTTTCTCCTTAATAACAAACTGTCTAAAGGAGTCTTTAAATATCTCGTATACTACCTGCATTTCTTTAATTTCGTCAAGGAATTTACTTTGTATCTCCCTTTTTTGTTTATGTTCAAGCTCTATATTGAATTCAGAATCTTCGTACTTATTCAATAGATCATAGAAGTATTCACATGGTTCTTTCACTGCTTCATAATTGTCGGCATATTCTCCAGAAACTGATAGAAAACTAGCCCACGATATCTCTCTTCTATCATATTTCAAATATAAGCACGCAATGTATTGGTTAAAAAGTTTACTGCTATAACGATCTACAAATGGGTCTGAATTAATATATTTATTAACTATTTCAATAGCGCTTCCTTGAAAACATATATCTGCTAATTCAATAATCCAATAGGGCGGTTTTGTATATTCATCAATGATCTCATCACAAAACAACTTGAAGTGCTTATACCAGATCAATCGGCTCTCAAGCATAATACTTAATTTACAAGCAAATTCTTTATTTAATTCTACGTTCATCGAAAACCTCCTGTTTTAAAGTCTTTGAACTAACGTTCCTCTATTCACGAATCTAGACACGTCTAGTGTCTGGCAAATACCAAATAAAGAATGAATGTCTGTAGTGTGAATACTATGTTATCTAATGAATGCGTCCTCTCCGATTATTCTTGCTCCTTATGCTTATGTATTTAAATAGGTTTTCCAATCGTTTTTCTTTAAACGGATATAGCTTTCAAATTCTATCTTCGCAATGCCTCTTAATTGGTTATAAATCTCGTTATCAAATCGATCATTGTTTACTAAGATCATGGCTAAGGATTCCCCGCAACTTGCTTTAATCATATCATCTGTCGAATCATGATTGGAAATTGTCAGTAAAGCCTTTACTACATTTTTATGACTGTACTCACTAAGATCCATGGCTGCATCATCTTGTTCAGCATCTGAAGCCCTTTCATCTAGTAATATTTCAACAAGCTTTTCCCACTGTTCTATAGGATTCCCCTCCACATTCATGTCTCAGTTTGATCAGGTTAATGGAAAGCTTTAAGCATCTTTCAAATAATATTCCTGTATTTACGAGTCAATGTATATCAGGCTAGGATGAATGCTCGCAGCGTGAATATTAAGTTAAGTGATGTTCATCCGAATTACCTATCAAATACGTCTTGAAAATATTGATCCATTAATCCTTTGTTTTTAAATCTAGTTTTAATATATCCTTTAGCTCTTAAACAAACATTTCTATAACCTTCACTTCTCATATTGTCCGCAAGATAAACCATTTCAATTATTGGATCACTGGGTTCCACCTCATATGCTTTTGATAGCATGTTTTTCCCGATACTTTTCCAATGCTCATAGTCTCCGAAATGATTAGGAAACAAAGTGATCATATAACCAAAAATCAATAAAAACTGCATCTCTGCCGAAAAATTACGTATCCCTTCTTCTGTAACTTCGGTTAATGTCAATTCAATCATTTCATAATCGGTATCATTAAGCCCTTGAGTAATAAACGTATTTCCAGATTCGACGCTCAAATACCAGGATATAAAACCTAAATTCAAGCATACACTCAAATCACGATTCCCTTTACCCCACTCCCTTTTCATTGACAAAAAGGCTTCTTGATATTTTTTTGCAGTCTCGAATTTATTTACTTCATCTCCATTAATCATCCTGCAGCTTCCTTTCGATTTCCCCTCGGAATTTTACTTGACGTTCCTCAATTCACGACTCCGCACCTTCTGAGTGTCCGGCAAATGCTGGATGCAGGACGAATGTCCGCAACTTGAATATTATGTTATTTGATGTATTGGGCTTCTTAAATTGACTTGCAAATTGCTTCTGTATTTACTTATTTGCTCTTCTAATATGTTTCTCGCTTCTTCATAGGTTCTAATCACTTCATCCAATTCGTTCTTTAATTCTTTATGTTCGTTCCAATATTCTTTCTCTACTTGTAGTACCGAACAAAATAAATCTCCAACGTACATATTTCCTGATCCTAAGGGGTTCTGTATTAATTTTTCTAAGGCTAAAGGCAAAATCAAATTTAGATTTATTTGTTGTCCGATTAAAAGTCTTAAATCTTCATTATTCAATTCGCAAAGAGGTTTCTTCCTTAATTGATGTACTTGGATTACTAATGAGGAAGCAAAATTAAGTTCATCCCAATATTCGCCTTCAAGCTCTTCAAGGGTTTTGGCCAAGTCGACTTGCTGCATAGGTTCACCTTCTTAAATAAATGGTTTCCAGTATGTCATATAACCTTCTTATATTCACGACCCAGCGAATGCTGGGTGTTCGATGCTTGTCGAACCAAGGCTTATGCCGGGCCAAAGACAAATGTCCGCAGCGTGAATATTATATTATGTGATACGTCACACTTCTTGAATTCTCTACAATGCATTCTCTATCTTCTTTATGAATTCTTTAGTCATTACTCTGTATTCAGCAACCAAATCTATAAGTAGTGGATCTTCTAAAACATCTGGACTTATAAAATCTCTTATCCATTCATCATAAACAAGCGCAAGATCATATGCTTTATCCAGATGAGGAACAGGTTCCAAATAGTTCAGATCCCTATGTGCAGAATAACTATTACGAAATTTAGTTACCTTCTGCCAATATTCTTTCCATGCAGTTGAATTCATTTTTGCTTTGTTAATAATTTCATTTCTATCATCATTATTTAATCCAATGTGTTTCCAATGTGTTGGATTACTCGTATCACTGCCAAAAACCATACACCAATAATTTAAGGATTGAAGATAATGGGCATTGATTGTGTAGTCAACAAACGATTGATATGTACCTGCCTTGCTACTTAATGAATGAAGTTCTTTATAGCTGACGTAGTAATAAAGAAAGTCCCTTATAACTGGCATTTGTCTTGAAAAAACATCGATGTTATAAGACATTCTGAACCTCTCCTCATTTGTATTGGGGAATTTCACATAACATAATATTCACGATCCGGCGTATACTGGACCCAGGACGAATGTCCGCAGCGTGAATATTTTGTTATCGGATGTCAATGCCATCTTCGAATAAACCTTGACGATATTCTTCTGATGTATGATTCAGAGTATCATTCAAAAATATCCAGGAAGCGATGCTAAATCCATTAATCTCCGGATTTGCTCATCATTTTGCCTTCTAAGAACCATTTGTGAAACTTTTAAAATAAATTGCTTTAGGCTCTTAAATGCTTCATCACTATACTTATCATCGCCCTGTTGTATTCTGTTTAACACAGCCATATTCCAAGCTAGATATTTTCCGGGAATTAAAATATCAGAAATGTCCTCCCATCCTGCATCAGCATACCCTATAGCACGGTACTTCCTTTTTAAGTCTTAGTCGCATTTCCTCTTACAGCACCAGAGAAAAGCAACATAAATATTAGTTTTAGGGTCTTCTTTAAAAACGATTATCCCATCTCCTTGAGGTAACAAATCCTTACCACAATTTTGACAGTATAAGGGCTCATACTCGGAGAAAATATTAGCCGGCTTTGGATGATCTTCTTCTCATTTTGAAAATGAAACTGGAAAATACCTTTTAGCAATAGTTTTTCCCTTCGGATTTTCGAGAATCATTTTTTCAATAATTTCACGATCAAACACTTTTACATCGAAATGTCGTTTCAGACCTTCCAAATTTCTACCCAGTGGAGAACTAATTATCGTTGAATAAAAACCTATGAAACCCTGCGCACCGAAGGTTTCAACCCTTCCTTTAATATCTATTTCATCATTACTTTGAACCGCACTTCCAGAATGAGCTTTGTGTTTGCAACTCACGAGCCAATCAATTTCAGTATCACCAATAATCCCTTCCCTCTTCTCGCTTATTATTAAATCTCTCCCACCATCTTGACCTCTATCAGGGCCATCTTTAATTTCGAAGCCCAACATCATAAAAAAGTCTCGAGCAAACATTTCAAAAGTATCTTGTAATCCATTAGTAAGATTGGCCTGTGCAATCTCTTTGAAATCTAAAATTGGCATAATTTCATCCCTATCATTATTATTTAATAGCATTGATTTCCGATAATGTTCCTGTATTCACGACCCGACGCATGTCGGGTGTCTGGCGAATGCCGGACCCAGGACGTATGCCCGCATCGTGAATATTATGTTATCAGAAGTAATATGCTCTATAGATTATTTAATTCAGTAGCTATGTCCTCACTTATTAATCTATAGCCAATAAGAGCTACCCATAAAGAAAATAAAACTTGCTTTAAACTCTTCAATAAAGAATAATCATTCAAACCATTTCTATAAATGTCTACGCTTCTATCAAATCCTATTGCAAAAGTGTCTACAAATTTTTCAAATGTCTCCTCATCAAATTGAAAATCTAGCTCGTGAGCATATTTATTCCTTATCCTATTCAAAAAATTAATAGGCGCTTTTAAGTCGAGAGGAATCGCACCAATTGCTAATAAAATTTTTAGTGCGACATTAAAAGCTAATTTATCCCCTAGCTCTTGAGGATGTGTTAGCTTAGAATTTAATATTTCTGCCATTTCAAATTCAATATATAAATGCGATCTTAAAATAATTTGAAAATAATTTTCTCCTTCCGTTTCCAACATGAACTTCTCATATTGTTCTTCAAACTTATTAGCTATTACTTCTAGCTGATCTCCATATCTTTCATCAAGCTTTTTAGCTCTGATCATTAGTTCTTCTCTTCTATCCATTCTTTCCTCCTCATTTACTTTTAGAGTTTTATACTGCTGTTGATAATTTCTTAAAGTTCAATTAGTCCTGTATGATTTCTCATAACGTTGCTGTATTCACTACTCGACGTATGTCGAGTATCCGGCGTATGCCGGATCAAGAGCGTATGTCTGCAGCATGAATATTATGTTATACGATGGAATCTCTTCTTTGAATGACTGTCATATTTTCTTCTTGAAATTTATTTTCATGTTATTTAATATCTTTGTCTACAGAATTGTGCAATTTCAATCGCTCTTGAATACTACTTTCGACATATTTAAAAAATTCCTTATTGATTTCCCTTATTCTCTTCATCAAGCTTTCTCTATCATTGTATTTTCTGTAAAAGTGTTTCCAAACACTTCTATCACCGTAATCGTATACTTCCCATCCCGTTTCATGAAATGTAATGAATTTATAAAATACAGTAACTTTATACCGTGAAATAAGAAATACTACGTTGCATTGGTAAGGAGCTAATGCCTGATGAATTGGATTCAATTTGACCTTTAAAGAATCGAAAGTAGTGTTTAGTCTTGTAGAAATTCCTACAAATTCGATTTTGGGATTTATAAACGGCAGCGTAATACCATAGACATTATTATTATTAATCTTTTCTGTCTCTATTTCCAGAAAATAATCGTTAGAATTTTTATCGACCCATTTAGCAATAGCATCTATATCTAAAATATCTACATAATTAGATACCTCTATTACTTCTAAAGAAAATATTTCTTTGAAAAATTCAATATTTATTAATTCATTAAATTCTTCTTTTATTTCACTTAAAATTTGATCTATCTCTTCCTTAGATACATATGATTGGGATAATCTTTTAATCGATTCAACCAGTGAAACTTCTTCTTTCTCCACATCCACAATTTGTTTTTCATATTTTGTTATGTCTATATTCTTAATGGTTTCTGTAATACTACAAAACACATCACTCATGGCCCCCTGAGTAACAAAGTAAGGAGTTTGCTTACTTGACTGCGCGAACTTATCTTTTACATACTCTATAATGCTTGAATAGCTAATTTCATTTCCTCTGTAGGTTAGAATAGCTTCGGCAAAACTCTTTGTAAAATCACTAATTGTGTTCACATAAGAGAACTGATCGCTATGAGACGAAAACATAAAATACAAATTATTAATTGCTTTTTTTTGCTCGAAAATTTGAGATACTTCTAAATCTCCTTTGATATAAGGTATTCCAGAGTTACATGCGTCTACTACTTTTACAGTTAATTTTGGATTAATATTTCTTATTTGTTGATCAATAAAATTATTCGAGAGTGTTGTGGTATTATAATGCTGACTCGAATAATCTGTTAAAGCAAATTTAAGGTCTTCTTCATCCATATCATAAGCCCCATGTCCAGTATAATAAAAGAAAAGTTCTCCAATTTCTTCTCCTTTTATTCTAGAAAAAAAGGTTGTTAAATTTTCTTTTACACTTAAAGAATCAGTATTCTCATGAATCTGTAGGATCTCTGTATATTTATTTGTAGACCTTAGGATCTCTGCTATAAGTTTATAATCATTCTCACAACCTGGTAACGACGTAATATTGTTGTACTCTGACACGGCTATTACTATAGCTAGGTTTTTCATTTTAAAATCCTCCTCTATTTAAGTTTGATTCTGTCGTATAACGTTCCTATATTCACGACCGGACGTATGTCGGGTATCCAGCGAATGCCGGATTAAGGACGTATGTCCGTAGCGTGAATATTATGTTATGTGATGGTTAATTTCAGTCATTAAAAACACTTTCAATCACTTCAATAATTACCTTGTCTAACCAAGTCGTAGCTTGTTTATAATCCTCCGCTACTCTCCTCAATAGAACTGATGGATGTGATTTTAAATTTATATCAAAATTAGACAGTGTGGTTTCATCAGGTGAATTACGATGGGTCATCTTATTTCTATAAATATTTACTTCCTTATGATTCCCAATCCATCTTTTATCATTTTCATATTTACCATCAGAAATTTCATTAAAATAGTCCACTAACCTCTGGGCACTTTCTTTAATATTCATATCATCTGATTTTGAAAGATTTTCAAAAAACTTATAGTAATTAATTTTATTGTTTTTTATTTCACACTTATATAATAAATTATATATCTGTGCCAATAGATCCCATAAAGTCGCTATTCTAAATATTCCATTTTCTATATAATAATATGCTTTAACTTCATCTTTCGAACTAGGTTTAAACAAATCAAATTTATCGTAGATATCTGTGTTATAAGTCAAATCAATTGCCTTATCCAATGAGTAATTTATCTTGTCACACAAATTCAAAAAAGTTGCTATTAGCGCTTTATACTCAAAAATAATGCTATAATGGTTGTCTCCTGTCATGCCAAAAATAACTTTATTTTCTCCGAACGTTATACCAAGCTCATATTTATCAGGATTAATTTCGACTAGCTGACTTTTTAAATACTTAATTTCATTCTCTCTCATTGAATATTCCTCCAACTCTTTAGTCATTGAAATTAACTGTCACATAACATTCCTGTATTCACGATCCGACGACTGTCGGGTATCCGGCGAATGCCGAATCAAAGGCGTATGCCCGCAGCGTAAATATTATGTTATACAGAGTTAATATCTTATTTGAACTACCATTTACTTTTAAATTTTTAATACACAATTAAATTTACGTAATATTCTCTTTGAGCAATGACTTATTGAGTATCTTTCCTTCTTACAAGAAACTCTATCATTTGCTTCATCACTTCAACTCTTATTGATTCATCACTCGTGTCTTCAACGAGTTTAAAACACAATAATATATTTTGAACATCTAAAAGGCTGTCATGATAATCTTTCAATTGAAGAACGGTTCTATTGTAAAGATAAAACATCAAAGCAGAGATAACTTCTACCAATACTCCTGAACCAGTAACTAAGTAAGATATATTACCCAAGTCATCAAATAAATAGGAAAAAATCAAACCTCCTGAAATTAAAAGGACCCCAAAAATGCTCATAATCAGAGAAGAATTAAAAGATTTCCTATTACTATTTTTTACTAGATCATAATAATCTTCTAAATTCCGAAGATTGATTGCTACCAAATCATCAAAATATCTTGTTGCTTTTTGGGCTCCTGCCATTTTATCTTTTTCTTCTAACTGTTTCTCTAGCATCCTAATTTCAGCCTCATAATTACTTTGCTTTGTACTAGAAAAGCTAGCAGCAAACATGAGTCCTGAAAATACAGCTAGTGAACTGCTTAGATATACATTCATAGGTATTAACTTGAAAATTCCTAAACAACTTACTACTGTTAACACCGCAAAAAATACTCTCAATCCTACTGTTAAATTTCTATCGTTGGATTTTTCAATAGTTAATTTTATTAACCTAGCCTCCAAAAAGTTAGCTGCCACCGGATTGTTGACCGTAATAGTGGCTCCAATTGAAGCATTACTATTTTCCTCTTGATTATTTGAACTCACTTTATTCTCCTTTATAGTAATTTTGTGTAACGTAATATTTACGAACTTCTGTAATAACTCTCATATCGTTATATTCACGAACTCCATAAATCCCCAACCTATCGCAGTATTCTCGAATCTCTTACACAGTCTTTAGAAGCCTTACATCCGATCAAGCGGACTTTGAATATTCCCAATATTACGCTTGCTCACATGCGTGTAACGTTCGTTGTTCGTATACTCTGATGTTCCAGCAGCTCCTGAATATAGCGAAGATCTGTTCCATTTTCTAGCAAATGGGTAGCAAAAGAATGTCTTAACGAGTGGATACTCACCTGATTGCGAATTCCGCCTTGAATAAGCGCCTTCTCAAATACTTTCTGTGCAGATCATTCGGTGAGATGACGTCCTGTTCGCTGCCCCGGAAATAGCCAGACGATTGGCTTTTCCAGTTCTATGTATTGCTTTAAGACAGAAGCCGCTACTTCAGATAATAGTGTCTGACGATCTTTTCTACTCTTCCCCTGACGGAAACGAATCACATTTCGTTCATGATCTCAATCTTCTATACGAATATGCACAACCTCGCTTACTCGGAGACCTGCCGTATACGTTAGATACAGAATAGCCTGATGTTTGATATTAACGACACTTTTTAACAAACGCACTACTTCTTCCAGCAATAGCACACCTGGCAGCTTACTTTCCTTTTGGGATGAACATCCGCTCACTTTTGAGCATCATATTGTTCTAGTGGTACTCCGATTCGTTGATTATTTAAATAAGTCAGATAAATATTTATTATAGCCTCCTCATATTATCATCTATTCCAATATTTTGGAATTAATTTTTCAATAAAAAAAAGGACTTATAGATGATATACATCTAAAAATCCTGATTCTTTAAGCACTTAATATCATATTTGTAAAACACACTATATTACCTATCTGCTTGGTTCTAAAGACCGGTAAATATTCCGTTTTTATTTATGTTCCAATGTATAATCGTTCCTCTAAGAGAAGCGAACCGGTAGATTTCATTTCGTATGATTTATAATATTTTGAAGCTCATCAAGCTTTTGTCTGAGTTCTTCCGCAACTTCTAACATGTGATTCCGAGAAAAAACAAATTCTTTGTCAGTCGAAACATTCTGATCTTTGAAGGGAATTTGTTCCGTTAACCAAGTGATATTCTCCTCTTTATGAATAACTTCGACATAATAACTTCCGCAGCCAAATATGCCACAAGTAAATGTGAATAAAGGATATTTTCCAGGACGAAGCAAGGAATTGAAAAATTCTTCTATTACCAAAATTTCTTCCTGTGCCAGTTTATTACCGTTAATTTAAAGGAAGAGCTCCCAATCGATAACAGATATCATACGGACTTTGACTTTGCTTATATTTTTGTATACTTTTTTGACATCGACTTTCATTTCAATAGATAGCTTATCGTATTCAAAATCATCATTTCTGTTTGAGGAGACCGACATACTTTACCTCATAATCTGCGTATCAAACAACTATGTTTTGAGAAAATTTATTTTTTCAGATCCCAAGGCGCTTCTTTCCAAACGGCTTTGTCAGCGATATACAAATGATCACTAGTTTGCGTATGCATAAATTCTTCTTCTTCCAGATCTTTGTATACTGTCTGCAACCATTTGGGAATGATAGCTGCATCAAATACATACAAGTTCTCATACTGATTCGTTACGATAGCTTCCCACGGTAAGCCATCCGTCACTTCATTTGTAAAATAAACGTCGGTTTGAGTGAACTCTTCTGCCAAAGCGCACATCATCTGCCATAGCAGCGATCTGTAAGTTTCTTTTATTTCGCCTGTTACATTATCCATTTCATCAATCTCTTCTGTCCATAATAGAATAGAAATCTCCATCCAATTCGTAGTAAGCTCCGGTATAACTTCCGGAGTCCAACCCATAATATATGGGCGTACATGTATAGTATGCTCTTGATATTCGTACTCCTGGGTAGCCGTGCTGCTACCTTTGTACATAAAGTCCTTATTCGTAACCCCTCCTTCCAAAAGGTCGAGGAAGTATGCAGGATCAATATTGAGCTTGAGGAGCACAGATATAAAGGAGCGTAATATATCTTTATAACTTTTTTCATCACACGGTATGTAGGTTTGAATATGAGAGTATTCGGGCATTTGCATCCTCCCTTTCGCTGGCTTTGCTTATGATTTATGGATTACATATTCCAATCTATTCACTAATGATCTTAAACCGCGAAGGTCACTACTTCTTTTACAGAAAAACACCAGACAATAATTCTTGCTACTATGTCTGGTGTAATAACGGTATCATCCTCCCATACAGGAGTCAGTATTCTTTTATAACATCCATTCTCCATCACAATTCCTTCAAACTGTTTACCTTGAATGACAATAAAGGGGGAACTATCCAGTTGGCAGGATTGACCCATATTATATGCAGCTATGAATTGCTTGTCTTCGGAGATAATATGCAGCTTAACCTGACCTGCATCTTCCCAATCCGGCGTAACATACCAATAAAAGTCTCTATTCAGACAAACAATTCTTCTTTTGCCTTTTTTACTGACTCCCATCCTGATCCGCTCCTTATCCTCATCGTCATTCATCAGCTTATGCTACTCGTTCCAGTTCCCAGTAATCAGCTCAAGTTTTTGATAAAAGCTACTATTCTATTGGCTTCCTCAAATCCCAGCTTCTTGTGGAACTCCTGACTGCCATGATTATCCAGCTCAGTATCCGAAGCAATCTGACTACAGCCCATTGATCTCGACCATTCTTCACCTGCTTCCAGTAGCCTGGTGGATATTCCTCTATGACGGAAAGCTGGATCTACGTAGATGCCTTCGACATAGCCGACTGGACTGGAATCGGAGCCTTCCACATAGTCGTGTCGGAGGGACATATGAATAAACCCCACACCCATGTCCTCTGCATTTGCCAGATATAAAATATCCGTCGAAGAATCCAGTATTTCTGCAAAGTCTGCACGAAGTTCTGACTCTATATTGTCCGGCCACAGCTGCATAGCCAAGCTGGTTACTTGATGGAGATGGGATTGCTTTGCTTTTACAATAATCAATAGAAGTCATCCTTTCGGGCTAATTGGGCTCTATTTGATATTGAACGTTTACAATGCAAATCTGGTTACAATCATCTCTGCTGCGGCTTCTGCGTCAAGATCGGTGTTGTTGATTCTCAGGTAATTTGTCTTCTGTAGCTCACCAGGTAATGAATTTAATCGATATTGCTCATGGGTCTCGATCAGATCCTTTTCCGACCACTGGATATCGCGCTTAGTAGGTTTATGCTGAAGCCGGTTTTCCGTCTTATTACGCTGGATTCTCTGCTCCATGTCTGCTTCGAGCTCAACGTAATAGACTGTCCCGCCTCTACTTTCAAATAATGCAGCTACCTGTTCTATGTAATCCCAGTCACTCTGCAGATCGAACGCCCATACATAGGTGAAAATCAGACCTTCCAGATCGCTCTGAGAGACTTCTTCGAAAATCTCGCGCCGGATCAGGTTCACGAGCCGTTTGCCAGCAGGGGTGCTGTAATCGAAAAAGGAGGACACCAGATCGATAGACATGTGGTTGTGGAACAGCTTCATTTTCGTCTTAGCAGCCAGATGCTGACCTACGGTCATTTTGCCTACTGCCTGCGGGCCGAACAGGATGACGAGTTTCATGAGAATGCTCCTTCTTTCCGGGTAAGTGAGTAATTATTTCAGTATTCTTCGTTCTCTTCCCCCTGAACTTTTGCTTGCAGTCTGGATGCAATATGCTTCATTTTCTCAATCACATCATCTTCGGGACCTTTCACGACGATATTGCCTTCCTGATAATCGAACAGCACTTCTTCTTCTTCGCTTACCCACATTGCCATTCCTTCACTGGCGTAGCTCATCATGCTGCCATTCGGCAAGCTAACAGCAATCTCTTCCATCATCTCAAATTCCGGATCGCTCTCAACATAGTCTTTCCATTCCTGTAGGCTGATAGGAGTATCCTCATTCTCATACCACTTGGCTGCTCTTGTAATATATACATTGTATCCCATTGTTTTATTTCTCCTTATCAATCATTTTATTTGTTTGGCATATTAAGCTTAGCATAGTATGCCAAGATCTGTTTGGTTGCGCCTATGGATGGGAAGAACACAATCAGTTCTTTATCCGTTTGTTCATTAATAATCTCCATCACTGTTCCTGGTCCATACTTGGGATGTAGCAGCTCCGAGCCTATAATGATTGATTCGATGTATTCATTGGTTGCTGGCAGCTCTGGACTGACATAGATGGATTTGCTCCGTTCAAGCTCGGCTAGCATTTGGGGGTCAATAGGATAATCTCCTTCATATACTTCACCTTCATCTCCCTGAACACGAGCTCCGATCTGCTCAGCAATAGCAATTAATATTCCCATCACTTCATTATTAGCTCCTTCCAGAGTAAGACGTCCTTTTGTATAGGTGATAGGCAATAGATCGATCCAGGACTTCACCTGTTCAAGGTCAGCTTCCGTAATGGGATGTTGCTCACTATGCCACCAATTCAAGGATTTTGTAACATGGACATTATAGGACATTATTTAGCTCCTTTTATAATTAAATGAGCTTGCACTTTGTCTTCTTGAATGATTTTAGAGAAGTTCTTCATATTCTTTGGATTCGAGAACCCGATCATATCTAACAAACAACATTTCCGGAATGCCTATAATCGATTTGAACTCTTCTGCCAAGCTCATGTTCTTTTCTATACCATTGTTAATATAATCAACATTGAGAATACGGTTCAGCTGGTTTATTTGCTTATCGTTGCATCCAAACAATCGAAACGCCTCTGTATTACATTCATCAAATACCCGTTTAAATTCCTCTTCGAAAGTATTATTTTCTTTTAATTCTGTATACAAATCTTCCAGCTTTCCGCTGAATAATAAATCCTCAAAACTTGATTGCGGATAGCGCTTTTTGGCTATCTTATATACCAGTTCATCCTCGTATTCAAAAGAAAAGTGCAGCTTCGCTATTTCTTGACCCCGATCAAACACCTGGTACCCCCAACAGTGATCTTCAGCGTTATAAAAATAAAGTACAGGTATTCTATTCGAGACACGATATATATATGCTGGGGCCTTGTGATTATGGTCGGCTATATGACCGTCATCCTTGGTTAGCCAGGTGATCCACTTATCATTCAACCGATAAATAGCCGATCCTGATGGCAGCTGATCTTTGACCATTTCTTTGTGTGCAGCCAGTATGATATTCCCGGCAGTAAACTCGCTCATTTCCAGCACCTCTTATCTTTAGGATTTGAAAAACTGGTTGGCCGATTTGTTGAATAACGCCAGGAAAATAACAACCAGATACACCACCCTCGGGATGATGGAATCCGCATACAGCAGCAGAGAAAGAATGCACCAGATTACAATCATCAGCCTGCCCACATGCATTCCTCTAAAAGCCAGAATTCCACCTATGAATAACAGCGCACCGCCCGCATAGGCCAATATCACAGCGATCAGCTCAGGAGTATCTGCGAAAATAATTCCTTTGACAGGTACATTGCGGCTGATCATTATAGAGGTCAGGATTAAATTGAGGAAACCGATAGCCATAATAAGTATGGAAATGATAGCGACAAATAAAGGCCTTTTGCTCACAATATTGCTCCTTCAATTGGATTTTATGTATGCTGCTGCATCAAAGTGATTCGTATCGCTCTCCCTCCTATTCATTTGCGATACATTATATAGGATATTATAATCGTTATACAGGAATACATATATTCAAATTCAAATGCAAAAATAAAAATACAAATCATGTCTAAACCCAATCATTACACAGGTTTCTTAAAATTTATCCTCTATAAATATACAAGCATTCTCACCCTGAACTATATCGCTTTTCTCCGCAAAAATATTTACCTATTCCTTACTCGTTATTGCCAAACAACTCATTCATCATCTTGTCTTTATTATTAAGAAACTGCTTCATAATCAGATAATGATCCGTTTCTTCCAAAGTTCTCACCTCTACTCCATTCTCGCCCAAATAGTAAATGATCGAATTAGGGTACGCCATCAGAATAGGCGAATGGGTAGAAATAATAAACTGGGAATTCTGCTCTACCAGTTCATGCAGACGAGCCAGCATCGACAGCTGTCGCAAAGGAGAAAGAGCTGCTTCAGGCTCATCCAGAATATACAGCCCATTCCCGGAAAATCGGTGCAGAAAAGTCGCGAAAAAAGCTTCTCCGTGAGACTGTTCATGCAGGGATTTGCCACCATATGAATCTCTGATCTGTGGGCTAGCAATATTCTGCTGATCCAGTTCGTCGATATTGGTCGCCAGATTGTAGTAGCTCTCTGCCCGGAAAAAGAAACCATCCCGCGGCTTCCTGACACTGCGTATGAGGCAGATATACTGATGAAGCTCTGAATGCGTAGATTGTGTAGCAAAGTTAAAATGACGCGTGCCACCTTCCGCATTGAATCCGCATGCTATAGCCATCGCTTCCATCAGTGTGGATTTGCCTGCACCATTCTCACCGACAATAAAAGTAACCTGAGGATGGAAATCAAGCTGATCCAGATGACGGATCGCCTGGATATTGAATGGGTAACTATCCGGATTCGGGAAATCTGTTCTAGCAATCTTGATAGATCGTAGAAAAGATTCATAAGAAATCATCTTTATCCCTCCATTTTTAATATAGTAGACAATACTGCCTGTTTGTAACCTCTGATTTGCATTGTAGGCTGATGATTGGGCTTATAGTTATAAGTACTTTCTGAGCACAGCGATCACCTTCTCTGATTTATAGGCCTGCGCGATATCGAGTGCGCTCTCTCCTTGTGAATCTACAGCTCCAATGTCTGCACCGTGGTCCAGCAAATACAAAATAATATCTACAGGTTCATCTCCTGGTTCTCCGCCTCCCTGAATCGTGCCATCGATCGCAATATCCACAGCTTGATGCAGTGCTGTCCAACCGCCATTAGGCTGCTGGTTAATGTCACTTCCGCGATTCAACAGCAGCTCTACAATCATCAACTGCTCATGTTCTACCGCTAATTTTAAAAGCGTCCACCCATTCTCGTATACTTTGTTGGGATCAATGCCTGCAGTTAGTTCATCTGCGATCTTTTGTACTTCTCCATTTGCAATCCACTTAAAAATTTGGTTTTCATCCATCTTTATGATTCTCCATCCCTTCTGGTTTACCAATGTTATTTACAAAAAAAGGTTATCATCCTCATGTATCAGATGATAACAGGAATAGCATTCATAACCAAAACTTACATTTAATCGATCTATACAACAGATCACATGCATGTACACAATCTGTATAAAAATTAATTTCATCATATACAGAGCGAATTTCCAGACAATATAGTACATATAATAGAGTAGTCTTCCGAATAGCTAGAAAATAGAATTACGCTGTTTTAACAAGATCGCATACATAACTGGAAAGGGTAAGTAAAAAAAATAACATTTTGTAAGTCTCTGGTAGCAAAAGCGAGTATATAGCAGCACTTTTCCGAATACATCTACTGACTTTGCTTCTTCCCTGCTGAAGCTCTCTCACCCGGACAGAGCCGAACACATGCTAATTGGGAACCCGGCAGCTTTGCCGTATAATGGTAAATGTTACGTCGGATGTAACTTCCATATCGGGATCATACTACATACCATGATCATCATCCGACAGCATAAACCGGAGAGGATGAATACACTTGAATTATACCGAAGCACTGGAACGCAAAAGTGAAATGTTGAAGAAGAATGTGGAGAACTGGATTTTGAAAGAGAACCGCAGCGGCTTATCCCAGCAGGAAGCTTTTATTTATCGGAATATGATCAAGGAACTTCACCAGAACAAACACGAACTTCATACCATACGCGAAGAAGAATGGCACAGTGAAATCTCGGAACCAGCACATTCTGAACCTGCTACTCTAACAGCTGCCAAACCATATAGCATGTCCTAAGGATAAATTGACTCCAACCGCTACAACTTTGTTTACACAAAGTTTGGCGGTTTTTTGACGTTTGGGATACAGGCTATGAGATAGAAAATGAGCGATTATACGCTACCACTTTATCTGCTTGCTGCTTGTTCATATTTATGAATTGATCGCCGATATCCGATATAGACGAGTAGTAAAAGTAATTGTAGTCTTTCCTATCGTTTGATATGATTAGCTCTGCTCTAAACCTAAACCAGCTTTGATCCATTACATAACGTCTATGTATCTGTAGTACTGCTACTCTATTTATTTTATAACAATAAGGATGTGTATCATGACACTGTTCAAAAAGCTGATTTTACCGGCTGCTCTAATTGTTGTTCTTGCTGGCTGTGGAAATATGCAAGATGCGCCCACAGAGCATGCGGAGACTTCCTCTTCCTCGTCCACATGGGATACTGACACGACCGGAAATACCGTAAACGGCACCACAGATGATTATGCCGAGAATGAAGACGATCTGCCCAGCACCGAGAATGCTGGCAGCAATAACTTTAATGATAATAGCAGCACTTCTCCCGTCCAGGAGACCTCGCCGGATTCGAATAGTATCTCTACTACCGTGAAGACAACGACCTCTGTAGAGACAAGTGTTTCTGCAGGCAGTAGTACTTCGGTAGAGACCAGCACATCTGTTGAGATGAATCATTCTCCCAGCCCGTCGCAGCCAACTACCTCTGCATCCGGATTATCTACGCAAGCAAGTGATAACCTTTTGCAATATTTAGAAGAATGTACACAAATGCTGCATTATATGGGTCAGGAAATGAAACAAGCAGCTGACTTCTCCACGATGCAGGAACCAACAATTGAGAAAGTGGTGGCACAAATAGCGTCTCACCGCAAGAATATAGATAGTCGCCTACAAAGACTTGAATCCCTGACAATCCCTCAAATTGATAATCCGAGTATACGTGAAAAAGTAGTTTCTATTCGGAATCACACGCTGGATATGGGAAATACAGCGAGCGATATGATGCAGTTAATGAGCAAGTATATGCAAACCGACGATGAGGGTTATTATGAAAAGTATCAGAAAATGAGTGACCAAGTAAATGCCAGTTATCTAGCACTTATTGAACAGGCAGCCCAATTGGCAATCGAGGTAGAATAAAATGAATATAAGAGCCTGCAGACCTGATTCTGCAGGCTTTTTCTATATTTATAATAATCAGGTCATATATCGTCTACTGTATTCGATGTATCGTTAGCCCATTTATGCTGCGCTCTCTACTGCCAATACCTGCTTTCTTATGCGCCGGTATCATTTTGGTAATAGGATTGTCACTTTTTGCATATTAAATACCATACCTTTTTGTTCTAAAATAAACAGGGTCTTCTAACCGGTAGGCAGTGCTCCTTCATGGATAGGCTGAAGCAGTTTATCATGTTTACAGTAGCTCTACTTACCTGTTCGGCAATTCAATACATAAAGGTGGAATTGATATGCTTCAAACATTATTTACACGTATGAGTATGACCTCATGTCTGCTGACAGCCGGCCTGCTCGGCAGTATGTGGCTGACTCCCTCTACTGCTGTGCATGCTGCTGCTCTTCCCGCATCTTATGGATCTACTACTGCTAAAAATGGCATTGCTGAATCCTCTATTACAGGAACGAATGCAGCACCATTACCAGCAGCCTCCTCTCCAAAATCGCTTATAGCTATGAATGCACTGCACAAATCCTGGACATCGCCCAATCTGAGAACTCCCTCTGTCCTGATACGACATCCTTCCAATTCGTTTGTGAGCAATATTCATGCGGTTCCTGCCAAAAAGCTTGTCTATGCCTATATTACACAGTTGGTCGACAATATTCCCAAGGCCGGTATATCGTACGATTGGAAATTGGACAGTCTGAAGGCATTGGACGAGAATACAGGCAAAGTGAAATGGACGTATGATTTCCACAAATCCGGTGGCCCTTTTACTATATATGGCGAGACTGCTTTTGCAGCTAATGGTACTACCTATGCTTTTCAGAATTTTACGGATGGCACCTATAAATTGTATTCGATCAACAGCTCCGGTAAATTAAACTGGATTCGCTCTCTTCCACATCAGAATGGGCTGGATATTGTGCAGCTGTCTGTGATGAAAGATAACTCTATTCTGGCTGCTGTACAGTACAGCTACGACAATAAAGGGATATATCATACAAAATTGCTACATTTCCAGACCAGCGGCAAACTGATCCATCGCAGTCAGATCGCCGGTCGGTTAATCGGTATCCAAAATGATCATATCCTCATGGATCTCTCGCCCATGGTTAGACGCGGCGGCATCTGGGATACCGCTTATGGTTCCAAGCTGGCCGTATACAACCAGAACGGTCAGCAGCAGTACACCTACCAAATGCCCAAAACTACTATTTTGTATGAAGATATGGACGAACAGCAAACCCTCCTGTCTGACGGTTCCATAATTATTCGCGAAGCCGGCTTTACGCAAGATAAACTGTATGGATTCTCGCCGAAGGGTAAGCTTATATGGAAACGTCTTATTCCAATTGATGCGCAGATTGCAGCATCCGGTACAGGGTATGCCGTATATCAACCTGCTCCCCATACGATCAGCCTGTATACCATGAACAGTCAGATCGCACAGCAAAATGTGGTTGGCCCGCCGGAGGAAGGGATCTCCTTGATCCAGACGATCGATGGTAATCTGCTGCTCACTTTACAAAAAAGCGCCTACGTTTTGAATCCGCAGAATTTGCAAACTATTTTCGCCTCTTCCAGCGGTAATATTTTGCTGAATGCGGATATTAGAGCTTATGGCAACGGTGCAATCTATACAGCTGATGCTCGAGGATCGGTCGTGAAATGGAATATGCATCCATAATCCAGATGGTACGTTTATTGATTAAAATATACGTGTGTTCATTAAAATATCTGTGATGCATTCGTGCATCTATCTGAAATACGAAAAACCCTGCAGATTGAAGTCTGCAGGGTTTTCTCCTATCATCATTAATCCGAGCATCATTATGATAAATGCCGCTCTTATGAACATCATTATGGCGAGTTATTGCAAATGTCGTTATCAATATGATGAGCCGGTACTTCATTGGATCATCACCACTTCAATAACAATAGCTATCACCTCGCCTGCATTATTCACCGGCAAAGCTGTATCATAATCCGTGTATTTCTTACTTCGTCAGTACGCCAACCACCTGATCGACCAGTGCTTTGGAGGATACAGGCCCACCGAATGTCCAAGTAGTTCCAGACAGTGGATACGTACGTTTTTCTTTAACAAAGTTCAGTCCGTTCCAGACCGAATTGCCTTTCATTGCCGCTCCGAATACATCATCATCCGGCTGGGTGATATAGATAAAGTTGCTGTCCTGTACTTTGGACAGTGCCTCGATACCTACGGTCGAGAAACCATAATTTTCGACTTTATCCGATTTCCAGTCATTGATCATTCCGATCTTCGCCAGGGTACCTGCTACAACCGAATTGTCCAGGAACATGCGCAGACTTGCTGCATTCTGGGAAGTGAACGCCTGAGTGATCACATAGTGCAGATCCGCTTTGTCGGCAGCAGCCAGTTTTTCTTTGGCTTCGGCATAGTGCTGATCCAGATCAGCCAGTACTTTTTTCGCCTGATCCTGTTTGCCTACCGCCGTCGCAATACTGTTGAACACTTCAACCATCTTGTCATAGTCATAACCATTGCCGTCATTCAGATTGTACTCAATCGTTGGTGCAATCGTATTAAGCTGGTCATAAATATCTTTATTGCTGTCAAAGTTGGAGATGATCAGGTCCGGCTTCAGTGCCGCAATCGCTTCCAGATTCGGTTCATTACGCAGACCTACATCGGCTACACTGCTGTCCAGAGCAGCTTCCGGGCTTACATAGATCTTGTACTGCTTATTGTCCGCACTACCTACTGGCTGTACACCCAGAGCCACCAGATCTTCGGTAAATGTCCATTCCAGAACGACTACACGCTGCGCCGGCTTGTCGAGTTTCGTCTCGCCATGGTTATGCTTGATCGTTATCGGACCGGATGCTGCTGCTCCACCAGCAGCTGGTGTAGTTTCTCCCTCGGTTTTTGTATTTCCAGCTGTTCCGCAGCCTGCGAGTGCAAGCATCAGAACGAGCATAAGTGTAATTCCGATGAACCCCTTTTTCATGTTCGAATTCTCCTCTATATGTATGTATTTGCGGATAATGATAATCATTATCATCTATGGATTATGAAGCAGTACAACCGGATTGTCAACGATAAATCGGAATATCGGCTGTACTTTTTATCAGGCTTGTATGTACCCCTATTTAAAGGAAGCTCCAGCTCTGTTCACCCGTTGCAGGCAGAAGGTCCTGTCTGTTTATTGACAGCCCTTTATAAAGGATATTTGTCTACATGAGCCGAATCGGTAAAATCATCAATATCCAGATCATAATGACTCAAATACTCCTGAATCTCCTGCCAGCTGGCAAACTGTCTATATTCGCCCACTCTGTCGTACGAAGGCTTCAGCTCCTGTTCAATATCCGCTCTGTTAAATGAAGAAATCCTCACTTGAAAACGAGCTTTTTCTATGGGAACGCTGGATCGGTAAGGTGAAAAGCCGATCATTGCACCAGGCTCGATACGCAGCGGATATGCAGGCAGGCAGTCCCGCGGCAGCCCAATCTCCATCCAGGTGATCGAGTGGGCATCGACAGGGACTAATTCCTTGAGCAATATTTTTCCTTGTAAAAGCAGCTGCAGAGAATAAGCACTCATCTACTGTTCCTCCAGTTGTCTGGCATGCGGTTCGCTCTACTCGCGATCCTGACGCGAATAATGTCTGGCTGCCAGACTCGATTCGCGGACAATCAATCTTGGTTCGAATTCTACACGTTCATATTCAGCAGGCTCCGGTGACTGGATACGTTTGAGCAGCAGCTCTGCTGCCAACCTGCCCACTTCATTGCCCATAATCGATACCGAGCTGATCTGTGGTGTGGTCACTGTAGTCCATAGATTGTTATCGATGCCGACGATGGCAACATCCTCTGGCACTTTGACGCCCAGCTCTTTGAATCGGTTCACGATGCCGATCGCAACCATATCGTTGACTGCATAGATGGCATCAGGCATATTTTTGAGATTATAAAAGTAATCTGCTGCCTGTCGTCCTGTATCAAAAGTGAAGTCCTCGCCAAAATACACAAGCGAAGCATCTACATGACGAAGCGACTGTTCATAGGCCAGATAACGCTCTTCGATCTTGTCCTTGGGTGCACCTGCATAAGCGATACGGGTACGGCCGATCTGCAGCAGATGCTCCATAACGAGACGCCCTTCCTGGCGGGCCATGCCGACAATATCCGCTTTGAGATCGGAACTGAGCTTTTTGCTGTAATTAATAACGGATATCGGGATAGCCGACTGATTGATCAGACTTTCCAACGTTTTCGGATAGGCCAGCGGCATAATCACCAGACCATCCACGTGCAGCTTTTTCACTTCGCGCAGCGTCTCCAGCTCCAGCCGTGCATTACCTAGCGTATTGATCTGTACTACACGATAACCATGCTGCTTGGCAGCCTGCTCCACCGACCACGCGATATCGGGAATGATCGCATTGCGAATATCCGGTACTGCGAGTGCGATCTGCCGGGTCTGGCGAATTTTCAGACTCTGGGCAGAGGTATTCGGAATAAAGCCCATCTCCTCGACAATCTCCAGAATACGGGCTTTGGTCTTGGCACTGATGCCTTCGCTATCATTCAGAGCGCGCGATACCGTAGCAATACCAACGCCCGCTTTTTTGGCTACATCTTCTATCGTTACTTTTTTCCTGTTGGCCATGCCGGTTTATTCTCCTCTTATCGGAATCGTTTCCATTCATCCTTGTAATTTTTCGCTTCTTTTCTTACATTATATCATAGCCGTTTGCAAATCGGTCTGCCTGATTAAAAGGAAGGATCGGTGAAGGGCAACACTTCTATCATGGAAATAAACTATTTCAAATTTTATCTACTAACTCCCTGTTCTAATAGCTCTGAGTCTTATTTTGAAAAATAGAAATGAACTGTATTTTTTTTGTTTTCTTATGTAGGTTCGCGTCAGTTCCTGCCGAAATCCATTTGACAATATGTCCATAGTGTGACATCATTAATACCGGAAACGTTTCCTAAAATAGTGTATACTTATCGATAGCAACAAACTTATAATCTTATAACCTCACAGGGAGATGACTTCGATGCAAGCATTACGTTGGCATGGTGTAAAAGACTTGAGAGTAGATACAATTGAAGAACCAACCGTACAGGAAGGCAAAGTAAAAATCAAAGTGCAATGGTGCGGCATTTGCGGTAGTGATCTGCATGAATACGCGGCAGGTCCTATTTTCATTTCCAAAGACTCCCCTCACCCATTGACTAATGAAAAAGCACCTGTTGTGATGGGACATGAGTTTTCCGGACAAGTTGTCGAAGTAGGCGAAGGCGTAACCAAATTCAAAGAAGGCGACCGCGTTGTTGTGGAGCCTATTTTTGCATGCGGTAAATGTACTGCATGTCGTCAGGGCAAATATAATCTCTGCGAGAAAATGGGCTTCCTCGGTCTGGCCGGCGGTGGCGGCGGATTCTCTGAATATGTATCCGCAGATGAACACATGGTACACAAAATTCCGGACAGTGTTTCCTTTGAACAGGGCGCCCTGGTTGAACCGTCTGCAGTCGCACTGTATGCTGTTCGTCAAAGCCAGTTCAAAGTCGGTGACCGCGCTGTCGTATTTGGTGCAGGTCCGATCGGTCTGCTCGTGATCGAAGCACTGCGTGCATCCGGTGCAGCCGAGATCTATGCAGTCGAATTGTCCGAGGAACGCCGCAAAACAGCGGAATCACTCGGTGCTATCGGCCTGAACCCGGCTGATGTCGATGTAGTCAAAGAAATTCACCGTCTGACTGAAGGCGGCGCGGACGTTGCCTACGAAGTTACCGGTGTACCGGTCGTACTGACTCAAGCAATTGAATCAACCAGGCTGAGCGGACAGATCATGATCGTCAGCATTTTTGAAAAAGAAGCTCCAATCCATCCGAACCTGATCGTTATGCAGGAACGCAATATCGCCGGTATTATCGGCTACCGTGATGTATTCCCTGCTGTAATCAGCCTGATGAATCAAGGCTACTTCTCTCCGGAGAAACTGGTAACCAAACGAATCGGCCTGAGCGAGATTGTTGAGCAAGGCTTTGAAGCACTGATGAAAGAGAAAAACCAGGTGAAAATCCTCGTTTCTCCAAACAAATAATCCCCGAATAAAACAAGCTCTATGCAACAATAACAAAATATAAAAAAAGACTGCCGACATCTGATCGGCAGTCTTTTTGTTGAAGCAGAAATTATTTTTTGGCTAATTTGATCAATACTTGGTTATTACGGGTAAAGCTGAATGGATCACTAACTTCCATGGAATAATTGGACATTTTCTGGCCTGTTGGCATATCAAATACAATATATCCATCTACTTGAACACCTGGATTGATGTTGTCCAGCAGCAATTTGTTTTGAGAATCCATGTACATTACGGCTGTAGCATCCGAATCATAGGATCTTCCATCCTTGGATACCAGCTTGAACATAGCCATAGTAACCATACGCGCTTCTTTGTCATTGTTAATCACAGAAATCGGGACTGCCCAATATTCGCCATTGGCTTCCTGACGCAGGTATTGATTGCCTACACTGCTTTTGACTTCTGGTGTATGTACCATTACGGCAAATCCACCTACGCTAACGCCATCTCCAATATAAAATTCTTTCTTTTCCTGCTTGGGTGCTGTGCTGCCTTCTTTTTTGGCAGAAGCTGTATTGGAACTGCTTGTAGAACTACTGGTCGAACTAGGCTCATCGCTATTCATGCTTCCTGCTGCCAGTGTACCAAAAATGGCGCAGGCGATTAGTGTTGAAATTGCTTTTTTCATATCTGTGTCTATTCCCCTTTTGAATCGAAATAATATAAAGAATGATAGCTGCGATACTATAGGCGATAACATCATTGAGATCGAATGTACCTTGTATGATATGCGGAATCTGCAAAAGCTCGCTGAATATTCCGGTACATGGTATTCCAAAAATAATACTATACGTAACTACTTTACTGGATTCTCGCCAGATCTGATAAATGGTGTAGGCAAATGCATATGCCCATAATCCATCCGGCAGTGAATATTTAACAAAAGATGGCAGAGATAAAGAAGCCATTTCTCTAAGCTGCATTACAAAAGACAATAGACCTGCAAAGCTTAACCATTGAAATACAAGAAGTGTCGTATGCCGGTAAAGAATATAAATGATACTACCGACCAGGATAGGCAAAATAATATGCAGTCCGATTTGCCGTGTATTAATCTTCTCACCTCCTTGATATCATCCCATTGTAGAATCAGGGACTAGCCTTATCCTTTGACTGTTCTATAGCTATGTAAAACGAATAGATGCACAAACAATCTTCTATATATTTAAACGGATGATTCATCATAAATTGTTATAGCTGATCAATAAATACATCCTTTTCCAATCACCAGCTACTATTTTATGATGAGCGTGTCTCGTCCAAAATATCGGCGTATACAAAATGATATAATGAATAACAAATGATTTTACATATAAGCGGCTTACAGGAGGAATAGAATATGGACGCCAATATTGAATTATTACTGGAAGAAACCTGGGAGCAGCTGGAATCCCTCTCCGAGCGTGAGCAAAAGCGAATTAGCGAGTTCGGCCGACGCAGTACGCTTCAGGCAGGGATTCACGATTATATCCGTATCGGCTACCGCAAAGGTAAAAACAACTGGACCAGTGGCCAAATGTTTATCGAGATTGAAAGACCTTTTTCCTGGAGCGATTCGGCGTATCCATGGGACACGGAAGTGGATATCGAAGCGATCACCGACGAGATGCTGCTTCAGGAATGGCTGCCGGCTTTGCGTAAGCGGCTGGAGCCGGTCTTTTATGAAGATCATCTGGGATCACAGTATTATGATTACAAGCTGGAAGTTTCCTTATATATTGAACGCGCGCTCGTTGAGGATACGCTGCAGCATACCGAATACTGGACGAATGAGTCCAAGCAGCAAGCGCTGCATCTGGCAATGGAGACATTTATCCGGGATAAAGTAGAGAGTCCTCCGCCTCTGTATCCCAAAGAGCTGGACCTGTTCTTTTTCAGTGAACTGCTGTTGAATGATGATATCTGGGAGCGCCGTACCGACCGGATCATCGAGCTGGCCACGCAGCTGGACCACAAACTAAAGCCTATCCTTAAACTGCGTGCCGAATGGGATCGCCATCTAATCTCTGCGCTCCGTACATGGGCCAATGAACAGTACCTCCCTCTTTACTTTGATGCAACAGGCAGCTATGCCGAGCCATTCCGTCTGAAAGTGGATGCCGATTCCCGTCCGGTCAATCCACAGGAACTGGAACTGCTCCTCTATGCTGCGCTGTGCGTAGGAAGACAAAGTGCTGACGAACGGCAGCAGTATCTGGAATATGCTGCACAATTGGGCTCCGATAAAGCAGCCCGTTATCTCAAGGAAGGCAGCGGCCAGGTCGAGAGTTCCCGCAAAAATGACCATATCCATGGTAAAGCCAATGATATTTTACAGCTGATCGAGATCAAGCTATTGAATGAAGGTTCAGCAGCTTACCAGGAAGCCATCACCTACATTTGTGATCTGCTGCGCCAGGGATTCCCGCGCGAATACAAACTCAAGCTTGGCAGCAAAACCAAACTGTTTTTGCCTGTAAAAGGACTGGCCAAATCGCCGCTGCACCGCCTATTTGCTGCAGCTATGCAGTATCCTGAGCTGTATCCGCTTATCGCTGATTATGCACAGCTTGCGATGCAGGAGTTTGCCTGGTACAACGATGTAGAACCCGGCGAGAAGTCTGTTATGCCGGGAACGTATGCGGTATTGGGACTGGGGCTGCACAGTGATGCTTATTTCCCACTGCTGATCGACTACATGAAAAGGGTAGATACCGAGCATCAGATGGCTCATAACAGCTATATCCAGACTTTTATCGAGACTCATGAAGTGGAACCACAGCTGGTACCTGTTCTGACTGCGATCTTATTAGGTAGCGGTCAGTCCGCACGCCCGGTCAAAGCCCTCGCTGATCGCTGGAATACACCGGAGCTGATCCTTGCTTTGGATCAACAGCTCACTATGCTGGAGGACTATCAGCAGGAACATCTGCTGTATCTGATCTTTGGCAGCACAAGCAAGCAAAAGAAATTCCTGCAGCATGCCAGTCAGCTGAGAGAACAAAGCTAGTCTTTTATGATGGATAATCTATGGATCGGTTCGCTGATACAAATAGCTTGTCATGAATCTATTTCACAACCATTCATTCTTGATATGGAGAGAGAGGGAATTCTTATGGAATATAAGACAGCTACTTTGGAACATTTGCCAGCAATAGTACGTTTACTAGCAGAAGATGAACTGGGAGCTTCGAGAGAGCGTTTTGAAGATCCGTTGCCGGAAGAATATCGGACAGCTTTTGCCAAAATCCAGCAACAGTCAGGCAACTCGATTGTCGTTGCTGTTCATGATGAGGATGTTATCGGATGTCTTCAACTGACGATCATCCCCGGTCTCTCCAGACTCGGGATGACACGCGGTCAAATCGAAGGCGTTCGTGTGGACAGCCGCTATCGCAGCCAGGGAATCGGAGAAGCATTACTGCGCCATGCTATTGAAACCGCTCGGGAAATGGATTGCCAGCTGATTCAGCTGACAACCGATAAGAGCAGGAAGAGCGCACATCATTTTTATGAAAAGCTTGGATTTGTCGCCAGTCATGAAGGGATGAAGCTTGCGATCGACAATTATATAAGTTGAGTACACGTATAGCATCCGACGAATCGCTTTCTACTGCTGTAATCTACAGTGAATAGGTGCAAACGATATATATGGACCTGCAGAATCTCTATTGTCAGCTTTTCTCCAAAGCCAGCTGCCAGGCTTCTGTTACCAATACTGCCTGTTTGCTGCTGCTTTCTCCTCCGCCTTCGGTTGTCCAGAGCGGCGGGTAGTAGGCAAATATCTGTCCCACTTCCAGCTGCTCGGTCTGCTGCTTCCAGTTCTGCCAGCGGAATGTCTCGTAAAATTGCTGCAAATCACCGGCTGCCAGCCAGTTGATCCATTCCGAGTATGTCAGTTCAGTCGCTTCCCATTCCAGCGTATCCGGTGCAAAATAACAAATCTGTCCATCTGTCGTATCCAGCGCAAAAAATCCGCCTGCTGCATCATAGGCTACCAGCAGTTTGCCTGTCAGTGTCTTCACAGGCAGCTGATCCTCCAGTCCATTCCATGAACGAAGATTGCCGTATACTTGTGCATGTCCTGCACCCAACAGTGTAATCCAGCCATGATCCAGGCACATACCGCCAGCTTCATAAGCGATTGCGCCCAGATAGGAACGTGTACTCACCTGAAGACAACGCAAGGTCTCTTCTCCTTCGCTGCGGTCGGCAGGCCATATGGTATATGTATTCGTGCCTTCGCCAAACAGCTGTACAATTTCTTCCCAGGCATGATTGTCCCGGTCAATTAATTCTTGTGCAGATAATACGGACATATCCATCTCTCCTTTGGGTTGAATTACTTTATAGTAGAGTATAACAGAATAGTAAAGTATAACAGACCTGCCAAATAGTAATCTATTCGTCTTCAATACCTACGTTGGTCTGTACGCTGGATGGTATACTATAATGGTGTTACAGATACTTATTCATACGCATGAAGCCTATTGAAAGGAAGTGGTCCAATGACGGATTTTAGTAAATTACATACCTCTATTCTTTCCTTTATTCAGCAGCAGGATCTGTACAATCAATCATACGGACTGTTTGACGATTCTTTTATTCGTGCCTATTCCGAGCCGATTCAACTAGAGATTGATGATCGTATTCCGCTGTCTCCCGAGCTTCACTACCTGTACAGTCATTTTGAAATGGTCGATGAAAAAGCGGCTGGCTCAATAAAAAGTGCAGCAGTGCTGATTGGAAACGGTATTTTGCTAAACTTTGCAGCGCCAGAGTATCTGTACCGCCAGCAGCTCGGCTACCGCTGGATTGGAGCTTCAGATTCACCAGAGGAATCAACAAATTGGCCATCCCACCATGTGGTAATTGCCAATTATAATGATGATCCGCTGATTGTGGATACCAGCAGAGCGGACTCTCCGGTATATGCTGCTTTTGAAGGCAATGACCCTGAGCTTGTAGCCTCATCCCTGGCTAATTTTTTTGCGGCTCTGGTTATTATGATTGAAGCGGCTGCTGTCCTGCAGGGAGAGATTACAGATGAAGAGACAGACGAGATCAAGACCGAATATACGGAAATGATCGAACCGCAACTGCTCGAACTTCTGGGCGAACAGCAAATGAATGATCTGTTTGTGTATCTGGGCTTAAACTGGTAATAGACTGGACAGCAAGGAGGGGTATAGATGATTTATGCAGCTTTGCTTCGCGGCATTAATGTTGGCGGTAATAATAAAATCAATATGAAATTGCTCAAATCCACTTTTGAACAAGCCGGGATGACTCGGGTGACGACCTATATCAACTCGGGAAATATTATTTTCGCCAGTGAGCTGTCTGCGCCTGAATTGTCTGTACAGCTGGAGCAGGCGATAGCCGCCGATTTCCAGCGCGATATTCCGGTAATGGTACGTTCGCTGCCAGAAATGGAAGCTGTTATAGCTGCTGTGCCGGAGAACTGGACGAATGATGAACAGATGAAAAGCGATGTACTGTTTCTGTGGGACGATATCAATAACAGCTCTGTGCTGGAGCAGATACCGCTAAAGCCGGAGATGGGCACATTATTGTATATTCCCGGCGCCTTACTGGTATCTGTTCCCCGGGAAAATGTCACGCGAAGTGGCATGAACAAACTGGCTGCTTCCAAACTGTACCGGTACATGACGATACGCAATGTGAATACAACACGCCAGATTTACCGGCTGATGTTGGCAGCTGGTGAGCAGGAAGGGACTTGATTGGAGCATCTTCCTAAGTATCCTTTATGCTTGCCATAGCTACTCTGATGATTCCTTTGTCGGTCCTCTTTTGAGGATGTTTGTTCTAACTATTTGTATCGTACGGATCAATAGAAGGATCGTACATTTATTTCAATTGGATGAAGCGAAGTAAAAAAATATGGTGAATATTACAATATCTATTGTTAATTCAGGAGGTTAAGCGCATGGCTGGAGAACCGATATTACTGAATCAGGGGCAAAATACCAACCTACCACCCGGCAGTATGCTGGATGTAATTATTCAATGCAGTGCTGCACCTTCTGCGCTGGATATCAGCTGCTTTATGGTCAATGACGAAGGTAAGGTCCCTTCCGACGAGTATTTTATTTTTTATAATCAGAATGTAGATCCTCACCAATGTGTGCAGCTGGTAGAAGCGAACGAACAGCATTCCCGCTTTCAATTGGATCTGAACAAACTGCTGCAGACTCCTGTCAGCAAATGCGTATTTACAGCTACCCTGGAGGGTACAGGTACATTCGCTCAGGTGAGCGGTTGCCAGGCAGTATTACAAATAGGCGGACAGCAAATTACATATACCCTATCCGAGGTGACCGCAGAAACGGCACTGATATTGATTGAAGTCTACAAGTATAAAGACAGCTTCAAGGTACGGGCGATTGGCCGGGGATTTTTCGGTGGATTGCAGCCGCTCGCGGAGTCCTTTGGTGTAGAGATCGAGAGCAGCGATACTTCGCAACCGCAAGCCGAGGCTTCGACGACTGCACCTTCCGTTGCACCGGCAGCAGCTTCCCATCCTTCTGCCGGAATCCCCTCCTCTGCCGCTGCTCCTTCGTCGGCAGCAGAGCCCCCAGCACCCAAATTAACGACATCGCTAACCAAGATCGATTTGCTTAAAAAGAAAGTCACCCTGTCTCTTCAAAAGAAAAATGTATCGCCGATCCAGGCACGGGTAGCCGTGGTATTCGATGCTTCCGGTTCCATGTACTCCCTTTACAAAAAAGGGATTGTACAGGAAGCTTTTGAGCGTGTACTGGCGATTGCAGCCGCTTTTGACGATAATGGTGAACTGGATGTGTGGTTTTTTGCCAAGGACTTTTTGCGTGCACGGAGCGTACGGGCAGAGGATTACGAGAATTATGTAGAACGTGCCTACAAGCTGGGCAGCAAAGGCGGAACCAATAACGAGCCGCCGGTCATGGAGGATGTTATACGTAAATATACCAAAGAAGAACCCAATGTACGCATCCCTACGTATATTATCTTTTTCAGTGACGGTGGTGTCAGCAGTAAGAGCAAAATCGCCAAGCTGATCATCGATAGTTCGCGCTATAATCTGTTCTGGCAGTTTGTCGGACTGGGTAATGCCAATTATGGTGTACTCCGGGAACTGGATGATCTGAAAGGCCGCTTTGTCGATAACGCGAATTTCTTTGAGCTGGACGATATTTCCAAAGTCAGCGACGAGGAACTATATGATCGACTGCTCAGCGAATTCCCGAGCTGGATCGAGGAAGCCAGACGCAAAAGTATTCTTGCCTGAGTCTGCGATCGATGAAACTGGGTTTTCTTTATCAAGCAATGATACAGCCTAATGTGCGTTTATGCTGCTTTTATGGATTACTGTCATATGAGCTTTCCTATGAGACATTACTTGGTAATTTCAATAAAAAGGACTCCCGATCATACACGACGGAGTCCTTTTTTACTTTATACTGTCTATTTTATTGAAACGGAAAGTCATCCCACCAGTTGGTTCGTCCCTGCTCGCGTTCTTCCAGCACATCTTTTTTGTCGTACTGTATTAACAGCTGATGGAACTGCTTCATCATACGCGGAGTTTTCAGTTTGGCATAGGCTCGCTTCAGCGACGGATTGCGCAGCAGCGGTTCATAGGCAGCTACCTTCATCTCCCATGCCTCGCGGTGGGTAAACTCGATCAGACCCGGAGCATATTCCAGCGTATGGATATCCCGCAGACCTTTCATATTATCAAGAGCAATCTTGCGCAGTCGAGGCAAATCGGCAAAAGAAGGCAGCTCCCGGATATGCGGTAGCGCCTGCAGAAAAAGATACTGTAACCCAGTCAGCGAAGCGATCACCGTGATATCCTCCAGCCCCTTGATTTGGGACAGCTGCAAATAACGGATCGATTCCTGGGCTGCCAGCGCCTTCAGATCCCGAATGCCGCCAAGGCGAATCGTCAGGTCTTGCAGATTCTGCAGCGGCTGGACAAATGCAAGATCCGGTACCGTGATTGACTGTAAAGTGAGCTGCTGCAGCGTAGATAATTGTCGGATAATATCCAGACTTTTGTGATGGCCGTCTATATGCAGATTCTGAAGCTGACCAAATCGTGACAATACCTGTAGATCCGGCTTGCGGGACAGTGTCCGGCCGATATGCAGATCGGTAAGTGTAGATGGCACCTGTTCCAGAATATCCAATTCTGTCAGTGTGGCAAGCGACAGCTGCAGCTGATCCAGTCTGCCCAGCGAACCCAATGCATCCAGATTGCGAATTTCTCCTTCACATTCCAGCGACAATCTGCGCAGCTCCGGCAGCCATTCCAGAAAACCCAGATCGCCTACCGAATCATAAAATCCATATACACGCAGCCGCACATCCTGACGTACGGCAAATAGATGCGTATTCAGCAGCTTCCAGCTGTCCGGTTCCAGCGCTTCTGCCAATTGAATGATACGCAGATCAGGATGATCGGCTAACTCGCGTACCTCTGCCCCGGTTAATGATTTTTCAATCTGAATCGTATCCGGGTGGATCGTCTGATACATATACGGCCTCCATAACTTGGAATCAAATGGGCGATTTACCCATCCAGTGCTTCACGTCCGGTACACAGCTCCAGCAGGGAGTTGGCTGCATGCATACAGTCTTCGAATCCCAGATTGCCGGAGCTTGCCAGAACGATCGGATATTCCCCATTTACCCGGCCGGCACGCATATCGAACAAATAATGATTCCCGCCACCATCCATGCCAAAAGAAACAGCTCCAGCCATATAATAAGGTATTTCATAGACCAGATTCATTTCTCGCAAATCTTCTGTACCAAAAAACGCGAAATTACGTTCACCGGTCTGAAACTCGCCGCCATTGGCATAAGCCAGCAGCTGAAGATAGCTGTCCGGCAGCGGTTGCTGCGGCAAACGCCATGTTGAAGGGTCCAGCGGCTTGTACTGACTATGCAAAGGAGAGCTCACCGGGAAAGGATTGGTCTGTCTGCTGCTGTATTCGTAAATTTCTTCTGCGGTGAGACTGCGATTCCAGCTATCCCGGAATTCCCGGATAGTTGCAGCAGAAGCCGGTTCCTCTTTTGTAAATTGGTATTCAAATATCGAATTCCAAGCATAGCGTTCATTCATGATGGTTCTCTCCTTTTGTAGCCCTGATTTCTTCTAAAAGATGACTGAATTCACTGCTGCCTGCGCCGTCTGCAGCAAAGCGGCGTACAGCTGCGCAGAAATACGTTCATACTCTTCGCTCTTGTCATGGAGATGTGCCGAATAAGGAGGCTCATCATTCCACGAGCCCATGGCTCCGAACACCCATGTCTTGTAGACCGCATTGAGCAGGCGCCGTGCTTCGTCGCTGTACACATCCGGCAGATCAAAAGCCAGTTTTGGAGCTGAGGCGCCGTCCAGAATCGCAATACCGGGATCAAAAAAATTCTGCTTCCAGAAGGACTGTTCGATATCTTCCGCCAGCGCAGCAATCTGCTCCAGCGATTGCCTGAACTGCTTGCCTACCTCACTCAAAGGCAAAAAAGCCCTTTCGGACGGCTGTCCCAACTCCTGCTCTTGCTCGGTATATGTAATATTCCAGCGCACCGAGGAACGGAACTGTCCACTCTCCCAGTGCGGAATCCAGATCCGGTTCTGCTGTGCTCCAAGAGTGATTATACCGGCTCTTGCACCACCGCCTGCGAATCCACTCGTCTGCCACTTTTCTTCCGGTTGGCTGCCGCTGACCATCATCAGGCGCTGGCATCCATTACTGCGCAGCTGCTCCAGCCAGTCTGTCCATTGCCAGCTCTGTGATCCATCCGTAAAAGTAACATATATACTGTTGGTATGCTGCAGTTCCTTGCTCGAAGCATCGGCACCATGAATCAGATAGCCATTGCCCAGAGAAGTGATCAGCAGCAGCTGATGAATTTCTCCATTCATGAACCCAGCCTCCATTTGCCAAAATAGTGTGCGACTGCTCTGGTGTCATATCTATCCTGACCCTGCCAGACAGCCATCGCTCTGAAATCATTATCGCCGCCCCTGCCGATGCGCGGCGTATCCTGTGCCTTGAGAATCCCGGCATACCCGAGTATTTCCATAACTGCATCCCGCTCATATTTGCTGGACGGAAAAATATCTTTCCAGCGTTTCTCCAGCTTGCGGGCGCTGTCTGCTGGATCACATTGCTTCACCTGTTCCAGCATCTGCCGGAATAGCTGTACATCCTCTGCTGTCGCAGCACCATGCTCCTCACGGCTGAACAATTCCAGATCCAGCCAGCAGTACAGCAGCCAGTTCAATCGTACACCGCCCCATTTGATCCGTTCAAAATTAAGTACATTCAGATCTGCATCTACATAGCTGCGATCCGACATAAGCCCTTGAAAATTGCAGTCGCCACAGCTGCTTGTATTGGTATGTACGGATTTGCGCTGTTCATACGTATGCAGCGGCAGCTCCGCCGTAAGCGCCCAGCTGGACAATGCACTGCGCAGATGTATCCGGCGGGTAGACAAACTATGCAAAAAGGCTTCGCTCACCTGTTCCAGCGTAATCCGCTGATGAAGCTCATTCAGACGCTGTACCAGTTCATCATGCGTAATCGTCAGCGGGTCGAACATAACACCCTGACTGCGGGCATACTCAAAATCTTCTCCCTGCAGCACTGGCGAACCTAGTTTCCAGCCACCAGTTTGCCAGAACGTTTTGATGAGTATTTGTTTTGCTTTTTTATCCATAAGCTCCTCCGTCCATGATCGGTTTTATGTATTGTATTTATTTTACTACATTCGATCGCTTGTACAAAAAAAGCCCTGATCCCTTTTTTCTATAAACTGCTGCTGTATAGCACAGATAGCAGCATCCAAGGAAAAGGAGATCAGGGATCATGCAGCGGCGCGGACTATTTTACCGTAATAATCACCCGCTGATAATGTTTGAGGGTATGCGTACCGTTATCCTGAACTTCAGCGATCATATGGATCGTATCACCGGATTTGGCATCTTTGGGAATCTGGAATTTGACGGTCGGGGTATTACTGTTTTTCAGCCCTATGGTATTACGCTTCTCGCCTGCCGCAAGCGGACGGTGAATACCCAGCAGCAGTCCATCTACTGCGTCCTTCTCTTCAGCAGCAGGCTTCACGCGAGAATCATTATACGTATCTGCTTCATAATAACGCCACCAGCGATAACTCAGCTGGTCGCCATCCGGATCGCTGCCTATCGCATGCAGTGTAATATACTGACCCTGCTTGGCAGTCAGATTCAATCCTTCTTTGACTTTGAGCGTGGGGTTGTGATTGGCATCTTTGTATTGTGAAGCAATTGCCCAATCTGCACGGGCTGCAAAATCATTCTGGATATCATCAAACCAGCGCGTTAATGAATACTCCGATTCATAGCGGCCAGTATGTACATCATAATCGAGCACATTGTTACGATACAGCTTGTCATTGACCTGACCGAAACGGCCTCCCCAACCGCCATAGCTTGGATTTTCCATACTGCGCAGTCCGTTATCGATCAAGTAAAAGAACGATGGCGAGTCCCCTTCGGAAATAAAATCATACCGATCATACTGCGGATTGTTCTGCAAATAGGATCCACTGCCGCGCTGTTCTTCAGCGAGTTCTCCATCGATCATTTTGCCGTCACCCATCAGGGCATACAGATTCAGCAGCGGACCATGATTATGCTGGATATTCTCGTAGTTCCATGCACCATGCAGCTTGCTGTTCACAGCTTCGGTATGCATTTTCCAGGCATAAGCAAAGTGCCAGAAGTTCGATTGATCATTGATGATACGGATATCCGGCCAATTCTTGGCGATATAATCGTTATAACTGTCGTCTTGGTCCAGGATAATGTACAATACCAGCTTGTCGCTGACTTTCTGCTGAATAGTGGACCACTGATCCGTTCCTTTATATTGTTCTTCAATCGATTTCAGTGCTCTAGCTGTTGTATTGGTACCGCCCCATGTCTGCACGTACAGATCACGCGGGTCATTGTCCAGGAACAGCTTTTTCAGAAATTCGGAACCTTCGGTAACCTGCTCCATCTCTCCCTTGTATGAAATATTGCCAATCTTGATTACGCTGCGAATATAATCTGGCGTTGGATAACCACCGGCATGCTTGCTCAAGTTGGGATAAGCCTGTGCATAGGCATTGGTCATATCGGTCAACCACTGGGTGCCGGTCCAGCGATAAGGCTCAATTCCTTTCGCAGGATCACCTGCATAATGATAGACCGAGCTAGTCAATACAATGCCGGCCAGATCCACTTCATTGGCATACAGGAAAAAGCGCAGCATCGAGTTCATATCATCTACTTCACCATCATTGGTAATAACCGTTCGTGCTTTCTGCTGCTGAACAGATTGTCCGGCAGCTAACGAAGCGTTCTTGTTCTCGGCAGGTACTGATGCAGCTATCGCCTGTCCGCTTATACCACTTGTGAGCAGTACACATAGATTCACTGATAATACCATGTTGACCCACTTGCTTTTTCTCATCATGCTGACCCCTTTTCCCTTTATATACTGGAGGATTGTCTGCCCTTCGGCTATAAACGCAAAAAAACCCGGATACCACTGTGCTCCATAGCATGGAACATAGTCGTACCCAGGTTTTGCCCGCATTCGCAGTAACAATCCTTTGGCCATTACCATAACATGATAATTTTCGATTGTAAACGCTTTTATACTGTCTCTTTTGTCACAGATCCAACTGCCATGAACATTATCGATCCTGCATCAGTACAGGAATGCGATCAGGTATCGGTTCGAACATCATCCCATTCTTGATCCAGATAGCCGGTCAGCCAGTTCAGGGCATAATGCCGCTCATGCACTACACCGGCATCCAGACCGCCCGGAATCGGTCGCTGATGTACCCGACTGTCCACACATGCCCAGTCATATCGATAAATCAGATCGGCTGCATCCAGAATTTCGGATGCTATTCGCAATTGCGCGCCATCGCGAAAAGCGGCAAAACTGTCAAACTGCTGTACAATCGATACTGCTTCCGGTACATCGCAGATTTGTGTAGGCTTTTCCAGTGAATCGATATAGCCGAGTGCCCATAGCAGTACCCACAACGCTTCATAACGCCAGGAGAAACGCACAACATCATCCTCTCCCGGCTGCTCCTGCTCGATAAATGCTTTTTCCTCCGCGGTAAAAAAGCGATCTGCCTTGTACTGCTGGATAATCTGGCTGATTAATTCCCGGGTTGCTGCTGCAGTCTCGCCTGCACCGACACATTCTCCTTTGACAGCAGTAATGCAGACAGCGACTGCACGTTCTGCTACTTGGTCCCGTGTACGAATCCGGCTGGCCTGCTCATCTCCCAGCCGTGCCGGAAGTGTTGTATTGATCGGTATACCCTGCTTTTCCAGATATGTATTGGAGCGCTGTTTGCGACTCTCTCCAGTCGGCGTAATTTGAAACTCGTTATGCAAATGACTCGTATGCGCAGTAACGATATAATCCTCCACACCGGAATTGCCGTTTGCATCCAGCACCAGCTCTCCCTGACCATTTAGCAATTGACCGCCTCCCCAGAACAACAGCCCATCCAGCGAACGAACAATATGCAGTAGTTCTCCGTAAAACTCTTCCGAAATGTCTTCTTCTGTCTCGATACCGATCACCATATTGAGGGTACTCAGTTTGAGCAATACTTTTTGCTGCACCTGCTTGTTCACAGCCGGTACCTGATAGAAAAATCCGCCCATCCCATCGATCATGGCGCTGAACTGCGCAGGCTCGGTCTGACTGGTCATGATATTGAATCCTTTTCGGGTCTTTTTGCGGAACAGTCCACCCTGGATGACTTCGATATGGGTTCGATCGGGTTTTACTGTCATTTTTTGATCCTTATACAAAGTACGCATTATTTCTTCCAGCTGCTTCAAGTCCGGTATGGAACTGTAAATGGCTGCATTTTTCATCATTCAACCTCCTGTGATCATTCATGATCTTTTATCGCTGCAATTCGTCACAACTAATCATTATACCCGGTTATGTCGCAGCGATGTAGTTACAGATTGTTTTTTTGTTTGATCCACTTTTGTTGATCTCTGCTGCAGATTTGACCTGCGCTTAACTCCACGCTAACACTGTAGGACTATACTGACCATTATACCTGCGATCGTACACGTTATCTTCTATCGCTTATTTCAAATTCACAGTACTCAAAGGATGGTTAGTCATATGGGAATTCACGCCTATTTCCGCTCACTCGATGATCTGGAACGTATTATTCGCTGCCCGGGCAAATTCAAATTTGAACAGCACAGCGTGTCCGCCCACTCCTGGAAAGTGGTGCAATATGCCAAAACACTGGCAGATATCGAGGAAATGCACGGTGTCTCTATCGATTGGAAAAAACTATATGAGATTACAAGCAGCCATGATTATGGCGAGATTTTTATCGGTGATATCAAAACACCGGTCAAGCACTCTTCTCTCGAGCTGCGCTCCCTGCTGCAAAAAGTAGAAGAAGGCATGATTGAGCATTTTATCGAAGAAAATATTCCGGATGATTTCAAGCCGATTTTTCGCAAACAGCTGCATGAAGGCAAGGATGATTCGGTCGAAGGCATGATCCTGCAGGTCGCCGACAAAATGGATCAGGTCTACGAAGCTTTTTCGGAGCTGCAGCGCGGCAACACCGAAAAAGAATTTATCGCTATGTATCGTAATGCGCTGGTCAAAATCAAGCACGTCGATCTTCATTGTGTCGATTATTTTCTGGAAAATATTTTGCCGGATATGGTACATGAGGGCACATTTTCCACGATCGATATTAAGCGGATTACAGAGGAAGCACTGGCACTCTGAGCGATTATCCGTATTATATCTGCAGTCTCTATACATCTCCCTGTTGTTTCTAACCGGCCTGGGCCAATACTATGGCTATTGTCCGGATTGAATGCAGGCAGGTGTTTTTTGGCGTAGAATTTCATCCAGGATCGTAATAGATGAAAACGCGTATTTAAAGTATCGCTCTTTATTTTGCCACGTATATTCGTAAGCGTTTCCTTTTTGGTTCATCTTTATTTTATGATTTTCATCATTTTTGTATTATTTTAGGCGAAATTGTTACAAAAGACTTAATAAATTGACGAATCATGTCGATATAAATAATAGTTCCAAATACCTGTTATTTATCAAAACCATTACTTTTAGACTGGAAAACATCCTTTTACTTATCAATGCTGCTGATTACGTTTTTACCCAGCCAAAGGAGGAATTATCATGATAACACATAACCGCAGAAAAACCCCGTTCCGTTATGTATTAAAAGAACCTGTACCTTTTGCCCTGCATATTCTGCAAGTCAATGGCAAGAATGTTCATTCCAAGCCGATCCAGGCCCTACTGCTGGATCTGAGCAGTGCAGGCTGCCGCCTGTCCGTCCCTGTAGATATTCAGGCAGATCATCAGGAAATCCGTGTCAGCATCCATATGCTGCTGCATGAAGAACCGCTATATCTGGAAGGCCGTCTGAAATGGAACCGTACAGAATCTGGACGCTACCATTATGGAGTAGAGATCGAATTCCCGCCGAACGGACGCGATCAGCTGCTTCGTGAACTGCGCATTCTTGCCAGCAAAAACAAAATTATTATCACCTGATACATTCAGCTATTTTACTGTTCTGTACTTCCTTCCTTCTACTCTATTCCTGTGTATCCGGTGATCATATCCACCTGTACGTAGCGGTTTACTTGAAAATACGCTGTCGCAAGCATACAATAAAGCAGCAGATTTCTGTATAATTATGCGGTAACGGAGGAGTAAAGGCATGAGTGAGACGAAGAGTAAAGTAGCTGTAATCACCGGTGGTGGCAGCGGACTGGGACAGTCTGTAGCTATCAAACTGGCGGAATCAGGCATCAATATCAGTATTGTTGATATTTCGGAAAAGGCAGGTCAGGAGACGATTACGCTGCTGAAACCATACGGCATCAATGCTATTTTTATTCAGGCAGATGTCAGCCGGGCTGAAGATGTCAAAACGTATGTAGATCGTACTGTAGAACATTTTGGTACCATCGATATGTTTTTTAATAACGCAGGTATTTCCGGACCCGGTACCCTGTTTGCAGAAAATACGATTGAGCAGATCAATCAGGTAGTCGGCATTAATCTGCTGGGCGGATTGTACGGCATCAAATATGTACTGGAAGTAATGTTGAAGCAGGGCGGCGGTTCGATAGTAAATACTTCGTCGACCGCCGGACTGGTAGGTCAGGCCACTGTCGGTTCTTATTCGGCCACCAAGCACGGTGTTATCGGAATCACGCGTACAATCGCTGTTGAATATGCCGATAAGGGTATCCATATTAATGCGATTGCTCCCGGTACTACCGAGACGCCGATGGTCCGGCAATATCGTCTGGATAACCCCGAGACCTTCCAGACTGTAGAAAATGCTATTCCGCAGCGTCGCCTGGGGCAACCCGAAGAGATCGCCGATCTGGTCGCTTTCCTGCTCAGTGACCGTGCCCGTTATATTAATGGCGCCGTCATCCCTATCGATGGCGGATTTACCGCTCAATAATTATCAATATATCACTCGTACATAATTAAAGGACTCCGACAGCAAATCCGGTATCCGCCTGTACATTTGCGAAATGCACCGTCTCTAATGACGGTGCATTTTTATTTCTATATGACTACCGGACATTCACGCAACCGCTTGATATCGCTTATTGGCGGAAGACCGAATAACCGGGCATATTCGCGGCTGAACTGAGATGGGCTCTCATACCCGACCCGGTAGCCTACTTCCGCTGCATCTGCGGCTTCTGACAGCAGCAGGCGACGCGCTTCCTGAAGCCGTACCTGCTTTTGGTATTGCAGTGGACTCATACCTGTGACTTCCTTGAAATAACGATGTAGTGAAGAACTGCTCATGCTGGCTGCTGCTGCCAACTCCTCGATACGCAGCGGCTGATCGTAGTGCTGCTTGATCTGCTTGATGACTCCGGCAACCCGGGACGTATTGCTGCCGGTCACTGCCAACTGACGTAATATATCTCCCTGTTGATCCTGCCAGATACGATACAGAATCTCGCGAATCAGCAGCGGTGCCAGTACATCGATATGATCCGGCGTTTCCAGCAGTCTGACCAGCCGTAGCATTGCATCGGTCAATCCCAAATCTGTCCGGCTCACACACAGCGCACGTTTTGCCGGGGATGCTGCAGCCTGCAGTTCAGTCTCCTGCACCATCTGCAGAATCTGCGCCGGATCAAGATCCAGCCGGACTGCCAGATAAGGATGTTCATGATCCGCATCGATAACCTGACCGGAAATAGGCAGATCGACCGAGACGAGAAAATAATCCAGCGGGCCATATTCGTAACTCTCCTGTCCCAGCAGCACCTGCTTACGCCCCTGAGCTACCAGACAAATCGCCGGTTCGTAGATCATATGCACCGCATTGGTCACTTCACTATTGCGAATCAGAGTCAGGGATGGAATCTTTGTCGGCTGAATTCCTTCCTGATCCGTCCATCGTTCAATCTCACCTGCCAACTCCTGCAGGCGATCACGGATTCTCTGATCGGTATCTATCGTAGTCATCTTGCTTCCTCCTGTCTGGACAGAATATATGGAATAAACATTTCTTAATAAGCCATTCTGACTAGAATCCATCTGTTCAATTTGATTCCTACTTTAACCAATTTGCGAGTTTCAGGCAAGAATCCGGGCTGATCTTGCTACCGTCTCCTACAGGACCTGGTTCATAATAAAGACATCAGCAAGCGGCAGTATTCACGAGCTTCATATCCTGTTTGTCTCCTGCAAGCATCCTGTACTGCTGTCTATCACGTCGCTGCAATTTTAGTATAACCAGCAAAGGAGAGATTACCATGTCCCAACCACCTGTATCCACTCATCCGTATATCGGCCTATGGGTAACCGAAGATGGGAATATCCGTCACGAATTATTACCAAATGGACGCTATGATGAAGCCAGAGGATCGATTACTAGTGCTTATACAGGCAGTTATACGATAACCGGTGATCATATTGACTATATCGATGATACCGGTTTTACCGCTGACGGCGATTTTCGCGAAGATGTACTTTATCATGCCGGGATGATTCTTTACCGTCAACAGTAGTACTCATCGAATCATAAAAGATAGATTCGATGATAGATACACGTCTATACGGTCCAATTAATTACACTGTCTGGGATATGTACCGTACACAGGTCCACATATGGAATTTTTCAAGTGATCCTTATCAATATCAATCCCTTTGACACCTTCTCAATATCCTTTCGATAATTTTCAATATCCTATCAGGGATATTAACGACTCTTGTTATCTTCAAATGACACTTTAAAAATATATTTTACAGGAGGAATAATTATGTCTAATTTGAATAGAAAAGTGGTAGTTATTACAGGGGCGAGCAGTGGAATCGGAGAAGCAACTGCTCGTCTGCTCGCTGCCAAAGGAGCACATGTTGTTCTGGGAGCTCGTCGTACCGAACGTCTGGAAGTGATCACTTCCGAGATTGAGGCTACCGGTGGATCAGCAGCTTATATGCAACTGGATGTCACCCGGCTGGAGGAAATGGAACAGTTTATCCAGTTTGCTGTCCATACTTTCGGACAGGTGGATGTACTGCTGAATAATGCAGGAGTCATGCCGCTCTCTACTCTTGAAGAGATCAAGGTCGAAGAATGGAATCGTATGATTGATGTGAATATACGTGGAGTACTGCATGGTATAGCAGCAGGATTGCCACTGATGAAAAAGCAGGTCAACGGCCATTTTATCAATATCGCATCTATCGGCGCCTACAGTGTTACGCCTACAGCAGCAGTCTACTGTGCGACCAAATATGCTGTCAAAGCGATTACAGATGGACTGCGCATGGAGACAGATTCCAGCATACGAGTCACGCTGATATCTCCGGGAGTCACCGAGTCGGAGCTGGCAGATACCATTTCCGATGAACATGCCCGTCAGGCAATGAAAGAGTATCGCCGGGTTTCGATTCCGGCATCGGCTATTGCCAACGCTATTCTGTATGCAATCGAGCAGCCTGCAGAAGTGGACGTAAGCGAGATGATCATCCGTCCGGCTGCCAGCATTCACTAAATGTACCCACAGTACAAATGCATTAGCAATGCAAACTGTGCTAATCCCAGTAGCATTGGAGATATACAATAATTATAATCATGCGCCGATTATGATAATCTGTTGATGTATGTATTTATTTTTATGCATGAATGATCTATAGCATATAAAAAAGCCCCTGATCCAGGATCGGGGCTTCTTTTTCATATTAACGCTGTATGATATCAGCATAGCATCTTAATATACGGTTGTGATATTGCTTCCGGTCTTAGTACCGATAAGTCCCGGTTTGCTGACGCTTGGGCCCGTTTTCTTTAAAGGCACGGATAAAGCGTGTCGGGTCTTTGCGAATAGTGTACGAAAATACTCCTTTGCTCGTATGCAGGTAAAACAATCCTTCGCCTGCCCCGAGTTTGCGATAGGACATATCGAATATATCACATAATGGAAATTCCCTGCGATGGGTAATCAGGCGATCTTCATACAGCACCATTTCCCGTTCATCGGTCAGGTATTTCTGCTCGCGGCCTGTAATCTCACGCTCGATTTTGTAATAAGGCTGTACGGCGATCTGCTTCACTGCAACCCCTGCCTTCCCTTCGAGTATTCAGCGCAAGTGGAGCACACAACATGATGACTACGCTGACAGATCATTAGTATTTCGGCTTCCTAAAATGAAACGTGATCCTATCTCTAATTTATATCGTCTTATTACCCAATTATTCGGCGGCGCCGTCAGTATACATAAGCCTTTTTGGAATAAAATCCGGAAATGAGCTATTTTTTACATAACTCTTGATTTGGTAAGATTTTATTTTACATAGAGTTTACGAAAAAAGCCCTCTCAGGTGGTCTGACGGGCAATCAGCTTGTATTTCAGTGGTTCCGGCTGCAGCAGCGATTCCATCTGCTGCTTGTTCAGTACCGCCCATAACCGGCAAAAAGCATGGGTAGCCTGCTCGGCTATCGGATTATGGATAGTCGTAATTCCGAGGGTATCCGCCAGCTCCGTATTATCAAAACCAACAATCGCCAGCTGATCCGGGATAGAGATCCCCTGCTTGTTCGCTTCGGATTGGATACCAATCGCTACATAATCATTGGCACACAGCACCGCCTGAGGAAGCTCTGCATCTGCAGCCAGCTGACGCAGTGCCTGTTCTCCGTCGGTTGGGGTAAATACCGAATACCGGTACCAGTCTGTCCGTACCGGCAGATGGTGCTCCTGCATAAACTGCTCATAGGCTTCACGCCGACTCTGGGTATTCAGGCTCTCCACCCGGCCAAACAGATTGGCGATCCGCGTATAGCCCCTGGATATCAGATGTTCCAGAGCAAGCCGGTACCCTTCCGCCTGATCCATGGCAACAGAAGGAATCTCATCGCTGCCCATCCGCTGCCATGAGACGATCGGTCCATACTCGCAGTAGGCTTTGAGCAGTCGGGGTTCATTGACACAGGTAACGATTACCAGTCCATCGACTCTTTTGCTGCGCAGGTCTTCGAAAGCACGCAGTTCATTTTCCTTATCCCCGCGTGTCGTATATATAATTGTCTGAAAGCCGTAATCCATGGCGATATCTACAAATTGATTCAAAAATGACAGTACAATCTCGCTTGTACTGGCCATCACAATACCGATCTGATGCGTCTGCCCGGTCGACAGGGAGACCGCATTCCGATTGGGCACATAGTTAAGCTGGTTCATAATATCCGTGATTTTCTCTCTCGCTTCCGGGCTCACATGGCGCGAATGATTGATTACCCGGGATACCGTTGCTCTGGAATAACCGGACAATCGAATAATCTCATCGAACTTGGACATCGGACTTCCCCTTTTGTTTCTGAATAAATGAACTTTGTAACTAAACTTCATGCTCCTCCTGCCTATCCGTCTCCAAAAAAAGATAACGAATATCAGGGCATAATCATCTTTATTGCAACTTGCGGGTTGACATGTAACCCGTTACAACGATTACGCTTGAAAAGCAGTGCTGCTAACAGTGTAGCACAAAAAAATGAAACGAATGGAGTGCTGAATATGAGTAACTCTCAAAATACCACGCTTAATTTCCCGCCAGGATTTCTGTGGGGCGGCGCGATTGCTGCCAACCAGGCCGAAGGTGCTTTTGATCAATACGGCAAAGGCTGGTCTACCCAGGATGTCGCTCCCAAAGGCGTAATGGGCCCAATCACCGAAGCACCTACCGAAGATAATATGAAACTGGTTGGCATCGACTTTTACCATCGCTACAAAGAAGATGTAAAGCTGTTTGCCGAAATGGGCTTCAAAGTATTCCGTACATCGATCGCCTGGTCCCGTATTTTCCCGAAAGGGGATGAACAGGAGCCGAACGAGCAGGGTCTGCAGTTTTATGATGATCTGTTTGACGAATGTCTCCAATACGGAATCCAGCCGCTGGTTACCCTGTCTCATTACGAGACTCCGCTGCATCTGTCCAAAGAATACGATGGCTGGGTCAATCGCAAGTTGATCGGGTTCTATGAGCGTTATGCCGAGACGGTATTCCGCCGGTATAAAGATAAAGTCAAATACTGGCTGACTTTTAACGAGATCAATTCGATTCTGGAAGCACCATTTATGAGCGGCGGGATTTATACGCCCAAAGATCAGCTCAGCAAGCAGGATCTGTATCAAGCGATCCATCATGAACTGGTAGCAAGCGCTTCGGCTGTGAAGCTCTGTCATGAGATTATTCCGGATGCACAGATCGGCTGCATGATCCTGAGCATGCCTACCTACCCGCTGACACCGAATCCGGATGATGTAATTGCCGTGATGAAATCCGAGCACAAAAACTACTTCTTCGGCGATGTGCATGCACGCGGTAAATACCCAGGCTACATGAAACGCTATTTCCGCGAGAATGGCATCGAGATCCAAATGGAAAGCGGCGACGAGGAAATGCTGCTGAACACGGTGGACTTTATTTCCTTCAGCTATTATGTCAGCATCTGCGAAACAGCTGATGAGAGCAAAAAACAGTCTGGACAGGGCAATCTGTTCAGCGGCGTACCGAACCCTCATCTGGAAGCCAGCGAATGGGGATGGCAGATCGATCCGCAAGGTCTGCGTTATGTACTGAATATGTTCTATGATCGCTACCAGAAGCCGCTGTTTATCGTGGAAAATGGTCTGGGCGCTGTCGATGAACTGATCACTGGTCCGGATGGAGAAAAAACCGTCGAAGACGATTACCGTATCCAGTACCTTAATGATCATCTGGTGCAGGTAGCCGAAGCTGTAGAAGATGGCGTAGAGATTATGGGCTTCACTTCCTGGGGCTGTATCGACGTAGTCAGTGCCTCTTCGGCCCAGCTCAAAAAACGCTATGGTTACATCTATGTAGATCGTCATGACGATGGATCAGGTACAATGGAACGTTATCGCAAAAAATCATTCCACTGGTATAAGGAAGTCATCCGCACCAACGGCAAAAGTCTGAAACGCTGAGCTGCGTCAAACCAGCAGAATCAAACAGAACAGCTCTTATGATCCTGTTGAATATCAAGCAGAAAGATAATGAATGCTTGGTATAATGGGAAAGTATTCAGAAGAAATTGTATGTATACAAAGCTGGACACGGTGTTCATTATCACAGTGTCCAGCTTTTTTATATCCTTTCTTTATATCTTTTCAATATTATAGTTGGATAGGGAGGAACTTTGCGTGATTGCATGGTTTGTATCTACTATTCGTAGCGTAATTCTGTTTGTTTATTCACATCAAAAACCCCTATCCACAGAGTACCCTTTACAACCTGCGGATAGGGGTTTTACTATTAAAGATTGATTTAGTGATTAGTTGGTAAAGATATGTTGGCCCACGGTAATGACAGCCGGACGTCTCATGCTCCACTGCGAAGTCGCTATACGTGGATTGTAATAGTACAAAGATCCATTGGTTGGATCAACACCACGAAGTGCCTGACGCGCTGCGTTATATGCACTTTGATTTGGTTTGAGGTAATATTGGCCGTCTGCTACTGCCGTAAATTGCCCCGGCTGCATAACCACTTCCCAGATCGTATTAGGGAATTGGCCGGATTGAACACGATTCAGTACTACTGCACCAACAGCTACCTGTCCACGGAAAGATTCACCGCGAGCTTCACCATAAATGACATGAGCCAGGATATCTACTGCTTCCTTATCATTCGCATGATAACTTGCCACCCGGTTGCTGCTGGAACTGCTCACTCTTGCACTAGCAGTTACAATTCCGCTTCGTTTACCACCCAGCTTGGACAGTGTGGCCGGACCAGCGACGCCGTCTGCACTCAGTCCGTGCGCACGTTGAAATTGTTTTACTGCCGAAGTAGTGATACTTCCATAATATCCTGTTGTATTCGCGTGAAAGAACCCATGCTGGGCAAGCTGCCGTTGCAATTGAACAACATCTCCACTTCTCATGCCCTGAGTCAGGACAGCAGCGTCCGCGGGTGACGCCATCAGTGTAATGCCTACAGCACAGGCACAGGATGCTATAAAAGCGGGTAGTTTTTTCATAGTTCGTTATTACCTCCATTTTTTTGAATAGTCGGATCAGACAATGATGCTTGCTTGCTGCATGTCATCCTACTGTCGTTCCGGTTATGCGGGTACTCTGGTATGGAACTATATTATTAGGTATCGGCATTTGGCCTGGTATAAATAAATAGCTCCTTTGAGTCGCGTTGCTCCGTTCGGTATTGCCCTGCTTCAAACAAGGAAATAAATAACGCATTACAAAAATGTAACCAGGTAAGCACATAAACAATAAACATATTGGTAGCAGTATAGCATACCTTTTGGCTGACATCACCATGCCACGGACCCATAATATATGATTAAAACAAGCTTCTTAGGGTATTTTCCAGATTTACGAAATTTAAACTGGGTCATATGTTTTAAGTTTGTGTGACTTTTGGTAACCAGCTGCATCATTAATATATTTCATTTTTGTCACCAAATCAAGTTAGATATGTATGATATGCCAAATATGACATAGTCTTAAAGACGTGTTTTTTTGTCGCTTTTATAATCAGATGTTCGTGTGTATTGCTACTATGAATAACTGGTTACCGGGAATTGCAATTGTTCAAAATACAGCGTTTTGATCTGGAACCGAGGTATGTCTATGATTGAATAAATACCATCATAAGCAGACTTACACCAGTCTATAGACAACTGTTTTTGAAAAAAAATTCCCAGTATACCATTCTTGCTTGCCACCTGTAAAATGACTGATCGATTGTATTGCCAACTACCCGTATATAATTATCTATTTATAATTCCTGTTCACAGCTATTCATTACCGAAAAACCCCGACCTTTACTGCGGTTTGACTGCTTTGCCTTTTTATCCTTTTGAAGTAAGCAAAGGCTGTGTTACGCCTTCTACTCCAAGCAGTCCCAGCATAACAAGAAACACATATTGTGCTCCACGATAGGCTCCAGCAGGATCAAAGTATTCTTCCAGTGTATGCATTCCTCCATACTCTCCACCGCCACCCAGCGTAACAGCGGGAATACCAAGACTAATCGCTACATTGGAATCCGTGCTGCTCGCATCTTCCAGTTCGGGCTCCAGCCCCATGGAACGATTGGCAGCTGCTGCCGCCTGTACAATGGCAGCATCGGCAGACTGTTCTCCTGCAGGTCGGTCACCAACCAGTTCCAATTGAACTGTCAGTTCATTGTCACGGTTCCAGCGGGAATTTTCCGCTTCAGCAGCCTGGTGGATAATACTCAACGCCTGCTGTTCCAGTTCTGCCAACGCCTCTGCGGAATTGGAACGCATATCGAGCAGCAGTGAAGCGTTCTCTGCAATCGTATTGACGGATGTACCCCCTTCTACTACTCCTACACTAAAAGTAGTCTTGGGTTCGGTAGGTGTACGGATCTCCGAAATACCGGCAATAGCTCGTCCCAGAGCATGAACTGGATTAGGAATCCCAAAATCAGCAAAGCTGTGTCCGCCGGTTCCATGGAAAGTCACTCTGTATCTTTTGCTTCCGGCAGCCAGATAAGTAATCTTCTCCGGCTCTCCCGGTTCTACCGAGATAAATCCATCAATATCGCTACGTCCTGCAAATAGGGCTTTGACTCCGCGCAGATCACCCAGGCCTTCTTCGCCAACCGTTGCTCCAATAATCAGGTTGCCTACCGTATGAATACCAGTATGTTGGAGTGCTCTGGCGATCGTCAGCACAGCAGCAAGACCACGTCCATCATCTGCAATACCCGGTGCATAAATGCGTCCGTCCCTGTGCTTGGCCTTAACATCGGTGCCGGCAGGGAAAACGGTATCCAGGTGCGCGCAGACAACAAGATTAGGACCACTGCCGCTGCCGGGACGAACACCGAATACATTGCCTGTTTGATCTACCGTGACATTCTGGATGCCATACTCCTCCAGCTTACGTCGGTAGGCTTCTCCTTTTACCGCTTCCGCAAATGTCGGTGCTTCGATCTCTGTAAGCTGAATCTGTTCCTCGATCGTCCGATCATGATCCTGCTTCAGAAACTCCAGTCCAGCCTGTACCTGTCCATCTGTCATCAGCTGTTCATATATCTGTTCCACCTGTCTGGATATAACAGGACGATTGGTTTGTCCGCTCATCTATTCCATCTCCTTTTACTTTTAAAGTTATTTTATTCGCATAATTGTGTATTCTTGTGTCTTTATGTCTTTGTGTTTTTTGTCTGTTGCGTCTGTTGCGTCTGTTGCGTCTGTTGTCTCTCTTATGTCTCTTATCTGCAGTCTCATCTACAAAAAGTACCGGTGTATTTAGCGCAAATGATTATTAAAAAACTCAACTGTTTTCCGGTGCATAGTAATATGATTCTCCAATCGTTCTGTCTGATGCCCCTCATCTTCGAAAACAATCAGCTCTACCTGCTGCTGGCGCTTCTTCATATCATCTACCAGCTGCTCGGCTTCACTGACCGGTACGCGGGTGTCATTACGTCCATGAAATACGAGCAGCGGTGCTGTAATATTGGCCGTATGATGCAGCGGAGCAATCTCATCAAAAAAGTCGCTGTGTTCCGCCAGCGAACCATATTCATATTCGCGTAGCCGGCGCCGCCAGGCACCTGTATTTTGCAGTAGTGTTTTAAGATTGGAAATGCCGACAATATCCACGCCGGCTGCCCAGAGCTTGGGATAATGGGTGATTGCAGCCAGTACCATAAATCCGCCATAGCTGCGTCCCATAATGCCAATCTTCCGGGGATGAACACCATGATCACGAATAAGTGCTTTTACAAGCCAGGCCAGATCTTGCACCGAATCCATCCGTTTGCGGGCATCATCCAGCTGAATATAAGTTCTTCCATAGCCGCTGCTACCGCGTACATTGGGAGCGGCTACTACGAATCCCTGGTGTACCAGATACTGCATAACCGGATGATATTCGGCTTTGGTCTGTCCCTCCGGTCCGCCATGTACATAGATAACTGCCGACTTCTCTCCATCCGGTACAGATTGCTGATCGTACAGAAAATAAGGCACTGACAGCTCATCAAATGAATCATACCGGTGCAGCTGTGGCTGCTTCCAGTACGAACCTACCGTATCGGAATGGCCTATTCGGGTGAGCCGTACCAGTTCTTTATTTAAGCGGTTATACTGCCAGATATCGCCAGGCATTACCGGAGAACGCAGTGCAAAAATCAACTCGTAGTCATTCAGCCAGGAAAGCGAATCGACTACGCCTTCAGGCAGTACTTCGATCATTTCGCGTTCGCCTGTATCCGGACGCAGTAGCCCCAATTTGGATATTCCATCCTGATTAACGGTAAAAGCCAGCGTCGTCTGATCGGCTGTCAAAGCAATCTCTTCTATATCCCAACCGGGTATAGCCAGCAGCTTGTGCAGATGCTGCGGCTGATCCCAGTCAAATTTGGCAATATACAATGCCTCTTCACCTGCATCTGTCAGCACATACCCACTTCGTCCCTGATCTGCCGTAAGTATAGATTCATAGCGTGCCAGACTCGAATCCGATCCCAGACGAATCTGTTGATCCGAATGGATATCCAGCAAATAGATACCATTGTCCAGATTCGTCTCCTGAATACGAATCAATAAATGATCCTGATCCACCCAGCTGAGCGGTACGCAGTTACCATCATACTGAAAAAGAGTGCGAGTCTCCCTACTATCTACATCGATAATATCAATATCAAAAAAAGCCGGGTTCCGTCGATTGCTTGAATAAGACAACAGTCTGCCATCGGGCGACCAGCCGCCAATATGATGAAAATGTTCCAGAGACTGTACAAGCGGTACCAGTGAACCGGTTCTTACTTCCAAAGAGGTGGATGGATTCACCAGATGCATAATATACAACTGCTGCTTCTCATTACCGTGATGATCCATCCCTATGACAGCGCGATTTCCCTGAGGCGCATATTTCACATTCAAAATCCGGTCTTCTGTCTCCATTACGAGCCGGGGGTCGCCAGACTCATCCAGTGTCCACAATTGCGGAATACCGGTCAATTTGGAAAAGCAGGTCCACCGGTTGTGTCCGGGTATCACAACCGGATGATACGCAGATTGAACCGTCAGATAATCCATCAGCATGGTGTCAGTACTCATTTTGGGTAACCTCCTGAATATGTACATTAGCATCATCTTACCCCTGACAACTAGCGGTTACAACTATACGTGTCTATTGGCAGCTTTTGTACACATACTTCTTACCGGTACAGGCCATGTCTGGGTAGATGGATTCCGCTTCGAAGAAGTTGATCATAGCATTCCGGTTACCAATTTGGAGCCGGAGAGAGAGCTGCCGAATGAGCCGCTGAATCTGGCTTTTGAAGAGCTATAATCGGGATTCTGCCGCTTTGATAATCGTCGTAATCTGTTGTTCATAGCCGTATATTTTCTGCTGGGACGCATGGATCGCTCCAAGCTTGTTATAGACAACAGTCAGATAGGCAGCTGCGCTAATCGCATCACCTTTTTTGACAGCTGCATGATAGCTTTTGCGGGCAGAAGAGCGGCTTTTTTTATACGTGGAAATCGTTTTATTTTCGGCAGTAATCTGCTTTTTAACCGTCTGTACAGGAGCCAATGCTTCTTTGACGTTTTTTTTGCGTGCTGCTGTTTCTTTTCTCGCCTGGGTGAGAGCTGCTTTTTTTTGTTTGATTTCGGTGCGGGCAGCAGTAACTTCCGCTTTCATTTTGTTGCGTTTAAGGCTTATAACTTCAGCTTTTTTGGTGTTTTTCTGCTTGCGGGCTGTCGCAGCCTGTTTGCCCAGTTCCGCATAATCTGTAAATAAGGATGCATACTTCTGCTCCGTCTGTGTGACAGTTGTTTTGAGAGAGGCTAATTTGGCTTTGTCCATATCCTTGATTTTGGTATTAACGGTTTGAAGACGGTTGTTATTTTGTTTACGCAGCGTCTGGGTCTGCTGATTCTCCAGCTGAATAATAGACTCCAGTGAAGCCACTCCATCATATACCGCTTCGATGCCGTTCACAGCCGCAGTCCAGTTATCTGCATAGGCATGATTGGCAGGCAGGAGCGACGTCAGAGGAGTCAGCAAAGCCAGAATTAATCCTGAAGATAACAGCCTGGTACTCCAATTGCGAAACGACTTTTTCAAGCTGGACATAACTTTCGGGCTTTGGGGATTGACTATTTTCTTACTTGAGTTGGTACTGTTCATTATGTATTCCTCCTGTGATATGTCGGGCAGGCAGACAACAAAAAAAGCACCTCCAGAAACGGCATACAGCCTGTTTCTGCGAGGTGCTTCACCCGCACAACATATTGAATTTGTTTTTAATATAGCTGATGTGATACGGTCTGTCAATCCATTTATACGAACTGACGTTTCTATTTTTACCAAATGCTCTGTATGCCGCCTACTTCTTGCAGTACCTTAACCCGCTTATTATTTGTCATAATCGTTGTACAGGGTTGGTATGTCGACAGATCCACTGATATACTTCCTCGAACCATGCAGACGGGTCTTTGCAGTGACAGACCAGATGCCCACTATCTGCAATAACCAGCAAGCATTTGTTATCTTCTTCGATCTGTAATTGATTATACAAATATGTACCACTGTGCGGTTTGACCAGATGATCCTGTCCAGCCTGAACAATAAATGAAGGTGTGTCCACTTGATGGTATATCTCATGGGAGGCACGGACTATTTTATAAAATTCGCGCGTTGCCTGTGGAGGGACCTGCCACATATTATGCCAATATGCACGAATCATCTGCGGCTGTATAAGCGTCCGCATAATCTGCCGCGGATTCAGTGGAAAAACCGGTGCCGACAACAGCGTAAGTGTCAGAATCTGTTCAGGATAACGCACACTGAGATGGGCTGCAATAAGTGCTCCTGTTGAAAAGCCGATCAGATGGACAGATTCATGCTGTTCCAGCAGCTTCTGAAGCTCGCTGTCTGCTCCGGCTATCCAGTCCTGATAGCTCACATTCAGCATATCTTTTCGTGTGCCGCCATGTCCTGCGAGTACAAATGTTTTGGTTATGCAGTCTTTTTCTGCCAGATACGCGCGTAATGGTTCGATCTCGTATGGTCCTCCGGTAAATCCGTGGATCAGCAGGCATATGTGACTCATCTGGTTCTCCTTTTCCCAGCCATGGTACACTGGTAGTATGTTATTCAGCAAACAAGAGAGCTATTGGCTGTTCTTGTGCAGACTGTTCTTCATGGCTGATCTGCTCTATTTTGCATTGTTCAATATTGATTATTTTATTACGACCCCAAGGAGATTATACACCAATGAAGCTTGTATCATGGAACGTCAATGGCCTGAGAGCCGCTGTCAAAAAAGGATTCAACGATTATTTCGACCGTGTGGATGCCGATATTTTCTGCATTCAGGAAACCAAACTGCAAGCCGGTCAGATCGAACTTGATCATAGCGGAGAGTATGAGCAGTACTGGAATTATGCACAGAAAAAGGGCTATTCCGGTACAGCCGTATTTACCCGCATCAAACCGTTATCTGTCCATTATGGACTGGAGGAAAATTATGAAGAGGAAGGCCGCATGATTACGCTGGAGTACGAGGGCTTTTATCTGGTCAATGTCTATACCCCTAATGCAAAGCGCGACCTGCTGAGACTACCCTACCGACTAGAGTGGGAAGACCGATTCCGCCTCTATGTACTGGAGCTGGACAAGCACAAGCCCGTCATTATTTGCGGAGATCTGAATGTCGCCCATCAGGAGATCGATCTCAAAAATGCCCGTTCCAATATCGGCAATTCGGGATTCACCCATGAAGAACGCGGCAAAATGACCCTGCTGCTGGAATCGGGATTTATCGATACTTTCCGGCACTTCTATCCCAATCGTGAAGATATGTACAGTTGGTGGTCTTATATGGCAAAAGTACGCGAACGCAATATTGGCTGGCGGATTGACTACTTCCTCGCGTCCTCCCGGCTGGCTCCGCTGCTGACCGATGCGCAGATTGACTGCCAGATTATGGGCAGTGATCATTGTCCGGTAATTCTGGAAATGAAGGATCCGGCACTACTTTCCTGACAAAGGAGAACTATTCATGGAACGCGTAATGACGACGATTGGAGTCGCCCTATTGGGTTTGGCAGGTTGTTTTTTTGCAGGGATAATCGGAACTTTCGTGATCTTGTTTACGAGTGATCATCCTCTTTTCTACACTGTTATTTTCTATATTGTGCTGCTCATTCTGGAGATTGCTTTTATTCTTTCTTCTTTTGAGAACATATTGCATCATCCCCTGTTCAACAAGCTGCTGATTGGCTGTCTGGCCGGATGTATCGTAGCTGCTGCCGGTTACAAAGCGTATACTTTGTATGACCAGAATATGGTCGCTATCAGTGTGCAGGATATCGATCTGCAAAAATACGAGCCTTTTCGGACCGAACAGCCGAGCATGATCGCTTCATTGGGACGCTCCCCTTCCTATCATCTGGACAAAGGCGATGCAGTGCCTCGACTGGATGGAGCAACAGCTCTGTATCCGGTCTACTCTGCCTTTGTTCAGACCGTATATCCCAAAGAAGCAGCCTCCTACGATCCGCATGATCAGAAAAGCGTCGTACGCGGCAGCGGTACAGGGTCAGCCTACGAGCGGCTGATCGCCGGTAATACAGATATAATTTTCGCTGCCGCCCCTTCCAGCGGACAGGAGCAGCTGGCCGAGCGCAATAATCTTGAACTTCATTTGACACCTATCGGTTATGAAGCATTTGTGTTTTTCGTTAATAAAGATAATCCTGTAAGCAACCTGACCTCTGACCAGATCAAAGAAATCTATACTGGACATATCACCAATTGGAAACAGGTCGGTGGTAAAAATGAATCTATTCAAGCTTTTCAGCGGCCGGAGGACAGTGGAAGCCAGGCTATGCTGCGTAAATGGATGGGCAGCGAACAGCCGATGACGCCGCCTGTTGACAGTGTGGCTTCGGGAATGGGCGGCATTATGGATAAAGTCGCAGATTACCACAACTATACCAATGCGATCGGCTACTCTTTTCACTTTTTTGCCACTACCATGAATCCCAACACAGAGATCAAACTGCTGTCCGTGGACGGAGTATATCCGGACTCCAAAAGTATAGCAAGCGGTACATATACGCTGATTACGCCTTTCTATGCGGTTACTAAGCATAAACTGTCCAAAGACTCCAAGGATTCAGCCAGTACAACAGCGGTATCCAGCAATCCCCATATTCAACCTTTCCTGACCTGGATAGTTTCGCCGGAAGGTCAGGAATTAATAAAAAAGACCGGTTATTTCCCACTACAGGCTCAATAAAAGCCATAATTTCGTAGTATTCTTTATATGATAATTATTCTCATTTACTCCGGGAATGATGTATACTGTACCTATGCTTGAATTGGATATGAACGGGCCAACATGAGCAAACATCAGACCTGGAGGGAATTACATATGTATCGTTTTAACAAATCATTCGGAGCAGCTGCCTTGCTCCTGTCTGCAGCGCTTGTTACAAGTGCCTGCTCTTCGGCAGTACCTGCGAACACTCCATCTTCAGCGGGCAGTGAAACTGCTGCTCCTGCAGACACGGCTGCAACAGAGCGTACACTCAAGGACAGTATGGGACATGAAGTGAAGATTCCTGCCAACCCCCAGCGTATTATCGCTTCTTATCTTGAAGATCCACTCGTTGCACTCGGAGTCACTCCTGTTGCACAGTGGTCGATCGGCAAAGGCAATGTACAGGATTACCTGCAGGATAAGCTCAAGGGAGTCCCTACTATCTCCTCTGAATTACCGTATGAAGCCGTTATTAACTTTACTCCCGATCTGCTGCTGATGGACAGCGCAGAAATGGTTGCAGGCGAAAAATACAATCAATACGCCCAGATTGCTCCTACCTATGTTGTCGGCAATGCACAGAACAACGACTGGCGCGAGGAATTAAAAAGTGTCGGTAACGTGCTCGGCAAAAGCGACCAGGCCGAACAAGTACTTGCTGATTACGAAACCAAAGCCAAAAATGCCAAGCAGCAACTGCAGCAGACGATCGGAAATAAATCCGCTGCAGCAATCTGGATCAGCGGCAAAAATGTCTTTATTGTCAATCAGAATCTGTCCAGCGGCGATGTCATGTATAAAGATTTGGGCATGAGCGTACCGGAAGTGGTCAAAAAAGCTTCTGCCAGCAGCCAAGCCAACTGGAGTGCCTTGTCTCTGGAAGGTCTGTCCGAGCTGGATGCCGATTATCTGTTTGTTATTATCAAGGATGGCGAATCTCAGGAAAATAATATCAGTCCAGCCGTATGGAACAGTATCCCGGCTGTTAAATCCGGTCATGCCTATACGATGAGTCTGAATTCCAGCTGGTTGTATACCGGCCCGATCGCCAATTCCATGATTATTGATGATATTATGAAAAACGTGACAGCCAGCTAATCTACAGCATTTATTCATTCAGCCGCCTCGACCGGCATTTCCGATAAATCACAGTACAGCATAGACTGTGTTCTTTATCGGATCATGCTACGGTCGAGGTGGCTTTTATTTATTTCCGTCGTCATTCCGGTCTATTCTGTCGTTCTACCTCCTGCCCAAATAATAGCTAACTAAAAAAGATATTTAGCTAGCATTGAATTTCATATCGAAAATGCCGATTATAAGTTAGTATAGATAAATACACTGGAGTGGTTTAAAGCAGTATCACACTGAGGAGGACTTACGCTTGAAAGCAAATGAAGAAGCATCATTACAGAAAAAGCTCCGTCCACGGCATATTACATTTATGGCTATGGGCGGTGTTATCGGAACGGGAATCTTCAAAGGCAGTTCCGACACAATCAATCTTGCAGGACCCGGCGTCATTCTCTCTTACGTATTTGCAGGTCTGCTCCTGCTGGTCGTAATGAGCGCAATCGCGGAGATGGCTACCGTCTATCCCAACAAAAATATGAAAGATTTCATTTCTCTGGCTTATGGTCAGCGGCTTGCTTTTATTGTCGGATGGTTATACTGCTTTATGTGGCTGGCCGTATGTGTAATTGAAGTCATTGCTGCCGGCAGCTTTTTGCAGTTCTGGTTCCCGGATGTACCGCTATGGGTACTCAGTCTGGCCAGTGCCGCCTTTATTCTGCTAGTTAATACGATGAGTGTCGGACGACTGGGAGAATTGGAATTCTGGCTCGCCGGGATCAAAATTGCGATGATTATTATCTTTATCGTGCTGGGCGGCTGTCTGCTGTTCGGTATTATCCCCGGCAGCAATCCTGCTCCTTATCTGAGCAACTTTACAGCCCACGGCGGATTCCTGCCAAATGGCTGGATGGCGATTCTATCGGCACTGCTTGTCGTTACCTTTTCCTACGGCGGCTCGGAATTGATCGGTCTCACACTGACCGAGACACCGAATGCGGATAAAGTACTGCCAAAGATCGTAAAAAGCTTTATCTTGCGGGTCATACTGTTCTATACCTTGCCGATCCTGATCATCTGCGGACTGATTCCATGGAATCAGCTGAGTGACCAGACCAGTCCGTTTGTGCAGGTGCTAACAGCAACCGGACTGCAGGGCGCTGCCCATATCATGAACTTTATTCTCGTGACAGCGGTCTTGTCTGCCGCCAACTCCGGTATTTACGGAGCTACCCGGATGCTTCATTCCATGGCGATCAATAACGAAGCTCCTGCCATGCTGGCCAAAACATCCAGTCGCGGCGTGCCGGTCAACAGTCTGATTCTGTGTGCTGTTGTTCTGCTGCTAGGCTCATGGCTCGCCTATGTGGCTCAGGATCAGGTATTCGGCATTCTGATTGCTGTGCCTGGATTTGTCGTGCTGCTCGTCTGGATCAGTATCTGTCTGTCCCAGCTTAAGCTGCGCAAAAACTATCCGGTCCAGCCTTCATTCCGTATCTGGGGATATCCGTATATCTCTGGACTGACAGCAATCTGTCTGGGTGTGATTGCTGTGCTGTTCCTGTTTGATGCGAGCAACCGGATCAGTATTGGTGCATGTGTGATTTTCCTGATTATTCTGTTCATTAGCTCGCTGTTCAAGTTCCGTCGTACTACCTGATCACAAGAAATAGTTATATTGCTTCATCCACTCAGAATAGCCTGTCCTCTTTTATCGAGAGAACAGGCTGTTTTTTTGATGTTCGGGAATCCAACAGGATTTTGAGAATCATGCTGATTTTTAACAGAACGATCTCTTTATTCAATATGGCTGTAACTATACGATATCTCTGCGCCGGAAACCCAGCATGCCTATTAGGAAAACCAACAGTGTCAGAACAACAATAATGATATTCATAATGACTGACTGCCCATCATCCATATCCAGACGCGAACCAAGCAGCAGTACGATTGGATAGGTCCATGGATCAAACAACCAGAATTGTTTGGAATTGGCTACCAGAATAGAAGGTACACTCATAATAATACTTGCAGCCAGCGGCACACCAATATGACTAAAGCGCATACTGAGCTCGTATTGAATCATGATCACAGGAAGTGACGCGAGAAAGCATCCTGCCATTTTCCAGGCTATTTCTCCCCATGGGATACTGCCGCCTGCTCCTGCAATTAATCCACCCATTACTACACTGATTCCAAAAGCCGCCATACTGATCAGAATATATAATATACCTGCTGCCAGCTTGGCCATATATATACCCGATCGGGATACCGGATGAGCCAGCATATACTTCCAGCCTCCCTGTACATGATCAACACGTGCCACCATAGCCATAATCACAGCGATCAACAAGGGATAGAGAAAAGAAGGATAAAATATAAAGGTCTGTTCCATAATGACTTCCCATGCTTCTCTGGTCCATATTTGCCTGTAACGAACAAAATTCTGTACTCCCTGAAATACCATAAATAGCGGAGCAATGGCTACAAGCCAGAGAAGACGTGTCCGTCTCAGCTTGTAAAGCTCATATCGAAATAAGCGAATCATAATCCTCATCCTCTCAATGAATATCCCGCCGCCTGAATTCCGTCAGTCCGGCGATCAGCAACAGCGGTCCGGCAATCAACCCTGTTACGATAGCGAGCCATTGATCTTCGTTCTCCACAGTTACAGTAAACAAAGCCGATGCATAAGGAACAAATCGCATAATCTTGGATTGGGCAAAAAATAAAGCGCCCATACTGCCCGAAAAACCGATAGCCATCCCATACAGTGGATTGGATAATCGTGAACTCAGCCAGTGCTGCAGGCTGACCACTCCGAGCGCTGCAATACACAAATTGATACCGTAACGTAAATATACAACTGCAGGAAATGGCTCTGGAAAATGCAAAATCCTGCCAGTTACATATAAGAAAAGCAGCAGCAATCCTGCCGCAGCACAGGACAACAGCCAGATCAGAAGCCACTTGGCTGCATAAACAGATAAACGAGGCACCGGCAGTGCCAGCAGATGCTTCCATCCATGATCTGTGTATTCCCGATAATGGATCAGCGCCGCAATCAGCGTAATTCCTATCGGATAAAATATTGCCCATATCATAAATCCTTCCTGCATCAGCAACTCCCATGAATCAAGCTCCGGATGTCTGCCGTTCAGATAGTTATACCTCAAATATAGATCCACCCACATCATCACGGCAAAGATCAAAGGTCCACCTACCACGAGCCAGGGCAATATTCCACGCCGCTGCTTGATCCATTCTGTCTGCAGCAGTCTTATCAAATTCATAGACTGTCCGCTCCTTTCGTCATCTCCAGAAAGATATCTTCCAGCGACTGACCTCCTATGCTCAGATGCGAGACTTCAATATTACGATTCACCAACCTGCGATTAATTACCGACGCTTCTGCAGGGTCGGACATAATATTCATCCCATGATCCTCCTGCACCACCGGGTACCCCCATTCCCGCAGGTAATCCAGCGTCTGCTGTGCAGGCTCGGCATGCAACTGTACAAAAGGAGTGCCCTGCCTGTGCAGCTCGGACATTTCTCCTTCAAAAAGCAAACGCCCGGTATGAATAATACCGACCCGGTTGGCGACGCGTTCAATCTCCCGTAGAATATGACTGGAGACAAATACAGTGATTCTATATTGCCGGGGTAACTGTACAATCAGTTCTCTAATCTCCTGAATACCAGCCGGATCCAGTCCATTGGTCGGTTCATCCAGTATGAGCAGTCTTGGATTGCCAAGCAGTGCCTGCGCAATTCCCAGACGCTGCTTCATACCCAGCGAATAGGTACGTGCCAGCTTGTGCTGGGCTTGACGAAGTCGTACAATATCCAGCACACGATCCACTTCAGTCTCCGGAATCTGCAGCAGTGTGCAGGTCAGCTTCAGATTTTCCTTTCCTGTCAAATGTCCATAATAGGAAGGCGACTCTACCATAGAACCGACCTGTCGCAAAATAAAGGATCGGTGCCGGGGCAATTCCCGGCCAAATATGCGGATACTGCCAGTGCTAGGACGTATCAATCCCAGCAGCATACGAATAGTTGTTGTTTTGCCTGCTCCATTGGGACCGAGAAATCCATATACCTCTCCTTCCCGCACATGCAGCTGAAGCTGATCGACAGGTGTGAATTTCCTGTAGGTTTTGGTAAGTCCCTCTGTCTCCATAATCCATTCACTCATTATTGCTGCTCCTTTATATCTGATATGTTATTGGTGCTTTATCCAGTATACGGACCCAAGTTTAAGTGGAATGCTGCAATTACCTTAAGTTTGGCTTAAGCAAAAAGACAGATACCCGTTGTATCGGTATCTGCCTTTTGAGAAATTTATTATACCTTTTGATTCTGTTTATTCACGCAGGAAAAAGAATCGGGAAAGACGAGTGTAACTACTGTTCCTCGATCAGGTTCACTCTCCAGCGTAATACTTCCCTGATGAGCCTCTACGATTTGCTTGGCAATTGTCAGACCCAGACCGGAACCGACTGTAGGCTGCCTGGCATCGGCTACCCGGTAATGACGTTCGAACAGACGCTGTTGCTCGTCAATCGGAATTCCTTTACCGTTATCCATAACCCGGACTACAACTTCCGGTTGGCGGTATTGCACTTGAATACGAGTTCGGGTAGCAGCCGGATTATGTATCAATGCGTTCAGAATCAGATTATTCAGGGCGCGCTGCATCCATTGATGATCCAGCGACATAAGGATCGTCTCCTGATCGGATTCCAGATCAATCTCACGCTCCTGGTAAGCCGGGCTGTTCAGTATCTGAATAACCGTCTCTCTGATCACCTCTATTAGATCCTCGCTGCGCATAGTCAGAGGGAGGATATTATTTTTGAGACGGTAGGTGATTTTTAGATCATTCAGCAGTGCTTCCAGTTGGTTCGTATTTTTGGCAATGATTCGGCTGTAGCGGGAAATATCTTCTGTATGGATTCTTTCTACAGGATCGCTCATCAATTCGGCATATCCCTGAATCAAGGACAAAGGTGTCTTCAGATCATGGTACAGATTGGCGATCCATTCCTCCCGCATCTGCTCCATTCGCCGCTGCTCACTCTCATGCTCCTGCAGCTTATCTGCCAAGGTGTTCAGACTCTGATATACATTGCCATACACTCCCTGTGCCTTATACCGGATGCTGTAATCACGTAGGGATAGCCGGGTAATTCCCTGAATTATCTTCCATGTTGGACGGCTCAGTATACTGCCAAACAAGTAACCGATCAGCAGTATGCACACAATCAGTATTCCTAGAATATAGAACAGACTGTTAAACATGTAGTGCGGTTCATAATGCACCGGATATTTGCTGATCTGAGTCTCCGGAAAAGCAATAAGATAGCTCCACTCCCTGTTTTTCCATTCTTTTATCCCGGTGAAAATTGTAGATCCATTGACCGAAAATTTGTTGATAAAAACCAGCCGACTGGGCGTATAATGCTTCGGTGTATGATCCGGTGTGTTCCAGGCCGTAATTTCTGTACCATTTTCATCAAGCACCTGAATCCAGGCATTATTTTGCTGAAGCAGACTTTTGCCAGCAGCTGTGATAATCGGTTGACCTTCGCTATCTCCGGTAATATACTGCTGAAAATCCAGTGTCATCTCCACCGGACTGACTTTGCTGCCCTTATCAATAAAGTAAAACACAGCTGCAGTATAGATGATCAAAAATAATCCAAGCAGCACAATATAGGAACCTACATACAGCGAGGTGATTTTCCACTTCATGATTTCATGCTCCGTGAAGTCCATTTGTAACCAAGACCGCGTACTGTTAGCAGTCGCTGCGGATTGGACGGATCCTCTTCCAGCTTTTCTCGCAGATGCCGGATATGCACCATGATGGCATTATCGCTGCCTCTGTCATCTTCTTCCCATACATTGCGGTACAGCTGCTGCTTGCTGAATATCTGATCGGGATGAGAGGCCAGTAACAGTAACAATTTGTACTCTTTGGCTGTCAAACCTATAGGCTCGGTATTACGGATCACTTCGCCTTTGTTTTCATCAATACGGATATTGCCATACTCATATATAGGACGCTGCTCTCTAATCATGCCGGATAGCATCAGATCCCGGCGAAAACGCGCCTTGATTCGGTAAGCCAGCTCTTTCGGGCTGAATGGCTTGGTAATATAGTCATCTCCGCCGATGCCAAGACCGATAATCTTGTCCATATCTTCATTTTTGGCAGACAGAAAAAAGATTGGTACATGGGTAAACTGACGCAGCTGTTGACAGACAGCAAATCCGTCCAGATCCGGCAGCATAATATCCAGTATGATAATATCCGGCTGCTGTTCCCGGCATAAGCGAATACCTGCTGTTCCTGTAGCCGCTGTACAAATATATCGAAAGCCTTCTCTATGTAACACGGTAGTCAACAAATCTGTAATATCCGGTTCATCATCAATAATCATAATCTTACGCGCAGACAAGGCTGGACTGCTTTCATTCATAAGGCGTTCCTCCTTATAATAATCTACATATCATTTACTTATTTCTGCGTGGCAGAGTCAGGTTAATCTGGAGGCATGATATCTATGTACGACGCATATTTATTACCTGTTTTATATGCTTTCCTCGCTTTTCCACTGGCGGCAGCAGTATTTACTTTTCCTTTCCTGGTGTATCAGTACCGGAAGTATGGATATATTAATATGGTGCGGGCTATTACGCTCTATGCCCTGCTGCTGTATCTGATGAATGCCTACTTCCTTGTTATTTTACCATTTCCGGCGTCCCCGCATAATCTGCCGCTGGCGCATGGTGATTTACAGTTGGTCCCTTTCCAATTTGTCAGTGATTTTTTGAAAGAAACCTCGGTTTCGTTGCATGACCCTAAGACGTATATGCATATATTCAAAGAGCGCGCTTTTTTGCAGGTTCTGTTCAATATCCTGCTGACTGTACCATTCGGCATGTTTCTGCGTTATTATTTCCGGCAAGGCTGGTGGTCTGCGCTGATCTGGTCTTTTTTGCTGTCTTTGTCTTTTGAAACCATTCAGCTGACCGGTATTTTTGGTATTTATGATCATGCTTACCGGATTTTTGATGTCGATGATCTGATCTGTAATACGTTTGGCGGCATGGTCGGCTTGCTTATAGCATCCTGGATCTCCGAAAGGTTGCCGGATGCGCAGCAGATGGATAGACAGCTGGACCGGTCACAACGGAGGGTTACGTATACCCGCCGAGGAATTGCTTTTATCATCGATATGATGGCCTGGATGCTATTATCTGCTATCCTGATGGGAATGCAGGTTCCACTTGTATTCTGGTTGTCCAGTGGCCTTTATTTTATACTGCTGCCTTATATCACCCGAGGACGTACACTGGGTAAATGGATGGTGCGCATTCATCTGGTGCTTACGGAGCAGCCAGAACGCAGAATTCCTGTTATGGCGCTGCTTGTTCGTTATGGATTGTTGTATTGGGGATTTTTCGGACTGAACCGGCTGCTGAATACTCCTTTTGTAATTAGTATGCCTGCCCGACTGGAAGCTATTCTGTATCTGTCGATATTGTTTGTAATGAATGCCGGATTTTTCATCCATCTGATTACCCGCTTTTTCAAAAAAGGATCGTTATTGTTCTATGAGCAAATCAGTCATACCTCTCATCAAATCACCTGGCCGGATCAGCCCGGCAGCTCAAGAGAGAGCTCAGAAGAACATCCGTCAGATCATCAAGCCGGTTCTACAGAAGATACAGGAGATACTGCTCTGTCGCCTGCAGTACATGATAGACATAACCTGAAGGCCGATGATATAACCTCCCGATCATGATACAATACAGCAAGTTGTATATGTATAGGATATGAACGGTATCACCCTTTTTCAGTCATTCATTTACTTTTGTCAAAGGCGGTAGATTTCCTTGCTATATGTAATCAAGTTTTTGTACAGCTTTGTACTTCCACCCGGATTGTTTATTATTTTGCTGCTGGCGATGTCTGTCTGGTTATGGCGGCGGCAGCTCAAACCGGCAATTGTACTGCTGATGCTGACTATTGTACTGTACTTGTCTACAACAGGTCTTGTCAGTGATGCTCTGGTTGGCAGCCTGGAGCAGCGCTATACACCGCCAACTTCTGTGCAGGGCGATGTGATCGTTGTGCTGGGTGGCGGAGCTACGCAGGGTACACCGGATATCGACGGTCAGGGCAATCTGTCAGGAGCCGCTGGTAATCGGTTGATTACCGCTGTTCGTCTGTACCGTCAGACTGGTCTGCCGATTGTTTTCTCAGGTGGTCAGGTATTCGCTGACAGCGGCAATGAAGCCGATATTGCACGTCGGCAGCTCATTGGCATGGGTATACCATCCAAAGACGTTTTTGCCGAGAACCGTTCCCTCAACACCGAACAAAATGCAGTGAATACAGCTGCCCTGCTGAAGCAAAAAAAATGGAGTCATCCGGTATTGGTCACTTCCGCTTTTCATATGCCCCGTTCGGTCGTCGAATTCCAGCGAGCCGGTCTGGCTGTACAGCCGTATCCTACCGATTACTGGGTTAGCCAGCCGGAAGCGATATATGCAGGCAAATTTTCGCCTTCTGGTGGAGCAGTAAGTTCTACCAGTACAGCACTTAAAGAATATCTGGGACTGCTGGTAGCTACAATCAAGTCATAACTATTTATAAACGAGCAGGTCAGGCAGAATTGATAGGTAGAGTTGAGGGATAGAGGGTATTACTGCTTCTCCTGTTGCGGCTTTATCTGGTACTGCAACAACTATCACTGCAGTAGCTGCTATAGTGCAGCATACGAAAAAGAGAGACAAGCCTGCAGGCTGTCTCTCTTTTTATCTATAGCAGGCTTTGTATTTGTATCGCCTGTTTATCCACTTTATCCATGTGTTTCGTTAATTCGTGTTCGTTCTTATTTCCACTCTGCTACGCTGTTGATTGGCAGACGCATCGAAGGGTAGCCTTCATTAGCCGCTTTACCGATTGTCAGCAGCATAACAGGAACGTAGCGTTTGGTATCCATGCCGAATACTTCAGCCATTTTTTCTTTCTCGTAGCCACCGATCGGGTTGGTGTCATAACCGTGTGCACGGGCTACCAGCATCAGCTGCATCGATACCAGACCGCTGTCGATCAGAGCAATATCTTTACGTGCCTGTTCAGACAGGTTTTCATAATAAGCCATAGCAAATGGAAGCTGTCTTTCTTTGACTTCTGCAGGCATATAGCCCAGTTCTACAGCGGTATTGAAGATTTCCTCTGCATTCAGTTCGTGCTGCAGATCGCCAAAGATCGCGATAACAGCAGCAGACGTTTCTACTTGATGGCTGTTAAATTTCGCCAGTGGCAGCAGTTGTGCTTTGGCTTCTTCACTCTCGATAACGAGGAAGCGCCAAGGCTGCAGGTTGATCGAAGATGGAGCGCGAGTCGCTTCATCCAGAATCTCGGTCATTTCTTCACGGCTGATTTTAATGGATGGATCATAACTTTTAATGGAGCGGCGCTCCAGGGCAATTTTACGGAAATCGTTGGTTTGGGTTACAGCATTGGTTGTTGTCATACAGTAAACTCTCCTTTTATATAGGTGTAAATAATAACGAATACAGCCTAGAGCTGGCTGATATTCTGATTAATCCGCTGCAGCATATCGGATAATTGTTTCTGATCGCTGCTGCTGAAGCCATCGAGCATACGGTTCAGGAAAGTTTCACGTTCCTGCCGAAAAGCAATAATCTTCTCGCGTCCATGCTCGGTGAGCTGTACGAGTGTGAAGCGGTTATCTTCGGGACTGATACGACGAATAACCATATTCTCCGCTTCCAGCTGCTTCACATGACGGGTGATGGCTGCATGATCGATACCAACCAGCTTTTGTAAGGAAGATTGGCTAATCTCATCAGACTGATACAACTGACATAACAGCTGCAAGCGGGAAGCACTGATTCCTGCACACCGCTCAAATGTACTGGTCAGCTGACGGTGAAGACCGTGAATTTGGTTGAATATTTCCTGAGATGATAATTCTGGCATCGGACTTCTCTCCTCTCTGACCGTACTACGGTTATTCATGAAATAGCGCAGAATATCTATTCGTTTGACTGATCAATCATTGACATATCAAATAATAACATATCCTATTTGAATTTGCAATTGTATTACACAAAATTAAATTTATGAAAATATTTATTGTTACTTTTGTGAGCGGTTTTGTTGTTCTCTTTTTTGTAAGTGAGCTATCCTTTGATGGTTCATCATAGTTCATAGACTTTAAAAGAATAATACGTTATAGTACATAGTCCAATGTTAACTTGTATGATTCAGGAAGGAACCGATTGAACTTATGAAATTTGCTATTGGAATGCGTAACCTCAAAACAGCGCTTGCTGTGCTGATCTGTCTGATCATCTCGCAGCTGCTGCATCTGGAGTATCCGTTTTATGCTGTTATCGCTACTATTATTGCAATGGAAAACTCGGTCACCAATTCGTATACGGTTGGTAAAAACCGGATGATGGGCACAATTGTCGGTGCTTTTTGCGGATTTATTTTCGCTTTGATCGATCCGCATAATGCCATTCTGGCGGCGCTCGGTATTATTATGGTCATCTATATTTGCAATCTACTGGGCTGGAACAAATCCGTCTCTATTGCCAGCATCGTATTTCTGGCAATCATGCTGAATCTGCGTCCGGGTGAAAGTCCCCTTCTCTACGGTACTCACCGCGTAATGGATACGCTGATCGGTATCGGGGTTGCCGTACTGGTTAACTATCTCGTCTATCCACCCAACCATGAGCGTGGACTGGAACAGAAGCGCATGGTTCTGCGTCGCAATATGACGCGTCTCGCCCATGAACTGCTTCGCGAAGGCGGCGGTGTACATATCAGTTCTCTGCGCGATGATATGACAGCGATGGAAGAAGCGTACAAAACGTATACTTCCGAATTCCGGCTGAATCTCAGCAAGCAGCTGTTTATCGATCATATTGAGCAGGAGATCGATATTTACCACAACACGTATTCCCATATGCGTATGCTGCGACTGCTCACCGATGAGCCGGAGACTGAGCTGGCTCCTGGAGTCATTCAGCGACTTCGATCTCTGGTCGCTGCTCCGATTACTGTACATCCGGAATATCTGCCGCTGATTTACCGGTATCATGTACAATGTATTCTCCAGGAAATGCAAATACTCGGTCTGATCATCCCAACCGATATTGCTTCTCCCAAAAAGCTTCAGCCTACCCGCGCAGAACTTGCCATAAGCGATGATCCGGTACAATAACAAGGCTGCTGTGATCCTGTTGTCCAATCAGACAATAACACTACCTTGATATCTTCACATAACTAAAGAACCCTGTCTCCGCACAAAAGGGAGACAGGGTTTGTTTGGTTATATTCAGCTATTTATCTTCATCTTGTATCCTTAAATACTTATCCATAGACAAACGACATGTCACAACGATCTGTTATTGGGGCAAATCAGCTGCTTTGATGCGCAGGATTTTACCGGCAGATTCCGAGATCGGATCAGTGTCTGTTCCGAGCCCAAAGTAGAAATCTCCATGATACTCTTCCAGCGATTTAGCATACGTATCCTGTTTGAATTTCAATACTTCGGTCCACTTGTTCAGATTGCGCGTTTTGTATACCCGGCTGATATAGCTACCATCCGACTGCTTCGTATAAGTGAGCAGATACAGCATTTTACCGCGTACAATCATATCGGTTGGACGGGCATTTGGATCAGGCAGCTGGATCGATCTTGCTTTGTCCAGAGTTTTGGCTGCAATGAGCGATTCGGGCATGATCTGGGAATCATTGTACAACTCTCCGGCAATATAGACGAGCTGATTATTCAGCACAACCGTTTTACTGATTTTTTTGTACGGACTGGAGCCGGCTTTGGCGACAAAGCTCATACCTGGCAGCAGTGTTTTGCCGGTTACTTTTTGCTGATGGATATTCAGGTTTTTGTCTATAGCGAGCAGGTTGGTCTCGTCATCCCAGGTTTTGTTATCCGGGATAATGATCGCGGATGCATATAGCATTCCTTTAAACTGGAAAAACTTGTACGTACGGCTTCCGAGTCCATCGATCTTGGCAAACTCTTTCCAGGTTTTGCCGTTATCTCCGGATATCAGTACAACCGGTGCATCTTCTGTACCAATCGCTGCGAACAGGTTGCCCTGATAGTAGGCCATGTCATAGACATGAATACCGCCCGGCAGATTCTGATACTCATTCCAGTGATCACCGTTCAGCTCGTAGTAGTTGCCATACTCCCAGCCTGGTACGACCGAATCATTACCCGGTATGTACAGTTTATTGCGGAAGATTTTGAATGTATCGATCTGTTCATCATCGGTAACCTCGCGCGTCTCCTGTTTGCCGGTTTTGGCATTGTTCACCACTACTTTTTGCGTAATAAATTTCCCGGTCTGGGGATCATAATAAATAATCGGCACAGGGCCTGCATTGGGAGATGGCTTGGAGTTGCTGCTGTTGCCATGACCCAGATAGATTTTGCCGTCAAATACCTGCATATCCCACACATTGCGGGCATAAGGCTCATTATTAAAAGGCTGTCCGAGCAGCTGTAATCGGGAAGTCACATCCACATTGGCAGTCTGGGATGCCTTAGCGGTATAGCCATTTACAGGAAAAGCCGAACTTCCGGTTATCATAATACATCCTGCCAGTAGAGCCGGAGCAATCATTTTTCTGATTTTCATATGAATTCATCCTTTCGGTGTATAGAATGAGTAGTTATTTTAACAGCTTGTTTGATCCCTCCTATAGGTGAGTCATCAGTATCCACTTCCTGGTATTAATATAGCACATACGGATACTGGAATCTAAAGCAGGTAATGACACCTGAATCAACGTGCTTGTTTCGTTCTATATCCTATAGATGATTACACCGTATATTTTGTATACAAAAACAGACCGGTCAGATGAAATATCCATCTACCGGTCCGTTTCCGATCTATTCGTTATCGTTTCGTCTTAATCCTTGTGCAGCAGTTCTTCGCCGGCGATTCCTGGTTCAGTCATCTGATAAGGATCGAGAATAATATTCAATTCTTCCTCAGTCAGCACATTATACAGCAGACAGAGCTCGCGCACCGATTTGCCCGTCTGAATCGCTTCGCGGGCGATCCGGGATACGACTTCATAGCCCAGATGCGGATTCAGTGCCGTAATCATGCCGACGCTGCGCTCCACATATTGACGGCAGTTGTCTACATTTGCCTGGATACCGTCTACACAATGCAGACGGAATACGGTGAAGCCCTGTTTCATAATCTCCAGCGATTGCAGCAGATTATAGACCAGTACCGGCTCCATTACGTTCAGCTCCAGCTGACCTGCTTCGGAAGCCAGACAGATCGTATTATCATTACCGATTACCTGGAAAGCAATCTGATTGATCACTTCGCACATCACCGGATTGACTTTGCCCGGCATAATAGAAGATCCCGGCTGACGTGCAGGCAGGCTCAATTCATTAAGACCGGCATACGGTCCGGAAGCCATCAGACGAATATCATTGGCTACTTTAGACATATTCATCATACAGATTTTCAGCGCTGCCGATACTTCGGTGTACGCATCCGTATTTTGAGTCGCATCTACCAGATGATCCGAAGCGGTTACTTCAAATCCGCTGATCTCTGCCAGAATCTCGGCAACACGGGTAATATAGCGGCGATCCGCATTCAGACCGGTGCCGACAGCCGTCGCACCCATATTGATATGCAGCAGATTCTCGCGGGTCGCTTCTACGCGGCGGATATCGCGGCTCAATACACGTGCATAAGCCTGGAATTCCTGTCCCAGTCGAATCGGCACAGCATCCTGTAGATGCGTACGTCCCATTTTGATCACTGTATCGAATTCATCCGCCTTGGTCTGGAAAGACTGCTGCAGCTCGCGCATAGCGATCAGCAGCTTCTCGATCATGGACAGTGTAGCCAGATGAATCGCTGTTGGGAAAGCATCGTTGGTAGACTGTGCCATATTAACATGGTTATTCGGACTGATGTCCACATAAGCGCCTTTTTCCTTGCCCATGATTTCCAGGGCACGGTTTGCAATAACTTCATTGGTGTTCATATTGATCGACGTACCTGCGCCGCCCTGAATAGGATCGACGATAAATTGATCCAGCCACTGGCCTGCCAGAATCTCATCTGCTGCCTGTACGATAGCTTCCCCTTTGGGACCATACAGACGCGACAGCTCCATATTGGCGAGCGCAGCTCCTTTTTTGACCATGGCCATCGCCCGGATCAATTCGGGATGCAGACGCTGACCGGTGATCGGAAAGTTCTCTACTGCACGCAGTGTTTGAATACCGTAATACGCCTCGTCCGGAACTTCTTTGGTGCCCAGAAAATCCTTTTCTACTCTCACGATTCATTCCTCCGGCTAGCTAGACTATTGATTTTATGGTTATGGATTACAACAGTCCTATTATACGTTTACTGTACGTCAGGTTCCAGTAGTATCCCAAATTAATTTAACAGGTATTGCTCTCGTTCCACTGTAGATCTGCCAGTGCCAGCAGCGCACCGCCAACCATGTTTTTTTCTTTTTTGGTTACTGCGCGTTCCAGCTCATCATTCAGCAGCAACCTGGCCTGCTGCACCTGCTCCCGGTTTACAAAAATATCTGCCGGATTGGCAAACTGGGCCAATGCGGTAATGACCACCTGCCGCTGTACGCCATTCCCATTGAGCCAGCGGATAACATCTTCGGCTGCGGGATTGGAGATGGCAAACAGCTGATCCCAGCCATCATAGGGATAACTCACCCGTTTGCGCTCACTCATCCATTCAATAACGCGCCGGCTGCGAAATGGCTTCAGCCAGCAGTTGGCAGTATATCCATTCAGCCGTTTATCCTGTTCAGCCTGCTCCAGTCTGGTCCAGACCCTGTTTAATCCTTCGTCTTCCGGCAAACAGGATGCTGTCAGATTCGCCAGTACAGCAGAATTGATACGATCTTCCTCCGGCAGCTCCCATAGGCTTCTCACCCAATCAGCAGCATACTGCCCGCTAATGGTTCCTGCATATTCCATCAGACTGTTACGTATATCCTTGTCCTTTTCCTGCTTGATTCGCTGCATCCAGCTCTGAAATACCTGTTCCGGATCATGCGCTTCAAAAGCAGCTTGCAGCTGCTGATCCGCTTTGCCATTCACTTCCACGTAACGAATTAGCAGCTGCAGGTCGTTTCTTGCTTCTTCCAGTGTTAGATGCAGAAAATCATTTATCCAATTCGTCCACCGTTTGGCATTGGCACTGTTGACGTCAATACCGAGATGACCGATAAACGGTTCGTACTGCCAAGATTCTGCCCCTATACCGTACAAAACAGTTACCTTGTCCAGAAAATCAGTTAATGAGCTGGCCAGCAGCTGAATTTCATTCGTCTCATGATACCAGTGAACAACAGCCGGGTACTTCGGATGGCTCTCCAGATCAAGCATCAACATATCTCCGTTACCGGCAATATGGAAAGCTAGAAACCGCTTTTCCTCGTATAAGGATTCTTCTCGGAAATCCGGAAAATCCAGCACGTCCAAAGACCAGCCCAGATCGCCAGCAGCACCAAATGGTACCCGTACATCTTCCATAATCGACCAGACTACAAAACCTTCTGCACCGCATCCCAGCAGTTCTTTGAGCTCTCCCGGCAGTGTTATTCCCAGACGCTGCTCTAGTTTGCCAATCTGCTCTGCTGTTGCAGGCGGTTTTATAACCATCGCAGTATCAGCACCTTTGGCCTGCAGCGATTCAACCATATTTCTCCATTTCTTATGCCAGCCTTTCCATCGTTCATATAATGTCATCCTGTTCATCCTCTCCTTGCTCCAATATCCCTATTCTTCTATATTCGCTCGTTAAGACAGCCGGATTCCTTTCAATTAACAGGAACTACCCAGCTGCCCGATGGTATGAAATAAAAAGTAATGGCTGTATCAGCCATATGGTTGGCTGATTGTTCAATCAGGCCATACTCTCTATTATAATACGTTCCCGCAGTAAAGTGATTACGATTTCGTACTGTTCTTACTACCGTATTGTTACATTCATCAACTTTACATGTATCCAGTCCTGTTTTGCAGCCTCTATTATGCTGCTATCAACGGAGCATGTATAGTTACAAGTTACGCATAATTCATAAAACCAAAAAGCCGCAGCATGAATCGCTGCGGCCTCACTTTGTATCATTTCAGTTACTGCCCTTTTGTGAATTAGCGTGTATAAAAGGCTTCCAACTGGCGAACCACTTCATTCAGATCATGATCAATAATCGTCTGATGCTGCGGCATAGAGAACAATGCCTGAATCGGCGCCGGGAATTCCTGTTCGATTTCACACAGGACAATAGATTCGTCAAACTTGGCCGGATGGGCTGTTGCCAGCGTAATGCATACTTCCTCCGGTCCGCTGCATTGTTCATAAGCAGCAATACCGCAAGCTGTATGAGGGTCGAGCAAATAGTCATACTCATTTTTGTATTTGATAATGGACTGCAGACAATCCTGATTCGAAGCTCCATAGGCTGCAAAGTCACGTTGTACATGCTCCAGATCTTCCTGACTCAGCACAATTTTACCTTCTGTTTGAAGCTTGTTCATATAATCGGACACTTTAGCCGCATCTTCTTTGAGGAAATAATACAGATAACGTTCAAAGTTGCTCGCCACCTGAATATCCATGGATGGACTATGTGTACTACGGAATTCACCTGGCTGGTATTCTCCTGTTCTCACAAAGCGCTCCAGAATATTATTCTCGTTGGTAGCAATAATCAGCTTGTTAATCGGCAGTCCCATCTGACGGGCCAGAAAACCGGAGAAAATATTGCCAAAGTTGCCGGAAGGCACGCTGATATTAACCTTGCGTTCGCCGCTTTCGTCCTGCGCCCGGAAATAGGCATAAAAGTAATACACCGTCTGCGCCAGAATGCGCACGAAATTAATAGAATTGATCGCCCGTAGATGATACTTCTTTTTGAATGTCAGATCGGCGAACAGATCCTTGATCATTTTCTGGCAATCATCAAAGTTTCCTTTGACCGACAGATTCAGTACGTTACTGTCATCTACCGTCGTCATCTGCAGCTCCTGCACCTTGCTGACCTTGCCATGCGGATGCAGAATACAGATTTTGATACCTTCCTTGCCGCGTACGCCCTGGATGGCAGCTGCTCCCGTATCGCCGGAAGTTGCGCCCAGAATATGAATGATATCTCCATTTTTGCGGGACATATAGGAATACAGTTCTCCCATGAATTGCAGAGCCACATCTTTAAAAGCAAAGGTCGGTCCATGGAACAGCTCCATAATATAGAGCGAATCGCTGATCTTCTTCACCGGTGTCACTTCCGGATGACGGAAGTTGCCGTAGCTGCGTTCTGCCAGTTCGCGCAGATCCGCTGCCGGAATCTCATCATTCACATATCGCGCAAATATCTGCAAAAATAGATCTACATAGCTCAGCGTACTCCACTCGCGAAGTTCCTCCGGTGAGATCACCGGTATCTGTTCGGGTATCATCAGACCACCATCATCAGCCAATCCCATTAATACCGTATCGATAAATCCTTTTGGCTCAACCTGTCCCCTGGTACTGATATATTTCATACATATCCCCCAATTGATTAATATTCAAGCCTGGATTCTGCAGAATGCATACTTCTACAGACCTGCGCTGTTCGTCGTTAAACACGTTACTTCCTATCATACCCTGTCACAGAGCTGCATCCAAGCATTAATTTACTAAAGTTATGCCGGTTTGCCCTTTTTTATTTGTTCAACATATTATCATAAATCACATCTTTTGTGATCTCTGAAATTTCTAGTATTCATTTCAGCCTATTTTTCACCATTTGTTTCAGCATCTCTAAGTTATTTAGCAAATTTGTGTTTCACCCTTCTCTCACTCTTCACTAACAAATCCTCACAGCCGATATAAGGTAGGTAAATTCCGATTAAACATAGAGAGGATAACAGCAGTGAAGAAACATAAAACGTGGAGTTATCTAGGATGTATGATTCTGGTTACCGCCCTTCTCCTGAGTGCATGCTCCGGACAAAAGACAGCGGATACATCTGCCAGCAAGCAAAGACTAAAAGTGGGAATCGTTCTGTCGGATATTGGCCTGGGCGATCAGTCATTCAGTGACGGTGCATTCAAGGGACTGATCAAAGCACGTGACGAAGGCGACATTCTGTTTGACTACAAGGAAATTGCCGATACCGGTACGTATGATGAAGGCTTCGAACAGCTCGTTAAAGAAGGCAATGATATCATTATCGGCCTGGGCTATTCTGTCAAAGACAGCCTGGAAGCCACTGCCAAAAAACATCCGGACCGTCAATTTCTGCTGATTGATGAAAAATCGGAATTGGCCAATGTTGCATCTATTACATTCAAAGAAGAAGAAGGCAGCTTTCTCGCCGGTGCTCTTGCCGCGATGGCCAGCAAATCAGGCCACCTGGGCTTTATCGGCGGTGTCGAATCTTCTCTACTTCATAAATTCCAAATTGGCTACGAACAGGGCGCACGCGCCATTAATCCAAATACCAGCTTCTCGGTCAATTACACCGGTGATTTTGGTAAAGCCGAATTGGGTGCAAAGGCAGCCAAAGAGATGATCACTCGTGACAATGCAGATGTTATTTATACTGTAGCGGGACTCACCGGCGTCGGCGGACTGCAGGAAGCGCAAAAAGAAGGCAAATACTCGATCGGTGTCGATAGCGACCAGTTTTTCCTCGCCGAAAAATCCGTTATTGCATCCATGGTCAAAAATATTGATGTAGCCATCTATAATGCGCTGCAGACCTATATGAAAAGCAATGCTTCCTTCCCGGAAAAGGATATGGTGTTCGGATTACAGGATGGCGGCGTGGGTCTGACCCAGATTCATCTGCTTGAACTGACCAAGGAACAACAGGCCAAGCTGGAGGAGCTGCAGCAAAAACTGATCTCGGGCGAAATCAAAATCAATATTCCAAGCTCATAATCCCGGATCGACTTGCGCATCATGATTATTATTGACTGAACCACGCGTTTGATAATCAGACGCTGTAAATGGAGGCTAACATGAAACTACAAGGCAAATTGGTGCTGAATGCAATGATATCGCTGGTCGCCTCACTGGTGCTGGTAGGTTATATCATTTTCCAGCTGCTGAGCATTAATTCCCAAAATAATAATCTGGTTCCCGCCATGCTGGATGTTCAGCAGCTGGATGGAGACCTCGTCCAAACCGGACAGGCATTGAGCAATTTTTCTTTTTCCATGTCTGCGAGTAATAAGGCACTGGTAACCGGCCAGCTGCAAAAAATCCAGACTACGCTCGATACACTGTCCAATGGCATGCTGCAGGATGCCGAAGAACAAAAGCTGCTCGCAGCAGCCAAAACCAAATTCAAAAAGTTAAACGAAGAATCGGCTACTGCCATGAATAATATGGACAGCGCAGAAGCCAAACGTCAAAGTATCCGTGTCGAAGGTATTCAAAATGACGTCTACATGCTGGATCAGCTTACCAAAGCCGGATACAGCGAATACACCAAAGATCTGACCAACAGTATTGATCTGACCTGGCAAATTGCTCTGGCAGGCGCGATTCTGCTGCTGATTGCTGTAGGCTGGTTTAATACCCATACTGCGCGTCAGCTCGCCAAACGTGCTCATACCCTGAATCATGCTGCACAGCGGATCGCTGATGGAGACCTCACTGTAGAACTTGCTCCTACCAAGGGCAAGGACGAGCTGGATGAACTGAATGTGTCGTTCCGCCAAATGATTGGCAATCTGCGCAGTATTGTTGGCTCGATCGGACATGCCGGTAATCGTGTCGATGATATGGCACAGGATATTGATCGCAGCAATGATCGTATGCAGGAAATGGTAAACCAGGTCGCTATCTCGGTAGAGGAGCTGGCCATCGGCAGTCAAAAAGTAGCCGAAGACCTCAGTGTAACAGTCTCTGTTGTCGACGAGATGCAGCACAAATTCCAGGCCAATCTGGAAACGACTGCAGAATCGGCTATTTACAGCGAAGGTGCTATTCAATCGATAGAACACGGAAGCAGCCAGATGAAAGAACAGCTGCAGCTCGTCTCCAGCAACCGTGCTGCCATGGCTGAAGTGGCCCAGACCGTACGTGCGCTGGAAACCAATGCAGCCGAGATCGCCAGCATGACTATGCTTGTATCCGAGATCGCTTCGCAAACCAACCTGCTGTCACTGAATGCCTCGATTGAAGCAGCCCGTGCCGGTGAAGCCGGTCAGGGATTTGCCGTAGTAGCCGGCGAAGTGAAAAAGCTGGCCGATCAATCGGTAACTGCAGCCAGCCAGATTTTCAAAGCGGTGGATTCCATCACATCCGCAGTTAGTCAGGTACAGGCTTCGGTCTCCCAGAGTCTCACCTTATTCCAGCAGCAAGAGCAGGCGACGGCGTCGACCGACGCTTCCTTTGCCGAGATTAGCGACCAGGTGAAGCAGATTGCCAGCCAGGTGAACAAACTCGCTCAGGATATGCAATCTTCGCATGAACTGAGCAATCAGGTGCAACAGGCGATTGAAAATATCAGCGCCATCACCGAACAATCCGCTGCCGGCAGCCAGGAGATTACCGCTTCAACCGTAGAACAGCAAAATGCGTTCCGCCAATCCGGCGAAAAAGTCAAAATGCTGCGTCAGATTCGCCAGGAAATGCAGCATGAGCTGGATCGCTTCCACATGGATGCCTCTACAGTATCTGCCGCTTCAAATAGTGAAAAAGCCAATCATGCTTCTGCAGTTGTCTCCACTTCACCTGCATTGCAGGACTGATCCCCTATTATCCGTATCTTGAGAAAAAAAGCCGCTCCGGCATATACCGGGCGGCTTTTTTGATATTCTTTATCATTCAGCAAAGGGTTTATACTCAACCAATAATTTATAACAGAAATTCATAACAGATAATACTTACTTTGTATGAGCTTCATCCGCAGCCCCGCCCAATAGAAACAGATCTGGTCATATCAGGGGAGCAAAATCATGCTCAACCTCCAATATGAGACATTTCAACCCGTGGTCCATCCTGCTTATGAACTGCCGAGTTGCTTCCACGCTCTACTGAATACTGGTCATGCCGGTTACTCCAGATACCGGATACAGCACGGGCAACCTCTTCGTCTGATTGACCGGAGCGCAGCAGCGCGCGCAGATCATGTCCTTTAGTCGCAAACAGACATGTATACAGCTTGCCTTCCGCAGATAGGCGAGCCCTTGTACATGTGGAGCAAAAGGCTTCTGTTACCGAAGAGATAAATCCGACTTCTCCTTTGCCATCGACGAACCGATAGCGTGTAGCCACTTCGCCTTCATAATTCGGAGCAATCGGCTCCAAGGGCCAGTGTGCACCGATTTTGTCCAGCAATTCCTGCTTGCTGACCACATGCTGGCGATTCCAGCCATTGGTATTGCCTACATCCATATATTCAACCATCCGCAGAATATGACCGCGTTCACGGAAATAGTCTACCATGGGTACGACTGCTTCTTCGTTAAATCCTTTTTGTACCACCATATTGACCTTGACCTGCAGTCCTGCCGCTGCTGCAGCATCAATCCCATTCAGTACAGGCTGTACCCGGCTGCGTCCGCCATTCATTTTCAGGAACAGATCATCTTCCAGACTATCCAGACTGACGGTTATCCGGTGCAGACCCGCTTCGCGCAAAGCAGCAGCCTTGCGGGCGAGCAGACTGCCATTGGTCGTCAGGGAAAGATCCTCGATATCCAGTGCAGACAGACGCCGGATAATATGGACCAAATCTTTGCGAAGCAGAGGTTCCCCTCCGGTGATACGCAGCTTTCGGGTCCCCATCCCTACAAAAATAGCTGCGATGCGGCCGATCTCCTGCTCACTCAGCATATGTTCATCAGGCAAAAAGGCATAATCTTTGCCGAATATTTCTTCCGGCATACAATACCGGCAGCGGAAATTGCAGCGATCTGTGACAGAGATCCGTAAGTCTCTTAATATACGGTTATGCTGGTCATAGGCTGTCATCGTATCTCCTCCAATCATCGCTTGCTTAACCTGCTTGCTCCAATCCTCCTCCCGCTGCTTAATACAGCGCAGAAAGATAAAGTTGTTCCTTTTAGAATAGCATAGAATTTTGCGCTTTGTCCGCATATTCCCGGATTCTTTGTGGGTGTGTATAGATATTGCAGCTATCGTCCCGCACAAAACCAACTGTAGTAATCCCCAGATGATCAGCCAGGTCCAGAGCCAGCGCAGTAGGCGCAGATTTGGACAAAATGACTTCACAGCCGATTTTGGATACCTTGGTCAGAATCTCCGAAGAAATCCGGCCGCTGAACACCATAATTTTCCCCTGCATATTAATCTGATGTCGAAGACACCAGCCATAGATTTTATCCAGTGCATTATGGCGTCCGATATCACTGCGACCCAGCAAAATATGATCCGGTTCGCAAAGCGCTGCCGTATGCACACCGCCTGTCCGCTGAAATAGCTCCGCAGACTGCTGGACGTTATCCATCAGTTGAAAACATTGTTCGAAAGATACACGTACATGGATATCTTCCATTTTTTTCGCTGTACGGGCATCATTAAAAAAAACAAATCCCTGCCGGCTTGTGCCACAGCAGGAAGTAATATAACGCTTGGTAAACAGCTGGCGATGCTGTGGATTCCAGCGATCGGTACGCACATGCACATAACCCTGCTGCTCCTGTACCCATAATTCCTGAATATCGCTGTACCGCTGAATTACTCCTTCGGAAGCCAGAAAACCTATCGTCATGTCTTCAATATATTCCGGCGTACAGACAAGAGTTACAAATTCTTCGCCGTTGACTTTGATAGTCACCGGTTGTTCAGATACAACAGTATCCGGCTCTTCGGTAAACTGCCCCCGTTTATAGCGGACAATACTGCGCTGCTGCTGTACGTTATAGTCCATAATCTCATCCCTGTTCGCTGTTTTTTGAGGAGGTCTGACAGAGCCATCCTGCACCGCCTACTGTAATATCGGTAAACCAAACCGATGATTTCGAACCTTACCACCGATGATTATATGCAGGAAACAGCAAAAAAAGCTGACGCTCAGGGGAGGGCGTCAGCTTTTTATATCAACTGTTCAACCGGTATTTGGCAGATACCGGTTGAACAAGGGATTGTTGGCCGATCTGAAAGGGGGTACTTCCGGTCAGCTTCTTACTTTTGTGGAACAGTCAGTTGATATCCAGCAGGCAGCAGGTTGTTGGCAGCAACCAGTTCGTCTACAGTGATACCGTATTGAGCAGCGATTTCAGTCAGGCTGGCACCTTGTGGAACAACAACAGTGATTGGAGATTTAGTATCTTTGTTTTCTGTAGCTGGTGCAGTTGTTGCTGGTTGTTCAGGAGTAGTGCTTTCTTCGTTTTGGCTACCGAACAATTTGTTGAATTGTGCTTCCTGTGCTGCTACGAATGCAGCATTGTTAGCGCGGTTCTCTTCTCTGTCTTTACGTTTATCGTGGCTGGATTGGCTATCTGTTGCGGCAAAAGCGTGGCTGCCTCCGATTGGTGCGACAACGGCAACGGCTCCCAGACTGGCTGCTAAAGCGGTGGACAACATTACTTTTTGAAATTTACTGTTCATTTTGAATTGCTCCTCTTTTTAATTTAATAAAATATAATAATCTTCTTTAATAAAGTGATAAACATTTATTTCGTAACCTTATAAATTAAATATACCACCAATTAAAGAAGATTGCAACCCTATTTAAATATAATTTTATTATATTGGACAAAATTATTTATTATACTATATTGGTAACCAACCTATCTATATTTTAAACATCCATATCAATAATTACAACTATAGTTAGTAATTGATCAATAACTATAGTTGTGATTTATACTTTTTGTAACCTGGCGCTTACGGGTTAATCTGTAGAACCTGATTCTGACTTTTATTTTGCAAATATTGAATCGTATGCTCGATACCTGTTTGATAAGGAGTGGCCTGTATGGGTCCAATATAACGTTCATATTTGGCTCCACTAAGTATTAGAGGCTGACGGGTCAGATAGAGCATCTCTACCACTTCTTTGAGTACAGGCTGGAAAGTACCGATAAGTGACAATGTAACTCTACCCATTGCGATTACCGGTCTGGATATTCCGGCGGCTTGCTGCGCCATACGAATAAACTCCCTGCCATTAATGGCTCCGGCGCTTGGGATATGCCAGTTCTGGCCATAGGCCCGCTCCCTGCACGCCAGCTCGACAATCATAACAGCCGCATCCGGCAAATATACATACTCGCGAGGTACCTTCCGGTTCCCGATAAAAAAGGCAATCTGACCAGCAGCGATACTTTGGAGTGTAGATCCCAGATAGGAAGCATCATTGGCTGTAGGACCATAATAATCCGGTAGCCGTACAATCATTGCCTTCATAACAGACCAGCGGGAATCAAAAACCAATTGTTCAAACTGCAGCTTGGTTTTTCCTTTTCTAGTAATAGGCTGTTTGGGATAATTCTCCTCCACTGGCTGCCGATCACGGCTCGGACTGTACGGGTAGATACCGTCGACAGCGACCACCCGGATACCGAGGCGTTCAGCTGCCGACAATACGGATAGGCCCATAGGCAGCAGTCTGCTCTCCATCTCATGATAAGGAACCGAAGCGCAATGGAAGATGACTTCTGCTCCCTCTGCTGCCTGGTACACATCTTCTGTCCGGAATACATCGCCTGTATACAAATGCAGGTGAACCGGATGGTGCAGCTCTGCCGACAGCTGCTCCAGCTTGCTTTGAGATCGGCCAAACGCTATAACTGTTGTTCCTCGTTTGAGCAGCTCCATCACAATCGCTTTGCCTGTACCTCCTGTAGCACCCAGAACGACAGCCTGATGAATTGGAGCAGCCGGATACAATGCCGCAGTTCCGCTTTGTTGTTCGTTGGACAAGTTCTGATCTGACGAGACGAAGGATACCGGATTCATTTCTTTCTGATTTGAATACATAATAATCTCTCCCTTCTTTTTGTTAGTGATTGATCAATTACTGTTGGTTAGAATAATATTTATATAATGATGAAGATAGACGGTTTTATCTGTTCAGCTGCAGTGTACAGCTATTTGGAATAAAACCATCCGGATTATTTCTAATCTTCCGTCTTCATCAATTCCGGCAGATTCAGTGACATCGAGATATTGCAGAGCATTCCTCGTGCCAGAAACAGCAGCGTGCGCTCCAGGGGACGCTCTATTCCTGCCTTTTCAAAAGCCTGATAAACCATCTCGTGAATTTCGTGAAAACGTCGCTGCATTACTTCGACGATTGCTGGTTCCTGAATCGTCTGTGCCTGCATTTGCAAAATAATCTCGTTGCGATGGGCATTCATAATATCCGCGTAGACTGTGATTAACTGCTGTTCCAGTTCATTACCAGGCGCCGAAGCAACAATCTTCTGAAAAGCTTCGATAATACGAATCCAGGAAGCTTCCAGCGCTTCAACCAGCAGTTTCTCCTTGGTCGAGAAAAAACGGAATACATACGGCTGGGAAATCTCGGCCCGTTCGGCGACCTGTGCAGTGGTAGCGCGATAATAGCCCTGCTCTGCAAACACCTCGATCGCTGCGGCTATAATGTCGTTTTTGCGATTCACGGATGTAGCACTGCTCTTTTTCATATAATCCTCCATCAATAGCCTATTCATTGTGAAGCAGCTAATTCATTGTTTTTAATTAGTGATTGATCAATTACTAAAAATATAAATGATCTTTTCTGTATATGCAAGTGTTAATTCAGCTTTTGTTTTATTTTTCTTTTTATACATCTGCATCAGCAGTGTCACCAGGTGTACGGATTTGCAAAAAATGCTACAATACGTAAGGTATGTTATTGGAAATACAACATCAGCAGATACGATGATCACTGATATGTATATGATGGAAAGCGAGGAATTTAATTCTATGATTATCAAACCAAGAACCCGAGGATTTATTTGTACGACTGCTCATCCGGACGGCTGTGCCCGTCAGGTTCAGGAACAGATTGAATATGTACAATCCCAACCAAAAATTCAGGGACCACGCAATGTGCTGGTTATCGGTGCTTCCACCGGATATGGACTGTCTGCACGCGTTGTCGCTGCTTTTGGTGCAGGAGCAAATACGATTGGCGTCTATCGTGATGGTGGCTCTGTCAAAGGTCGTACAGCTTCAGCAGGCTGGTATAACTCTGCCGCTTTTGAAAAAGCTGCACAGGAAGCAGGCCTGAAGTCTCTGAGTGTTATTGGCGATGCTTTTACGAATGAATTAAAAGCCAGCACCATCGAAGCTATTCGTCAGGAATTCGGCAAAGTCGATATGGTTATCTACAGTGTAGCTGCTCCACGTCGTACAGACCCAAATACCGGTGAGACGTATACGTCCACACTGAAGCCTATCGGCGAGACCTATACAAACAAAACGGTTAATTTCCATACCGGAGAAGTGACCGATATCAGTATCGAGCCTGCTTCCGAGGAAGAAATCGAAGCAACGGTACGTGTTATGGGCGGCGATGACTGGCAGTCCTGGATGGATCAGCTGAGTGCTGCAGACGTTCTGACTGACGATGTGGTTACGGTAGCCTTTTCCTATATCGGTTCGGATATTACCCAGGCGATCTATCGTCAGGGCTCTATCGGCCGTGCCAAGGATCATCTGGAAGCGACTGCACGCCATATGAACGAGCAGCTCGGTGCAAATGGCGGACGTGCCTATGTCGCTGTGTGCAAAGCACTGGTAACCCAGTCCAGCTCTGCGATTCCGGTTGTTCCGCTGTATATGTCCGCCCTTTACAAAGTAATGAAAGAAAAAGAACTACATGAAGGCTGTATTGAGCAAATGTACCGGATGTATGCAGATCGTCTGTATACCGAAGGCGCAACACCTGTGGATGAGAAGCAGCGTCTGCGTCTGGATGACTGGGAGATGCGCGAAGATGTACAGGCTGAGGTTACCCGGATCTGGAACGAGATCAGCACGGAAAATGTGTATGAGCTGACGGATCTGAAAGGCTATCGCAGCGAATTCTTCCAGCTATTCGGCTTTGAGACTGACGGGGTCGATTACGATGCAGATGTAGAACCGGATGTGAAAGTGCCTAACGCACGCTAATTGTCCTTTGGGCTATCAAGCGTGTAATTCAGCAATAATTCAGTTTATAAAAAAAGCACGTTCCCTGTTGCAGGAGAACGTGCTTTTTGCTTTATGGCGAGATATCGGCCTGATTCGCTGCTGTCGTATGCTACGACTGCCAGCTATGCCTTGGCCCTGCTGCGGTATAAGACCTATATTATACAAGGCCAAGTAGCAGATACTGATTGTATAACCACGTAGAGTGTAGGCTGTATAATCGGGAATTATACTTTGAAACGGTGTACAAGAACTTGCAGTTCTTCGGCCAGATCGGTCAGGGAAGCGGCAGAATACATAATCTCTTCACTCGATGCCAGCTGCTCTTCGGTAGCTGCAGCAATTTCCTGCGTACTGCCGGAGATATCACGCGTGCCCTGGTTCACTTGATTCATCGCATGGGAAGATTCGGTAAAGTCATGATTCATCTGGACGGTATGCTGGGCAATCTCGCTGGTTTTGCCAGAGATATCCTCAACCGCCTGCAAAATGCGGGTAAACTGCTCGACTGTCGAACGGGTTACTTCACTACCTGCTGCTACGTCTGCTTTGACTGTCTGAATCGCACCCAGCGTGGATTGGGTCTCTGTCTGGATACGTGTAACCAGATCCTTGATCTGCTGGGTAGCAGCAGCTGACTGTTCAGCCAGCTTGCGCACTTCATCAGCAACTACAGCAAATCCTTTGCCGTGTTCACCGGCACGGGCAGCCTCGATAGCCGCATTCAATGCCAGCAAATTGGTCTGTGCAGACACTTCATTGATCAATGTGGTCATCGCATCAATCTGACTCGCATGAGCAGCCAGTACCGTTACGCTCTGATCGGCCTGATCGACAGACTGATGAATAGAGTTCATCTGGTCACCAACCTGACGAATAGAATGGGAACCCTCTTCTGCCTGCTGGCGCATCGTATTGGAGAAATCCGCCATATCAGTCGCATTGACAGAAATCGTCGACAATTTATCGAGCGAATTCTGCAAAGTCTCGCTGGTACGATCCAGCTCGCGTGTCTGACGTCCTGCCTGATCGGCAATGACCTGCATCGATTCGGCAACCTGTTGGGAAGTTGCTTTGGACTGTCCTGCACTGGCGGAGAATTCCTCTGCCGACGCAGCGACCATTTCGGAAGAAGCACCGATCTGGCTGACAATATCCCGCAGGGAAGCGACAAACTTGTTGAAGCTTGCGGCCAGCATGCCAAACTCGTCTTTTTGCTTGATATCAATCTGCTGCGTGAGGTCTGCTTCGCCTTCAGCAATATCTGTCATTTGTTTGTTCAGCAGATTCAGCGGCTTCAGGATCGAACGCAGCAAAATAATACCGAGTATAATGCCCACTACAGAAGCTGCAATCGTTACAATAAGCAGAATCAGATTGCTAAGCTTGGCTTTTTGATCATTGCTGGCTTTTAATTGAACCACATCATCAGCAAGTGTATTCACCAGTTCATCTACTGCCGGTGTAAGCACTTCCTTACGCAGTGTGCGCTCTTCTCCAAAATGCAGTGAAGTTGCCGCCTGCTCATCCTGTGCACGAAGGGCAACCATTTTCTCGTTCATGGCGATAGCTTGAGTCAAAATGTCGTTCAATTTCTGTGCGGAAGAGAGATAGTCCTGACCATAGGGTGACTGCTGGATCGTTGTCAGCGTCTGCTGAATACCCTGGATTTTCGTTTTCATTCCATCTACATAATCCGGCTTGCCTGTCAACAAATAACCGCGTTCATCATTGGAGAGTCCTGACAAAAGGAATTCCAAATGTTTGGTATGCTCCTGCAGCTCCATTTTCCCCTGCAGCGTGCTACTCTGTTCAATCGACTGTGCAATAGTGGTAACCGACAGTGTGCCACTGCCCAGAATAGAAATAATCAGTATAGATAAAATCAGTATAAGCCTTGTTTTAACCTTCATTTTGCGTTCCCCCGAATTGTTGTTCTGTAACTAACTTTATTATCGGGTTTTTTGCAATATAATTTAGACAAATATTTTGGTGTAATACGACTAATTAACCATTTTCAACCATATTATTCATTATGCTTGTATGTAGACCAATGAACTATGTATTAGGAACAAGGAACTATTAGCTAATATACTTAATTATATTAATCCTTTAAATTATTTGCACGTTGTTATATGCAGTATAAGAGCCATATGTATAAATATAAATATTCACAATCATTTGTATCGAATTTCAATAATTCGTAACTTTATAAGCAGATTTTTATTATTTTATACGCTATATTTAAATTATTAAAATTCTTATTATTTCATGCCGGAGGATTTGCTTTATCTCTTTGGATGAGATAATGAACAGGAGGAACTGCAACAATGTTCAAAAATGCAATGTCTCTGCTGCGGATCGTCGGTAATGTGGAAGCGTTATCTTATCTGCTGTTGGTACTGGTCGCCATGCCGCTTAAATATTGGGCTGATCAGCCGCTGATGGTTACGTATGTAGGCATGATTCATGGTGTGCTGTTTGTCAGCTATGCCGCTGTTATCGCTCTGACGCTGGTCATCCGCAAATTGACTTTCAAGCAGGCGGTGCTCGCCATGATCGCTTCCATGCTGCCTTTTGGTCCTTTTGTTTTCGATCGCTACCTCAAGCGTCAGGAGCCAACCCTCGTGCCGGAAGCGCGTGTCCAAAAAGGATAATCAAGGGACAGGTACATATTTATTCACTCCACGGCTATGGATACATAGCCGTTTTGGCATGTTCTGTGTACAATAAGGAAACGAGAACTATACATAATAGAATCACCAGGAGGCCAGGATGCACACTCATATCAAAACGCAGTCTCAGCCTGCTGAAGAACCTTTGTCCATGATCGCCCGCCTGCTCTCTCCGGTTCGGCAGTCACGGGCTTTTACTTATTTATGGATCGGACAGCTGATTGCCATGCTGGGCAGTTCTGTGACTATGATCATTTTGCCGATTGTAGTCTACAATCTGACCGGATCATCCACAATTATGGGATTGGCGATGACCATTTACATTTTACCGAATGTACTGGTGCTTCCCATATCTGGATGGATTGTAGATCATACGGACAGGGTACGTCTTATTCTGTTTACCAATACGGTACGATTTGCAGTGATGCTGACAGGAGCCATCCTCATTTTTACCGATCAGCTGACGCTGCCCCGTTTGTACGTTGGACTAACTTTGTATGGGCTGATGGATGGCATTTTCAATCCGGCTTATGCAGCGCTTCGTGCAGAGATATTCACGCCGGACATTCGTAACGCTGCCAATGCGCTGACACAGATGAGCATACAGGGAGTGCGGCTGCTTGGTCCTTCCCTGGGAGGATTGCTGGTTACATTCACTTCTCCGGGAAGCGGATTTGCTCTGGATTCGCTCACGTATCTGATTTCATTGTTCTGCTTTATGATGCTGGGCCGTCATTTTGTATCCAGCCGGCGTTCTGCCGCAGCGAAGCAGCAGCCTGCTGCCGGGGAAGAAAGTGGCATCAAGTATACCAAGCCAGACTCTGCCCGGGCTGCGATCTGGCTTGATCTGCTGGAAGGTATCTGGATTCTAAAAAAGATCCCCTGGCTATGGATTACTATCGTTATTTTCTCCCTGCTGAATATCTGTTATCAGGGAATTATTGCTGTTATGGTTCCCTGGTTATTCAAAGTTCATTACCAGCTGACACCGCTGCTTTACGGACTGGCTATGGCAGCTACCGGGGTCGGAGCTATTATCGGTGCATTGATTTTTGGTTCAAGGGTGCACTGGCGTCGGCGTGGATGGATCGGCTATGGCGGTGCACTGCTGAGCGGAATCGCATTATTCCTGTTATCCGTGATTACGTGGACGCCAGGTCTGATTATGGTTATGATGCTGGAAGGATTCGGGCTGATGATGTTTGCACTTGTCTGGGAGACAAGTCTGCAGGAGCTGGTACCGACCGAGAGCTTTGGACGGGTAGTCAGTCTGGATATGCTGGGTTCTTTTGCCCTGCTGCCTGTCGGTTATCTGATGGTCGGGTGGCTGGCAGATCAGGTTGGAGGCCTCTTTACGATCGGGCTGTTTGCAGCCTCCGGCATGGTGCTTGTTATCATTGGGCTATGTATACCGGCGATTCGGCGATTTGATTAACAGGGATACTGCCGTATGTACTACTCGGAATAAACGGCATAAAAAAAGAAGCATCATCCCGTAGAATCTGCTTCTTGTGTTTGATTTTTTGCATCCGTTCCTGCTTGCTCGGTGTAATCCGTGTATGCTGTGAGATTGCTGCATATTCCTGATTGGATCTGCGTTCCAGGGTTGGTGCTATACTGCCGCTTCGCAGTGCTTTGCGAATAGCCTTTTGTGTTTGTGTACGTGCCATTTTGATTCACTCCCAGAATAATAATTAAAGAACACTTTTATTTTACCACTTTTATCCCTAAAAACCCAGCATTTGATTATCACATTTTAGTCAATAACGAATAATATGTAATTTATACTTACATATTATTCGTTATTTTTTGTTTTTATATTCAAATTACAATAAAAACATTGTGCAATCTGTTAAATAAGCTTGATACAACTATTCTGCTGCTGCACGCTATGTTATAAAAAGCTACATGGAATAATGTGAAGCCAAGGAGGTTGTTTATGTCCTTTTTCAAATCCCTGTTTTTTCAGATTATTGTAGCTGTTGTGATTGGTATTGGTGCAGGCATATTGTGGCCCGACTTCGGTGCTATGCTGCAGCCGCTCGGTACTGGTTTTATCAAACTGATCAAAATGCTGATTGCTCCACTTATTTTCTTTGTAGTCGTAGCAGGAATCGCCAAAGCCGGTGATCTCAAAGCGGTAGGCCGAATCGGTCTGAAAGCGATTATCTGGTTCGAAATTGCTACTACTGTTGCTCTGGTACTCGGCCTCGCAGCTGCCAAATGGTTGCGTCCGGGAGCTGGCATGAATATTGATGTTAGTACGCTTGACCCGAACGCAGTAGCGGCCAAAACGGGTGGAGCGGAGCTGCCTCATACTGTTGATTTTATTCTGAATATGATTCCGACCAGTGCAGTCGATGCTTTTGCACAGAATGCGCTTTTGCAGGTGCTGCTGCTTGCTTGCCTGTTTGGGACGGCGCTTGCCGCCAGTGATCATGCTTTGAAGCATAATGTACTGACACTGGTTGATCAGATCATGGAGCTTATTTTCCGGGTAGTCGGTTATATTATGAAGCTGGCACCGATTGGAGCATTTGGCGCTATCGCCTATACAGTAGGTGCATATGGTACATCTACACTTGCTTCTTATGGAATGTTGATTATCGCTTGCTATGTATCGGCACTTTTGTTTTTGCTTTCTCTTGGGCTGGCAGCATGGTGGATTACCGGGATGAATATGATACAGTTTATCCGTTATACACGTTCGGAGATTATGCTGGCGATTGGTACAGCCTCGTCCGAGGTAGTTATGCCGCGAATGATGGACAAGCTGACACGGGCAGGATGCAACCGAGCAGTCGTAGGACTCGTTGTACCTACAGGCTATTCTTTTAATCTGGATGGAGCTTCGATTTATCTGTCGCTGGCAACGGTATTCCTGGCTCAAGCTGTAGGGATTGATCTGACTCTTACCCAGGAGATTACCATTCTGGCCGTTCTGATGCTAAGTTCCAAAGGAATGGCTGGCGTGCCGGGATCTGCTTTTCTCGCTTTGTCTGCTACGGCAGCGGCACTGAATGCATTCCCAGTAGCCGTAGTGGCATTGCTGCTTGGGGCTGATCGATTTATGGATACGATGCGCGTATTTACGAATCTGATGGGTAACTGTGTGGCAGCCTTTGTGGTCGCTCGCTGGGAAGGTATGCTGGATACCGAACGTATGAAAACTGTGTTGTCCGGGCAGATTTCGGATACAGACTTGATCGATCCTGCTCAACCAACTGCTTCCTCCAATCCTCTGTCTCCTGCAGATGAGATTGCCGCTGCTTATGCCAGAACACCTTTGCCTGAACCACGCCCCGGTTCGATTTAAGCAGCTCATGGCTGCTCGATCTTAATGAATATGCTATCAAAAAGAGCTGCTGCCCGATCGGACAGCAGCTCTTGCTTATTTATTCAAAAAAGGAATTCAGCAATTAAGCATTCAGTGTAATTGTTTTGCCTTCGGCCTGGGACTGGAATGCAGCCAGAATAACATTCAGTGAACGACGGCCTTCTTCACCGGAGATAATCGGTGCTGTGCCTGTCTGAATACAGCTGATGAATTCGTCCATTACGCCGCTCGCTACCTGTTTCTCGTTGGTAGCAATCTCGCCGATCTGGTAACGTTCGATTGTACCGTTACGCAGTTCCACGATAACCTGATCCACCGGATCGGTACCGATCTTCATCACGCCATTCTCGCACCAGAGTACTGTACCGTTATCTTCGCCACGATAGGATGTCCAGCTCGCTACGAGAGAACCAATAGCTCCGCTGGCCATGCGCAGCAGACAGATGGCATTATCATCCACATCCGTATCTGTTTTATCAAGAGTTCCAATAAATGCGCTTACGTTAACAACTTCATCATCCAGCAGCCAGCGGATCATATCCGACTTATGTACGCCCAGATCGCCCATTGCGCCCATTACAGCTTCGCCTTTACGGAAGAACCAGCTGTTCTTGCCATCAATACTCCATCCTTCGGGACCAGCATGACCAAACGCTGTACGGAAAGTAAGAACGCGGCCCAGGTGACCCTGCTTCAGGATTTCCTTGGCTTTGAGATGCGGAGGCATGAGACGCTGATTATGGGCAACCATCAGAAATACATTATTCTGCTCCGCTGCCGCGATCATCTCCAGTGCTTCTTCGTCTGATACAGCCATAGGTTTCTCGACGAGTACATGTGCACCTGCTTTGGATGCGGCAATCGCTACTTCGGCATGCAGTGCATTCGGCGTGCATACGCTTACAGCATCGAACCCACCAGCCGCCAACAATTCTTTATAATCGGTATAGGCTTTGGCATTATACAAATCTGCATAGCCCTGTGCTCTCTCCAGTACCGGATCAGCAAAAGCAACCAGCTCTACATTCGGGTTTGCTGCGTATTCTGGAATATGACGACGTTCCGAGATGCTTCCGCATCCGACTACTGCTACTCTGACTTTATCCATGAATCCTATTCCTCCTAGAATTGAAGTAAAGTGCTCAACAGTTATCTTATCGAATTCCTGGCTATTAATCCAGCACCTGGGGAATAATTACCCAAATTTAGATAAACCGGACGATAATTTGCGATAAAAATATATCAACAAGCAAAGATTCTAGGCACCCTGAATATAACAAAAGAGCAACCCTTTCCGGTCAGTATCGGCAAGGATTGCTCTTTATCTTTCCTGTATCATTCACTTTATCCTGTTAAAAAAGCAGCAGATGGTGCAGCAGTGGCGCAGCATCTATATTCGTCCATATAACGCCTGCATGGGTCTTTGACTTAAATATCTTCTCCACTGATCCGGTTCATAAACTGCTGTGCACGGGCACTCTGCGGATGATTAATCACCTGATCTGGCGGTCCCTGTTCGATGATATGACCACCATCCATCAGAATAACATGATCTGCTACATCCGCAGCAAACTTCATCTCGTGGGTAACAATGACCATTGTGCGTCCTTCCAGAGCCAGCTGCTTGATTACACGCAGCACTTCACCCACCAGTTCGGGGTCCAGTGCCGAGGTAGGTTCATCGAACAACAGCACATCCGGCTCCATCGCCATCGCGCGGGCGATCCCCACACGCTGCTGCTGACCACCAGACAGCTGATGAGGATAATAATGCCCGCGATCTCCGAGTCCTACTTTTTCCAGCAGGCCCTGTGCTGTTTTGAATGCCTGTGCTTTGTCTTTTTTCTGCACGACAACAGGGCCTTCCATAATGTTATCCATCACATTTTTGTGCGGGAACAGATTATAGGATTGAAATACCATCCCGGTACGCTTACGTAGCTCAGTGACTTCACGACTGGCAATTTTGCGTCCCGGTTGAAAATTCAGTTCACGGTCACTCAGCTTCATCGTGCCTTGATCCGGCATTTCCAGCAGATTAATACAGCGAAGCAGAGTCGTCTTCCCCGAACCGGAAGGTCCAATAATCGCGAGTACTTTTCCTTTTTCCAGATTCACATCAATTCCCTTGAGCACTTCCAGGGAACCGAACGCTTTGTGCAAATTGCGAATCTCCAGCATCATCGTTGAATCACTCCTTTGCCTCAAAATAAAAGGATATCTTGTTTATTCATTATGATTGGAATCGAATGTAATCAGCTGGAAAGTGAACGACCCAGCCGTTTCTCCAGATAGCTCTGCAGTACAAACAGTACCGAGGTGAAAATTAGATAAATGACAGCCGCTTCCGCATACAGAATCAATGCCTCATACGTACGCGCTACGACCTGCTGTGATTTGTAGAACAATTCGATGTACGTAATACTAGAAGCCAGCGAAGTATCCTTGACCAGCCCGATAAAAGAGTTCGCCAGCGGCGGTACCGATACACGGGCTGCCTGTGGCAAAATAACCCGGCGCAGTGCCTGACCGCGCGTCATACCGATCGAATAAGCGGCTTCCCATTGTCCTTTGGGTACCGACTGGATAGCAGATCGTACAATCTCCGAACCATAAGCCCCTACACTCAACGAGAAACCGATCAAGGCTGCAACAAACGCAGGCAGTATGATACCGATCGTCGGCAGACCGTAAAAGATAATAAAGAGTTGCACCAGCAATGGCGTTCCCCGAATAATCCATACATATACACGGGCAATAAATTTCAAAATACGCACGCCGGAGATTTGCGCCAGCGCTGTCAGCACAGCCAATACCAATCCGATAGCAAAAGAACTAATCGCCAGCGGAAGTGTGTACTTTAGTGCGGCTTCAAATAAAGGCCAGAAGGAGTCGAGTACAATTTGGATCTGGCGGTCATTCATCGCTATTCCTCCTCAGGGTAAAGTATAATTTCGGATATTCCTATCGGTTTACAGGAGTTCTCATAAAAACACAATATCTTGACGTCCCTTGGGAGCGTCAAGATATTGTGCTGCAACAGGTGAAACGGCAATCTACCGTTTACTGTTCATTATCCAATTATTTGGATACATCTTCACCAAAGTACTTTTTGGAGATTTCCAGATAAGTACCGTCTGCTTTCATATCTTTCAGCGCTTTGTTTACAGCGTCTACCAGATCCTGACTGCTCTTATTGAAAATCGCTGCACTCTGGGAAGCATCATCCTGCTCGGCTACCACTTTGATTGGGGAATCCGGCTGTTGTTTTTTCATATCCAGGTAGGACAGGTTGTCATTAACCGTTGCATCTGCGCGTCCGGAAGCCAGCAATTGTACAGCCTGCGGGAATCCATCCGCTGCTACCAGCTCTGCACCATTTTCTTCGGCAATTTTACCAAAGTTACTGGTCAGGGACTGAGCAGATTTTTTGCCTTTCAGATCGGCAAAGGTTTTGATATCCGTATTATCGTCACGCACAATCAGTACGCCTTTGGAAGTGATGTACGGATCAGAGAACAGATATTTCTCCTGACGTTCCGGAGTCACGCCCACTTCATTAAATACAGTATCAAAACGGTTGGCATCCAGACCGGCAATCATACCGTCCCATTTGGCTTCAACGAATTCAGGTTCTACGCCCAGACGTTTGCTTACTTCTGTAGCAATATCCACGTCAAATCCGGTCAGCTTGCCGCTCTCGTCGTGGAAAGTAAACGGAGCATACGTACCTTCCGTACCAATGCGCAGCTTGCCGCTGGCTTTTACCGATTCCAGTGTCGGTGCACCGGAGGAAGAAGGTGTGCTTTCGGTAGTGGACGCCGATTGATCGGTACCGCTGCCGGTTGTTGCTGTATTGGAGCTGTTACCGCATGCGGCAATCACCAGCATGGTCAGAATCAGCATCAGAGTCAAAGAACCCCATTTTTTCATTTGTAATACTCCCCTCGATTATAAATATGATGAATATCTATACATTCGACCCCGTCACGAGTCTTTGGTCGCTGTTTGTTGAAACGTCTGCAATTCATACATTAGTATTTCCTCACTTGGTCTCAAAAAATAACGAACTGCAAATTGTATAGTACACTGTCTGACATTATCCGTCAACTCTTTTTCCGATAAAAATGGTTGGTTTAATCAATTTATCATAATTTACCCGATTTGTCTGTTTCATTACTAACATAACAGGAATAAATTGTGAAAAATCGATAAATTCATTTCACACCATTCATAGCCAAAACTGTGCTGTTTCAAACATTCCGGGGTATATACATTTTAATGTTTATGATGAATATTATGCAGAGAACCGATACATCAACATTCAGGAGGTGGTTGGCATTGACATGGATGACACTTGAATATATTCTGCGGGTCGTTGTGGCTGGAGTATGCGGCGCCCTGATTGGCTATGAACGCCGCAGCAGGCACAAGGAAGCCGGTATACGGACTCATTTTATTGTATCTGTCGGTGCTTCACTGATGATGGTTATTTCCAAATACGGATTTACCGATATGGGGAATTGGGAAAATGTATCTCTTGACCCTTCCCGGGTCGCTGCACAGATCGTCAGCGGCGTCGGCTTCCTGGGCGCAGGTACCATTTTCATGAATAAGCAAAAGGTAAAAGGACTCACTACAGCCGCAGGCATCTGGGCCACCGCCGGTGTCGGCATGGCGATAGGTGCCGGGATGTACGCAGTAGGTATCGGTGTCACTGCACTTATACTTATCGTCCAATTCGCCATGCATGGCCGCAGCGCCCCTGTACTGGGAGCCAAAACCTATACTTTGTCCGTTAGTCTGGTCAATCATACCGACCCGGTCGAGAACCTGCTGAAGACACTGGAAGACAATGAAATCTATATCGTCAAATTATATTCCGAGACAACTGCCCCTACCCAGAGTAATTCGGATATTCCCGATACGCATATAGAATCGGAAATCCAGCTCAAGATGGAAATCAAATTCCCTACTTCGATGCGTACATCGGATGTTATGCTGATCCTGCAATCCCAGCCTGATGTGCGCAAGATCCAACTGGAGTAGATCGATGATTCCAGCGGGAATAGATCATGAGTCCCCGACAGACTATAGGTTGATAGGGCGGAATCGGGTATAGCGTCCTACTGATTTTTGTCGCTGAAGCAGCAGATATACTAAACGATATTGAAAGCCGCGCACAGCAGAAAGACTCCATTCTTTGATCGGAATGGAGTCTTTCTGCTGTGGGACGTACCTGTCATTTTTGCTGCTCCAGCATTTTGATCTGGTTCATATGATTGAGAATATACAGATAGTGTTCGGATTTCTTGTCCCCGTTATAGATCAGTTCATCGATATTCTGGTTCTGCTTGCTGGACAGATCGGCAATATTGGAAATGTTCTTGGCAATATCATTGATACTTTTGAGCTGCGAAGACTTCACCGCCTGCAGCTGCCGATTGACCTCTGCTTCTGCCGTCATTACACTCTCGAAGCTTTCGGCCGAACGCTGCATCGTATCACTGGCTACTTTGACAATATCTTTGCCCTTATTGGATTCCAGACGGATCGAATCGAGAATCTTGCTCATGTCTCCGAGCAGATCAAGAATATCTGTAGCACTCTTTTTGGTCGTATCGGATAGTGATTTAATTTCGCTCGCTACAACAGCGAAGCCTTTGCCCGCCTCGCCTGCACGCGCAGCCTCAATGGAGGCATTCAGCGACAGCAGGTTGGTTTGGGTCGCAATATTGGTGATCGTGCTGGCAAACTGATTGATCTCTTTATATTTTACTTCGATCGCATTGAATACAGCCACCATGTTCTCGAAAACACCGGAGACTTCATTCATATTGCCGGCAGACTCGTTGACCAGATTCTGCGTATCGACAATGGTATCCTGGGAGACTTCAATACTGGATGCAACCTCATTGATGATCGTTTCTGTTTCTTTATCCAGCTCATGCAATACATTTTCGATACTTTTGATTTCTTTGGTCGTTTCGTTTAATGAAGCTGCAGCCTGCTTGAATCCATAGGTGATATTGCGCTCTTCGGCCAGCACAAGCTGAATATTCTTCTCGATTTCATGGCTGAGCATGTATACATAGGGCAGCGCCGTAAATGGCTTTTCCGCCTGCAGTTCTTGGTTGTCCGGTCCAGCATTGATCACATCTGTCTTTTTTATTTTAAATACGCTTTTCAGCATCTTGGTTCCCCCCTATTCAAACGCCAAAAGTACCATCGTCTGGTTGAAATGCTTATTGTGGATCTGTTCGCCGTAACTGATAAAGCCGGCCTGGTTGCGGCTGACGCTCAGCAGCTTGTCGTCCAGGCTTTTCCATGTGTTCTCGCTTTTGAATTTGAGGCTGCGCAGAATGCAGTGAACCGACAGGATAAAGGCTGGCTTGAATTCCATCGCATTCAGCGTCTCTTGGAAACACTGGTGTACATCGAGCGGCTGCAGTACATCCACATACGTATTCGGAGCAATCTGCGAATAGAAGGTAATCGACTTGTCCGGGTTTACTTTCATCGGAGAAGTAATATAGGTGCTGTCTTTGATCACTTTGCCGAGCGGATTATTCATAAATGCCTTTTCCAGCTGATTCTCCGGTATACCGAGTACATTCGCATACTCTACCGCTGCAGGACGATTGTTGAAGGTGCGCACGAGACGATTCAGCGGCTCTGCATCGGTAACAAGCAGACGCTGTCCGGTCGTATAATAGAGATTTTCCTTGAGCAGCTGTGTCCGTCTTGGCCAGTTAAAGTAAAGAGCTACCCCGTTCACTTTGCGGCTGCCAATATATACAGCCGTCTCCTTGAACTTCACGTAGTCGCCGGAACTGCCGCCGATTACCTTGAACTTCTCATCCATAAAAAACAAAGTGGTCATGACGCTTTCTTCCTGTCCGGACAATCCATCATATAGAATAAACATGAATGCATTTTTGTTGTTGCGGACCTTATTGTAGCCGGATTGAAGCTCGTCGATGCTGAGAATGGCAGGTGATTTGATCTCAATCACGTCTACCAGATCACGCTGGTAGGCAAATCCGCTGATCACGCCTTCTTTGAATCCTTCGGACGTGTATTCGCCAGCTGTAGAGCACAGTATAACATGCTCTGTAGCAAAGGTACTCATCTCTTTGACATTCTCGACCGTGGTGAACAAGACAATGCCTTTGTCAGGATTAGACTGAATATATTCCCTGGCCTGGCCGGTTGTTTTAAAATATAGGGATTTCATTGTATCTTCCTCTCATTACAGAAATATGGACCAAAGCGTCATACCCGGTATTTGCTGAATCATAGACATTATTTTTTTGATAATTAAGTTAGTTTAATACTTATCGGCACAAACACATATTACCTGAGCGCTATAGCTATACTTTCTGTCCAAATAAAAAAGTCATTCCACAAACGATGAATCCTGCTTATATCGTTTGCAGAATGACAATGTCATTAGCAATTTATTTAGTTATCGGCTATTACCCGACTTAATTTTATACAAACTAATAAAATAGCGACAAATTTCGTCAAAATCAGTCAACCGTTTAGAAACGCTGCTTTAGTTTATCGAACTGCTCACGTACCCGATCGCGGATATCTTCTGCCTTGTCCTTGAATTCTTCCAGGCGCTGGCTTCGCATGCGCTCCCGGGCTTCTTTCTCAAGTTCGCGCTCTACCTCACGTGCCTGATCAACTTCGGCGCTGACTTCATTGACATCCCTCCGCATCATAAATTCGGGGTCCAGCGGATTCAGCACCTGATTGAGTCCATTCATATTCTCTTCCTGTACAATCGCGATCAGAGCCAGCTGTCCTTCATCCAGCTGCCGAACGGTCGCTTGAATCATGCCTACATCGTCGGACAGCTTGTCTGCTGCCATGGAAGCTCCGATCATGGAGCCAATACTGCCGCCCAGCAGCACGCCCAGAGGCCCGCCGAGTATGCCGATGAGCGAACCGAGCAGACCTCCGGTGATCCACTTGCCGGCTACCGCTCCATCTGCGCTGAATCCGTCTTTGAACTGTACCTGCCCGCCTTCTTTTTTGACAATTGCCGCTTCCAGTACCGTAAATTGTTCACTAAGCCGCAAATTCTTGAGTTCGGATAGCGCCTGATACGTTTTACTTTCTTCTTTGAATACGACCGTCATTACATTTTCCATCATGCACCTGCTTTCTTTGTCAGAAGATTGGATGACCAGAAGATTATATGTGTTCTATGTATATTACCCGTTTGCAGGTGCGCAAATAATCGGTTAGGTGAAGAAGATGTGATTATTGCGAAGGTAGCTAAGTATATGTATGTTATTAAGCATTTATAAGAGTGACTTTTGTTGGAGAATGAAATGAGCATAACTAAAAAAGCTGATCCATTAATCGGTCGAGTCAGCTTTTTGATTACGCTCCATGAGTAGAGACCATTCTTTTAATACTTTAAGTAATTCCGGATATTCGGTGAACTCACTTTTCTTGTTGATCTGATTAGCGATAGCGAGACATTTGGACATGTATTCGATACCTTTGGAGTAATTTGCCTGGCGGAAATGGTATACGGCGAGCTGGCGATATAGCTTTTCCATCATATCCATTGTGTTGGCATTATCGTAATAATTATCTTTTAAATGGGCATCGCTTTCGATATATTCGAGATGCTGCAATAACGTTGCATATACATCATCAAGAGAAAAGTCATGCTTGTTAGCTGCTTGCAGAACAGTAACCATGCCCGGCAAAATTTCATGAGGATGCTGTTCGAGAAATTGCAGGTATTCTGGAAGCCTGGATATATTCCCCATTAAAACATGTAAATTCAATTCATTTGCTCTAGCATAAATATGAATTCTATTCATTTCTTCTTTCCCTACTTCATCAAAGCTTTCGAACCATGTAAGGTCTTTGTAATATTTAATATAAGTTAATGCTTTTTCATATTCCCCTTGCTCTTCCCAAGCTGTACCATTAATCATATATCCATGCGCATAATATACTATAAGAGAACGTTTGGTTTTTAAATAAGGCTCTCCATTTTTCTTGATCTTCATATGCAATTGCTCACTATAAACCTTAAATGCCAGTTCTCGCATTTCTTCACAATATTTACAAATTTTTCTCCAATTACGATGAATGAAATAAATACTGATACATTTTAATAATGCATCTAATCTATAACCAATTTCTAATTCTTTATAGTAAGCTTCCAATCGGATTGCAGCACGGAGTCTGGCTTCTACATCATTATCATCAGTAGTAAGAAAGAAAATACGATAATGGCTAATTATATTACGTTCACTATGACGATTTTTTTCATTTTTAATGACAGTTTCATAAAATAAAATCAACTCTTGGCGCTGACCTTCTGTATACCAATGTTCGGCTAAATTAAATATATGCGATACTTGAGATTCATCTTCTATAAGCGAATTTAGTATTTTTTCTACTTTTTTAGAAAAGTTTAATTGAATACATCTATGTAATAGAGGCTTCAATTTTTTCCAGTGAGGTGTATGATCCTGGAAGTATTCCTCAATATAATGATCATAAAACCATCCTTCGGGATAGCCTAAAGCTTGAGTAATTTTATCTAGATGATCAATAGAAGGTAATTTGGAAGCATCTTTTCCTAACACAACACTTAAAGTTCCGCGATTGATACCGGTTAGTTGGCTGATTTTATTTAAATTAAGATCTTTGCTATTTAATTCGTTAGTGATCACAGTATGGAAATAGAACTTTCTCATAATATAAATTCTCCAGATCTAATAAACAATTTCACTGCGTTATCCAAATATAATATAAAAAAAGCATCAAAACCTAAGTTTTGATGCTTTTTTTATTTAGCCGCCTGCGCCATGACCTAATGTAGTAGCCCCTGTATTAAGGATATCCAATAGTATCGGACTCAAAATTAACAAACTAACCATTTGAGGAGTCAATAATCTTGCTAATATACGCTTCTTCAATTCTTAACACCTCTTTCATAAATTGATGGTACTTCTCTAATTGGAAGTCGGTTGCGTACCGTCTGTATAATTCAAACAGTGAGACGCAAGATATTAAATCTTTTTTGCTATTAGCTCTTACACTTAAGGATATACATTTAATAATATTATCTATAGCTTTATTATAGCTATGCTCTTTAAAGAAATAAATAGCCAGTTTTTTATATAAACTTATATACCTTTCCATACTCATATCACTTTGGTAATAACCATTTTTTGTTTGAAGATCTTGTTCCATTTTCACTACTTCACCTAAAAATTCTTCAATAATACAATCAATTGCAAAATCATATTTGTTTGCTGCATCTATAACAAATAGTAAACCTGGTAGCATTTCATTAACATCATTTCTGAGTAATTCTAAGTATTCAGAAAGACTTTCTTTATTTCCACTCAAAAGATTTATGGCCAGAAAATTAGCTCTGGCGAAACTTGATAATTTATTCACTTCTTTTTTGCCATCTTCGTATAGACCTTCAAACCAACTTAAATCTTCATATTTTTGAATGTATTTTAAAGCTTCATTATAACGTTCTTGTAAGAATAGAGCATTACCTTTCATAAGATAACCTTGTCCATAATATACAACAAGATGACGCTCTGTTTTTAAGCCTTTCTCATCCTCTATATCATTGCTTATATGAAGCCTATTCTCATAAACATAGCTTGATAATTCCCGTAACTCATCTGCAAAAAATTCTGCCTTTTCCCACATATGTTGATTGTAATAAACATTTATAAGCTTCAATAAACCATCCAATCGAAAACCCACAGGCAATTCATGCCGATACGGTTCAAAGGTGATCGCTGCACGAAGATTGTTTTCAAAGTTCTCGCTTTGGCTCAGACGGAAGATGCGATAATGGCTAATAGCCAGACGTTCCGCATGACGGTATTTCTCGTTTACAGTAACATAACGATAGAAAGGTAGCAGTACCTGCCGATAGCCTTCTTCATACCATTCTTCGGCAGCATCAAATACAGCGGCCGTCTGGCTGCAATCTTCCATCAGGCGATGAAGTGCCTTGTCGATGAGTTCTTCTTTGTCCAACTGAATACAGCGGTACAGGAAATTCTTGAGTCGCCGCCAGTGAGGGACTTCCCGGTCAAAGCACTCTTCCAGGTATAGTTCATACAGCCATCCTTGCTCATAGCCTAGCGCTTCGGCGATCTTGTCCATCTGGGGAATAGAAGGCAGCTTGGAAGGGTTTCCATTAAGAATTAGGCTGAGTGTTCCCCGATTCATGCCGGATACCTGGCTAAAGCGGCTTAGATTATATCCTTTTTGCTGGAGTTCCTGCTCTACAATGGAACGAATATTAAGCGTGTTCTGCATATTCCGTCTCTCCTTACTTCACCTGGTAAATATACTACCACAACTGTATATTTCAACGCACTTATTTTATATTATTAAAATTTTAGGAATCATCTATTTGTGACTGTATTACCTGCAATCTGATTATTAAGTTATCTGTTTATTTGTTATTTTTTGGCTTTCTCTATGTTCTGCATTTCTTTGAAATCATAAGTATACATTCCATTATTACCATATAGTGTAATACATGTTGCCTTCGATAAGGATTCTGATTTTAAGGCAACATCATATAAAGAAACCTCGAAGCACCAAAGGAACTTCGAGATTTCGAGGATTACATTTTTAATTTGCTGCTATCGTAAATGCAGGCATTCCGATTAAATTCATTCAGTGTCTGATCCAGCTGCTGAGACTTGACCAGTACACGGTGATCCGAGAATCCGTATTGTTCTACCAGATAATGAAGTTCTTCACGCTCCTGTTCAATCCTTTTTAGGCATCCGATCATGTCCACCTGTCATCCCTTCCTCTGATTCCATAGTCTTCTTTTATATTCATCTTATTTATTGGTTTGAAGTTACCGTTAGCTTCATAAGGGTACATCCTACTCTTGGTAAAGCTGCGCTTAACGACCAGCTGCCAGCAATTTTGCGGTAAAGACGACTATTATTTATATCGGCGGACAGGCTTTCAAAATTTGTATTATTTTTATGTATAATCCCATATTTATGTAAAAAAACAGACAGCAACCTTTCTCAGTATCATACTGTTGAGAAAAGTTGCTGTCTGAATGACTGTCAGCAGAGAGCAAAAGGGTGTAGAAGTACATCTATTGCTTCATTTTGACAATGATTATTCGTCTGCTTGACCCTGAATAAGCTCAGGATATACTGCTGTAATCACAGCATATCCAATATGCTACTTCTTTACTCGGTAACTGTACCATATACGAGTGTTGGTGCATCAGCATGATCAGCGATGCGGATATTCTCGTACAGCATAGCCATTACATCGTCCACATTCTCGCGGTTGGAGTGGATCGTTACGAGAGATTCGCCAGCTTTGACGGAGTCGCCTACTTTTTTGTTCAGCATCAGGCCTACAGCCAGATCGATTTCGGATTCTTTGGTTGCGCGCCCTGCGCCGAGCAGCATTGCTGCTGTACCGATCTCATCAGCTACCAGTTCAGCTACCACACCATCCTGCTTGGCAGGTACTTCGATATGGAATTTCGCTTGTGGCAGACGTTCCGGATGATCCACGACAGAGGCATCGCCGCCCTGATTAGCCAGGAACAGTTTGAATTTCTCCAGCGCTTTACCGTTGGCAATGACTTCTCTCAGTTTTTGCTCTGCTTCTTCCAGGGAACTTGCTTTGTTTGCCAGGAAGACCATTTGGCTGCCCAGTGCGAAGCACAGTTCTTCCAGATCTTTAGGACCTTGTCCTTTGAGTGTATCGATTGCTTCCTGGATCTCCAGGGAGTTACCGATCGCCAGACCCAGCGGCTGGCTCATGTCGGAGATAACCGCCATTGTTTTACGGCCTACGTTGTTACCGATGCTTACCATAGCATGTGCCAGTTCTTTGGCATCTTCCGGTGTTTTCATAAATGCGCCTGCGCCTGTTTTAACATCCAGTACAATTGCGTCTGCACCAGCAGCGATTTTCTTGCTCATGATGGAGCTTGCGATCAGCGGAATCGAGTTGACTGTAGCTGTTACGTCACGCAGTGCATACAGCTTTTTGTCGGCAGGCGTCAGGTTACCGCTTTGTCCGATAACAGCGATTTTGCTTTCATTCACCAGCTTGATGAATTCGTCTTTGGTAATCTCCACGTGGAAACCTTCAACTGCTTCCAGCTTGTCGATCGTACCGCCGGTATGTCCTAGACCGCGTCCGGACATTTTGGCTACAGGGATATCCAGAGCTGCTACGAGTGGAGCGAGTACCAGAGTCGTTGTATCGCCTACACCGCCTGTAGAGTGCTTGTCGACTTTGACACCTTCGATAGCGGACAGATCAATCGTCTCACCGGAGTTCACCATAGCCATCGTCAGATCTGCACGTTCACGCTCGGTCATATCCTGGAAGAATACAGCCATGTTAAACGCACTCATCTGATAATCCGGCACATCTCCGTTGGTATATCCTTCAACAATAAAGTTGATTTCTTCTGTAGTCAGTTCTTTACCATCGCGTTTTTTCTCAATCAGGTCTACCATTCTCATCGTTAAATCTCCTCACTTATAATGAAATATTTGACATGAACCTAACATCCTGGGAAACAGCGGCAGAGCATCCAACCGCTAATCGGGTTAGGATCAGATGCTGCTGTGCTGTATGCAATTCGGGAAATGCTGGTTTATGCTCTTCGAGAGTGATCTTGCTGCAATCTTCTCGTCCTCATGGAGCCACCATTTCCCGGCTATTTTTGTTTCTTACTGAATGCTTGCTCTCTTATTTTTGAAAAGAGATCGCTGCATCCAGAGCGACTTCCATCATCTCGTTGAAAGTGGTTTGTCTTTCTTCGGATGTGGTTTCTTCGCCTGTCAGCAGATGGTCACTTACTGTCAGGATCGTCAGAGCGTTTACACCGAACTTGGCAGCCAGTGTGTACAGCGCGCTCGTCTCCATCTCTACACCAAGTACGCCATATTCCATCAGACGGCCTGTGATCGTTTTGTCGTCACGGTAGAAGGAGTCCGAGCTGAAGATGTTACCTACATGCAGATTCAGACCCTTTTCCACACCGCGATCATAAGCTGCTTTGAGCAGTGGGAAGCTGGCAACCGGTGCAAAGTTGTATCCACCGAAGATGTGGTTATTCATGCTGGAATCGGTGCTTGCCGCTTGAGCGATGATTACATCGCGCACTTTGACATTCTCCTGCATACCGCCACATGTACCTACACGGATCAGGTTCTTCACGCCGTACTCGCTGATCAGCTCGTTTGCGTAGATGCTGATCGATGGCAGACCCATACCTGTGCCTTGTACAGAAATGCGTTGTTCTTTGTACGTACCGGTGAAGCCGAGCATACCGCGTACTTCGTTATAGCAAGTTACATCTTCCAGATACGTATCGGCGATGTATTTGGCGCGCAGGGGATCTCCCGGCAGCAGGATTGTTTCGGCGATGTCGCCTGGTTTTGCAGCAATATGAACACTCATTTGTGTATACCTCCAAAGTAAAATTAGTGTCATGGTTGTGCTACAGCGCTCCGTAAATGGATCGGCGTCGTGTCTCTGTTAAAAATGAATATCCTGAATGACTGCCTTCAGCAGTCGATATTCATTCTTAAAGGAGACTCTCCGTCCGTTCCATTCACTTCGCTAGGAGCACCCTGACTACTTTTACAAAAGTCATTAATCACAATTCGTTAAACCCGAAAGAAAATAAAGTTCTCTTTCAAACGACGTAGCAGTGCTAATTACTGCTTGTCTATGCCTCGATCTCTTACTTGAGATCGGACAGGAAGCTCTCGCCGTATTCAGGCATTTTGACGCCAAAGTTCTCGGCTACGGTTGCAGCGATATCGGCGAAAGTTTTGCGTAGTGGAAGTTCTTTGCCACCATTTGCAAAACGTTTGGAGTAGACGAGCAGCGGCACGTATTCACGGGTATGATCGGTTCCGGTGTAGGTTGGATCGTTGCCGTGATCGGCGGTGATGATCAGCAGATCATCTTCTTCCATTTTCTCGAATACTTCTGGCAGACGTGCATCGTATTCTTCCAGTGCGTCCGCATAGCCTTTTGGATCGCGGCGATGACCGAACAGGGCGTCAAAGTCGACCAGGTTCAGGAAGCTCATGCCATGGAAGGGCTTGGACAATACATTTACCAGCTGATCCATGCCATCCATATTGGATTTGGTACGGATCGACTCGGTTACGCCTTCGCCGTCGTAGATATCGGAGATCTTGCCGATTGCGATAACATCCAGTCCTGCATCCTGCATAGCATTCATCGTCGTCGGTCCGAATGGCTTCAGGGCGTAGTCATGACGGTTGGATGTACGGGTGAACTTCCCTACTTCACCGACAAATGGACGTGCAATAATGCGGCCTAGCATGTACGGATCATCCAGTGTAATCTCGCGGCAGAATTCGCAAATCTCATACAGTTCCTTGAGTGGAACCACATCTTCGTGCGCAGCGATCTGCAGTACGGAATCCGCAGAAGTATAAATGATCAGCGCGCCGGTCTTCACATGTTCTTCGCCCAGCTCGTCGATAATCTCGGTACCGCTGGCTGGCTTGTTGCCAATCACTTTGCGGCCTGTTTTCTCCTCGATGCGCTGAATCAGCTCATCCGGGAATCCATCAGGGAATACGCGGAACGGTGTATCGATATACAGTCCCATGATCTCCCAGTGACCTGTCATGGTATCTTTACCGCGGGAAGCTTCCTGCATTTTGGTGTAGTAAGCGAGCGGTTGCTCTGCTACCGGAACGCCTTCAATTTCGCTAATATTGGACAATCCCAATTTCGCCATGTTCGGCATATTCAGTCCGCCGTTCTCACGAGCGATATGTCCGAATGTATCGACATCAACGTCGCCGAATTCTGCAGCATCCGGTGCTTCACCGATACCTACTGAATCCATTACTACCAAGTGTACGCGTTTGAATGGTGTCATCGTTTATTACTCCTTTCAAAATAGACAGCTTGTTGAATCATACGCCATTTCATACAGGATATAACACCCTGTAGTCATGCTCAAACAGCAGGGCTGCCCGAGAAGTACGATTCAACAAGCTGATAAGCTGTAAAATTGTGCAAAGGACTATTTTACAACAGATAAGTTACGATTGGAAATACTCTTTCTTACAGGAACAGACCGGCAATGATCGCAGACAATACGCTGACCATGGTCGCGCCGTACAGCAGCTTCAGACCGAACTTGGCTACTTCGTTACCTTTCTTCTCGTTCAGGCCTTTGACCGCACCGGAAATGATACCGATCGAAGAGAAGTTAGCAAAGGATACCAGGAATACGGATACGATACCGATCGTACGTGCGCTCAGCTCGGTATGTTTACCCAGATCCAGCATCGCTACGAATTCGTTGGATACCAGCTTGGTCGCCATCAGACTACCTGCGGTAACCGCTTCGCTCCAAGGTACACCCATGATGAATGCAAACGGTGCAAATACATAACCCAGCAATTCCTGGAACGTGATATGGAAGATCAGATCGAACAGTCCATTGATCATCGCGATCAAGGCTACAAAACCGATCAGCATCGCAGCTACCGTAATAGCAACTTTGAAGCCGTCCATGATGTACTCGCCCAGCATTTCGAAGAAGCTTTGTTTCTCTTCTTCCTGTACTTCCAGTATATCTTCTTCCGGCGTTACACGATACGGATTAATGAGTGACGCAATGATGAAACCACCGAACAGGTTGAGTACAAGTGCTGTTACTACATAACGCGGCTGCAGCATGACCATGTAGGAACCTACGATGGACATCGATACAGTCGACATCGCAGAAGCACACAGCGTATACAGGCGGTGCTTCGGCAGCATACCGATTTGTTTTTTCACAGAAATGAATACTTCAGATTGTCCCAGAATCGCGGATGCTACCGCGTTATAGGATTCCAGCTTGCCCATACCGTTGATCTTGCTCAGTACCAGACCGATGTAACGAATAATGAACGGCAGAATTTTGAAATACTGCAGAATACCGATCAGTGCAGAGATGAATACGATTGGCATCAGAACGCTGATAAAGAACGGCGTGGAGCCTTCCTTGTAGGCAAAACCGCCAAATACAAAGTCCGTACCCTGATGCGCATATCCGAGCAGATGATTAAATATGGTCGAGAAACCGCCGATCAACCATGCACCTGCTGTAGTGTTAAGCAGGATAAAGGCCAATATCGCCTGGAGCACAATCATGATGATGAGCGGACGATAGCGGATATTTTTCTTGTTATTGCTTGCAATATAAGTCAATCCGAATACTACGAGAATACCAATAATAGCGATAAGATATTTCATAAACGATTAGCTCCTATTCTAAGTCTGCATCCAATATGGTGCAGGAACCCGTTCATCACGGTCGATATTGTAACTTGCTGTGAAAAATTTGCGAAACACTTTCTCTACACTCATGAAGCGCTTACATTGTTTGCCAAAAGAATGAGTCCTATCTGGATTATTCTTTTGAAAATGATAGGGCCAGATGAATCATCTGGCTTGTACGGATCAAAAGCAGGTCTTACTTTTTATCCATATCTTTGGCCTGGAAATATCCCGGCAGAATCTCGGATACGCTCCACTCGGTAACATCGCCTTTGAGGTTCGTCAGATAGACGCGGGTATTCTCGTCGCTGAATTCCGCAATAACCTGGCGGCAGGCTCCACATGGAGATACCGGGCCATCTGTGTCGGCTACGATTGCAATCGCATCAATCTTGCGAATGCCTTCGGAAGCGGCTTTGAAGATCGCTGTACGTTCTGCACAGTTGGTCAGTCCGTAGGAAGCATTCTCAATATTGGCTCCACCGTACACTTTGCCGTCTGCAAGCAGCGCCGCACCAACCTGGAAGTTGGAATAAGGTACATAGGCATTCTGGCGTGCTTCAATAGCTGCCTGAATCAGTTGTTCTTTCATCGTACTAGCCTCCTTGGGCATAAAAATTGACGATAATGAAGCCGGAAAGCCAGACTGCCGGAAGGTTGCCACTTGGATGAATGGTCAAGGTGTACTGCAACCTCCGACAGTCTCTCTGTCCTGTGTAATTCCTGATTCCATGTCAGTGTTCCCTATTTGGCAAAGGAACAACCGACCTGGAAAGGTACTGTGAATTAGTAATCCGAAGTGGCTTGGCCACCTTCCATGATTTTCACACCGGAGCTTGCGCCGATACGTGTTGCGCCGGCTGCAACCATCTGGTTCAGGTCTTCCAGGCTGCGTACGCCGCCGGAAGCTTTGACACCTACGTCAGGTCCTACCGTTTTGCGCATCAGGGCGATATCTTCTGCTGTTGCTCCACCAGTGGAGAATCCAGTCGATGTCTTCACAAAGTCTGCTCCAGCTTGAACAGACAGTTCGGAAGCGCGAACTTTCTCTTCATCGGTCAGCAGGCAAGTCTCGATGATTACTTTCACCAGTGCTTTGCCTTTGGCAGCATTCACAACCGCCTGGATATCACGCAGTACCAGATCGTTGTCGCCGTCTTTGAGAGCGCCGATGTTGATAACCATGTCGACTTCGGTTGCACCGTTCTCGATCGCGTTAGCTGCTTCAAAAGCTTTTACTTCCGGAGTGTTCGCTCCCAGAGGGAATCCGATAACCGTACATACATCCACTCCGCTGCCTTTGAGCTGCTCTGCGCAGTAAGCTACCCAAGTAGGGTTTACACAGACAGAAGCAAACTGGTATTTTCTCGCTTCATCTGTCAGTTTGGTGATTTCCGCCTTTGTTGCGTCCGCTTTCAACAATGTATGGTCAATAAGTTTGGCCAAATTCATATGTGTATCGCTCCTTTAAACTATTCATAATTTCATACGCTTGTTATTACCCTGGATAACAAATTACATGCTGTGTATATGGCAAATCTGTTGTAATCCTTGTTTGCATTAACATCATAGCACTGGTATGAACAAATGTAAAACAGTTTTTGAAAGTTTGTTCAGAGACGGACGAACATTCGTCAGAAGGGGAAAACTATTGTATGATAGCACAAAATTCGTGGATTGGCATGTGAATTTTTCGTGAGGGGTTTGTGGATGGTTTGTGAGTTGTTAAATGCTGCTTGGAGAGCTGGATGAATATGGACTTCACACACTACAAAAGAAGTAACCATTTCAATATATATATTAATATTATTTATTTTTTGTCTAATCTTTTAAAATTAAAATTTGAACCAATCATAAACTAATTTAATAAAATTCAGTAGAGATGTTTAATTTTACATTTATATAATAACCTAAGATTTATAAAGAACTTATGGTGTTAATCTTCATTAATTAAAAATTATTATTGGCTTATTATGCTAGAAGACTTTGTAGAGACGTTAACCATGAATTTTTTTTGAGGTATTCCTAGTTCTTTTGTTGTATATAAAAGATAAATATTATCATTGTTTGTAATTTCAAGTTTCACCCAATGATTTGTTTTCTTCACTCCTAATCCTATAATTTCATTAGTTTTAATATTAATAGGTATGTGAGTCACTTCCTCAGTCTTTAAATCTTTAAGGTAAAGTTCTGCCGAACTATTTTTTTGAAATAAATTAATCAAATCAATATGGTATTCATATTTTTGATCAGCAGTAATTTTAACTGAATCACTTTCTATTTTTTTATTTATCCAACCATGATTTTTTACACTATTAACTAAAGCAATAGAAATTAAGAGGGTTATTATTAGAGATATGCTAAAACCTATATAATCTAATTTGCTTGTTGGGTTCCATCTTTTAATAAGAATTAGGACAAATAGTGAGTCAAATAATAGAAGAGGAACTCCTACATACCATAGATAGGCAGTACCTATAATATCCATACCTCGTTGAAAATATGCAGTGGCACCAGTAATAAACCAAAAAAAGCATATAAGGCTAGTTATAATAATAATTAAAAGTGTAATTTTCAGCGCACCCTGCATAATAATTATTAACTCCTTTTGTTTAATAAATTCTAGTCTAGACAGTATCAAGTAGCTATCTAGACTAGATTAAATAGATAATACTTATCATAAGGCTTTAAAATGCAACTTTTTATTTTACTTTTCACTTGTTTTAATATTTTAAATAATTTTCTTAAAAAGATCCTCCAGAGCCTGAATACCAATATCTTCCTTTATGCAAAACCGGTTCAATATACTTCTTCCATATTTTCACGTCACTATGCATCGTAGAATGTGATTCGATTTTTGTGCCTTGCTCTCCATCTTTAGCATATATATTATCTGCATTATCAAATTTCCTTGTCAATGTAGTTCCTGCTAACCACCAGTGTCCTGCCATATCTCCCTGTACTATATCTCTTTCATTATAAACATTTATATGTTGTCCTACCTTGGTCTCCAATTGATATTCTCTTACTGGGGTTGCAATAGTAACTAAAGTGTCTACAGGTACTTTATCTTTTAATAAGTTTGCGACCATAATTGCTACATTACCTCCATGACTATGTCCGATTAATCTTACTGGTTCATTAGGATGATCCTTTTGCCATGCATAAATTCTGCCAGCAAACTCTTCAGCTGCATCCGAACGTGCTTTTTTATTATTTTCACCTGACCAATTTAACTTCTCACTTGTTTCATTGAATACCTTCTCAATATAATCAACAAATTCAGGTTTCCAAGTATTCCCGTCAGAAAAAGTTCCATGAATTAACCAAGCTTTATTTCCATAAGGATCAATATGAATCAGTGGGTTATTATGAACGTAAGTATAAACGTTCAAACTTAAGGGATTTGTAAGTTCCCCTTCATATGTGTCTTCATTCAAAAATCTCCCAATACTTGGATCATAATATCTTGATTTTAAATAATATAATCCTATCTCTCCGTCATATATCTCTCCAGCATACTTAAACTCATTTGTTACCGTCTCTTTTTGCTGTGTAATGTTCCCCCACTCATCATAACGATAGCTGTTCACGAGACTACCATTTGTTCCAATCATCTGTACGACATCACCATGTCCATTGTACAAATAATAGTAATCCTTCTTATTCGTTTGGTCTTTTTTGACAAGTACCCGGTCACCGCGAATATAGCTGGATGCTGTACCATCAGCAGTTTTGTCAGAGACCACCTTACCGGCTCCATTATAACCGTAGTGGGTAACTTTAGTTCCGGTAGTTTTTTTGGCTCGTAATCCGCCTGGTAAATATTCAAAGTTAGTTTTGCCTTTAGTTGTGGTTGTAGATGTTAATGTATTCTGCAGATCATACGTATAGCTTGCTGGCTCTGTCTCCGGCAGTTCCTGGGTATCACTCATCGTCCTGCGGTTACCACGCAAGTCATACGTATACTGGGTCTCGCTGCCGTCGGCTCTTTTCACTACTGTGAGACGATTTAACTTGTCATATGCATATGTGGAAGTCTGAGCTGCACCGCTCTGCACTTGTTCTTTGATCCCTGTAATGTTGCCGTTGGCATCGTACTGATAGTTATATACTGACAACAATTGATCGCCTTTTGCATTGGTCAGTCGGGACAATCGATTCAGTGGATCGTAGCTCATGCTCTCACGCAAGGTCGTTCCATCCGACAGGGTAGGGAACGTGATACTGCGTACTTGACCGAGCGGTGTGTAGTCATATTGAACATTCGCTGTCTTGGCCGTTGTACGGGTCTGGCCGCCGTTGGTCTGAATCTGGGTTAGACGGGATTTATCGTAGCCATAGTTGGTGAACAGGCTATTGCCATTCAAGCTATTTTTTTGGCTCATGATCCGATCCAGCGGATCGTATGTCACATTCAGCTGTGCATTGTATCCATTGGCTGTCGAGACCAGATTGGTGACCCGATCCAGCTTATCGATGGTACTTGTCTGCGTGGCTGTTTTGGTACCATTCAGGTATAGTTCATGACGATCGGTAAGCAGATTACCGTCACTGCCAAAGATGCTCTTGGTCTGCAGTGTGCTACCGTCTGTCCCTTTCAGAGTGGCTAGAGTATTTTGACCGCGTTCATCATATTGATAATTCGTCACGGTGCCATTGCGATCCGTTTGCTGATCGTTAAGACCACGCTGATTATATGTCAGATCGGTACTGTTACCGGATGGATCGGTCTTCTTGGTCATTTGGCCAAGCTCGTTGTAATCCTTGCTGTACAGGGTCTCACTTTTGCCTGTTGTATCGCTAATGGTTACGTTGGACAAACTGCCCAGCCCGTCGTATCCATAACGGCTCGTCTGATCCATCGCGTCCTGTACAGAAGTCAGACGGTTCAATCCGTCATACGTAAAGACTGTAGTTACACCGCTGCTGTTGCGGTTATTATTCGGATCGATATAAGACAGCACGTTCCCTACTAGATCATACGTATAGCTCTCTCTGATTGGCTGGCTGCGAGCTGATCCATCCTGGTAAGCGAGCATTCCTGTCATATGTCCATATGCATCGTAGGATTGCTCCACATAGTTAAGTTGTATCGCTGTATTGCCCGGGTTGGAGCGATAGGCAGCTACCTGATCGGCTGCAACAGCAAATCGTTTGGCTTTATGCTGAGTCAGCTCGGCTTTATTCACAAACAGGTTGCCCTGGGCATCTGTAAATTCCATCTGCTGGCCCCATGCGTCGTAGGCTGCAGTCTGGGTATTGCCAGCCGGGTCTATTGCATAGACGGCACGCCCCTGATCGTCCGGATGATACTGGGAACGGGTCCAGCCATTGGTGCCATTGTACGTTTCATCGACACGCAGGAAGCCCATACCATCATAATAGGAAGACTGGCGTGTGAGTATGGTCGTCGCACCTGTTGATGTATTGGTATATTGACGGATGCTGTCCACTCGCATCGTCAGGATACCGCTATTAATGCTATCTGCCTCAGTACTGTAAGCACGATTGGTGTAGGCATACTGGTCTTCTACTGCGTACACGGTGCCATCCAGATTAGTGATCGATGGAGAGACAATCCGGGTTGGTCGGCCGAGAGCATCGTAGGTCGTCGTTGTTTTGCGTCCATCGCTGTCTATTTGCTCTGTCACCAGACCGGTGCCGCTATCGTATTTCATCGTCTGACGGACGGTTTGTGTGTTTTTGCCTGCATTGGTCAGCGTCTGGGTCTGTTCGGTTGGATAGGCATAGTTATAATCGGCACCGAATGTTGTCGTGACGCTGGTGTTCATACCATCGCGCACCTTGCGAGTTTCAGTGACTTTTTGGATCTGGTTTGGACCCGATGGTGCAGACTCATAGCTATAGTTGGTTACTTCTCCCGCGGCATTGGTTGTACTTTGCAGACGACCAGAGGTGTTATAGCTGTATTGTTCGCTGATTTGTTTGTTATCGCTTTGATACCATGATTTGCTGAGTGGCAAATGATACGTCGGATCATAGGTATAGTTTATAGTATGACGCGCTCTAGTATCAGCGTTGTTATAGTCGCTTTCCAGCAGGTCATCGGTTTCGGCTGATGTGCCACCCCAGTCGGTATAGGTAATATCCTTGTAACGAGTGATGGTGCCGTTCGCATCCTGTTGAATTGTTTGGATCTTGGTAGGGTTATATTCATAAGTTGGATCAAATTGCTGATAATTCGTTGTAACTGTCTCGCCTTGAGCTGTTTTGGTCTCTTTCGATAACAACAGGTGTTTACCATTGTAATGACTGGTAATTCTTGTCTCACCGGATGCTGTATTACTCTTGACGTGGGCAGTCTGATAATAATGATAGAGACTATAATCCAGTCCACCCCATGAATTAAAAGTATTACGATATTTGGTATAGTCTCCTTCATACGTATAATCAACCTGATTCATTTTCGTTCCCTGGCTTCCGTTTGCAAGAAGAGGCGCATCATAGCGTGAACGAATTCTATATTCTATACTTTCTCCGAAATCAGCTGGCATACGTTCTACTGTCTCATAGTCATAATGCGTAATAGATCGAGGTGAATTGACCTGACTTAATAAGAAATAAGGTTCTTCTACAAAGTCCACTCCACCCTTAAACCTAAACTTCGCATTCACCAGATTATAATCAAAAGTTTGCTTTTCCTGCATATTGTTAGTAATACTTTGCAGTATCGGTACATACCCTTGATCTTGCTGATTTTCGATTAACTTAGCCCGGCTTTTGGTATAGATTACTTTTTGCTGGGGCTGACCCTGCGGATTATATACGGTAACAATGATATTCTCTCCTTGGAACTCATCGCCCTGATTCAATTTGGTCTCATAATCAAACGTGACTTTGCGTCCAAGCGTATCGGTAATATAGGATGGTACGAATCCACCCCAGCCTACGGATACATCGGAGTTCACTTTTCGATCCTGATAGTGGTACGTAATTGTATTACCATACCTGTCTACTTTGCCAATAAGCAAGCCAAAGGAAGAGAAGTATTCCTTGGTTCCATCCAGATGTTTTACCAGTATACATGCTTGTAATTCTCCATTGGAAAATTGCTCATTTTGAGGAATCACTTTGGTAAATACTAAAAGACTACCACTCTCTTTCTTCACCTCGACAGTAAATGAAGAGTACGTATTAAATTCATAGCTCTGTCCTGTGCCGGAATGGTAAACATACTGAACATTATTACAGTTAGGTGATCCACCCTCTATGGAAGGCAATTGAAAAGACCATCCCATCCCCAGATCATTTCGCTCATAAGTATAGCTGCGTTTGTATATACTGGCACTACGTTTTTTGGAAGATTTTCTGGTATAAGGCGAAGTGTCTAAAGAATCATAATGTACTCCAATATTCAGATCCAGACCATCACGTCCCGGCAAATGGATCTGTGTAGCATCCCATGACAAACTTCCGGTTGAAGTACTGATACTTTCTGTATTTTCTGGATTCTCATCATATTGCTGTTTGCCCAGATTATCGATTCGTTGATCATTAATCATATCGTCTAATGCACTTTGCAGTGCTGCCGACAGCGTCATTGCAGGAGCGCTGGAATCATCAGCTGTCAATCCTCGTATCGCATGTAGACCTTGTGTAGAGAGCACTGGTCCATATGTATCATCCTGTACGTTTCTGTATACATCTTCCGTAACTGATGTTTTGCTGTATTGTTGCTCCAGTTCTGCCCATTTTATTTTCTGCTCCTGGTAATCCTGCCATATCTGATCGCCATCTCTGCCTGTGAGGCGATACAGATATTCAATCCAGTAAATATCAACAGGCTCTGCTCCATCTTTGAGCAGCAGATAAATCTTTTCTTCTCCCAGTTCAGTGATTGCTTCTGGTTCTGGAAGTCCCGCAATCTCCGATTGAATAGCAAAGGAATTCATGTGAAAGTTAGTTTCCGGGTAATCCAGCTGCTTGATCTTCGCTTCCAATGCGTCCATTTCAGGATCAGTTTCTTCGTATACATCTCCATATACACTTTTGGCAACTGTCGTCCATTGGTCTGGATCTGTATCCTGTGCCGCTGCAGTGCGGCTTGGTGGTTGAACGGAAGAGAGTGTTTCTTTGGATACAGATTTCGCAGCTGCATATGCTGGTGCTCCAATCATCTCCAGCACCAGCATTAAGCTGAGTATCCACACTACCGGAACTTTTAATCGCTTGATTGTATTCACTTATTTATCCCCTTCGAATCTCTTTTTATTTTTTGTTGGCTGCATGTAAATTAGCAGTGTAATTCCCTTTTTCTACTTTTTTATTCAGCAGATTACCGTTCTTATCATAGATGTATGTAACTTTCTGAGTTGCTGTGTAGGTAGTTATTAATCTGCCATTAACATCATATTCATATACTCTGGTAGATGCAGCAGATGCCGTAAGTACAGCAGAGAATAAGATACTTACCGAAAATAAAACTATTGCAATTTTCCGAAGATAATTTTGAATCATACGAAATCCCTCCTTTCTTATGAGTATGGACGTGTAAATTGGAGCAAAATCAACCATACGTGAATATATAATGTATTAAAAGCCACTCATCCCCTTACAGCGTCTTACAGAAGATTATAAGGCTAGTTTACAAAAATGGGAATTATATATATTGATAAACTTTTATACTTTTTATTTCAATAATTGTACATTCTTCTTCAGATCTAATGACCATATAAAAAAAACCGCTGATTAGAGAATCAGTGGGTTTTTCTACATTGTATATATTCTATTATTTTCTACTTTGCCTGTCCGGCTGTCCATCTCGACTGCACCGTATACAGTACAATTACAACTACAACGAGCAGCGCCAATCCAGAGAAAATATTGCTAAACGTATACGCCTCGCTGAACAGCGCGGCCGGATTCAGATGGAATCCCTGGGCATCGGTATCAATGACTTTGCCAATAATACTCGTCGCCATCGCGCCGGCGATAAAGTTCAGCAGGGAGAACATGCCCATCCCTACGCCTACCTGATCTTTGGTCAGTGTACGGGAGATGGTATTGGACATGGCAATCTGCATAAAGGTCTGTCCCACATTACCGAAGATCAGCAGGAACAGGACTACATATGGCGAGATGCCTACCATGATCGATAAGGTGACAAAACAGATAAAGATCAGCGTCGTAGCAATATACACCAGGTACGAATTACCTTTGCGATCCGCTAATTTACCGCCCTGGCGCCCCAGAATTGCCGAGCAGATCGCTGCCGGGAACATGATCAGGCCAATAATAGCTGGCGATAGTCCATTCAGACTGGACAGAAACTGTGGTGTCAGAAACGGCAATCCAAAGCTCATTCCTGTCGCCAGAAAGGCAATAAACAGACTGAACGAATACTGTCGATTGCGGAACAGCTTGGGCTGGATAAAGGGCTCTTTGGCTGTACGAATACGAATAATGAACAGTACGAGCAGAATAATGCCTATCACCAGACTAATCCAGTTGCTCTGGGAAATAGACAGCAGCAGCAGAGCCACCGTTCCTCCAAGCAGTCCGCCGCCAAGAAAGTCGATCTTCTGCGCAGTGCCTCTGGCATCATCCAGATATTTACGGAAAAATGGCAGAGCGATCAGCGGCAGAATAGACAGCAGGAATAGAAAGCGCCAACTGGCAAAGCTGGTCACGAGTCCTGCTACAATCGGGGCAATGGCAGTACCAAGTGCCAGACCGACTGCTGTCATCCCGAGCGCTGCACCGCGCTTTTCCTGCGGGAAGTAGCGAACGGGCACAATCATCGCTGTAGCCGGAATAACAGCTGCTCCTGCTGCCTGAAGCACGCGACCCAGAATCATCATCCAGAAATGAGTAGCGGTCAGACCGACGATTGAACCGAGTGCGAAGAAGATCAGACCGAATGTCAGCAGATCCTTGAGACGATATTTATCCGCCAGCTTGCCATAGGTGACAGAGCCGACAGCATAGACGATCATATACGCGGTCAGCAGCCAGCTAACCTCGGATGCGCCGATATGGAACTCCTGGCTGATGATCGGCATCACTACATTGAACATGGAGGCATTCATGACGGAGAATACCAGCGTAAAAGCGAGCACCCGCATCAATTTATCGCCGTTTGGATAGGCTTGTTGTTCCTGATTCATGAGGGGATAGATTCCTTTCTGTCATTCAAAATGGATATACACTTACGCTGTAGACAAACAAGCGCATTATAAGCTTGTCAAGATGGATGGTAGACCTGATGTAATTTGGATAATAATCCGGTAAGCTGCTGAAGCTCCTCTGCAGTCAGGGCACTGCGGGAACGCAGCTTGACCTCTTCTACCGCAGCATGAGCGGCCTGGTGAATCTGCTGACCGGATGCAGTCAATTCATTCTGGCGCATACGTGCATCTTCCGGATGGCTACGGCGAATAACCCAGCCTTTTTTCTCCATGCCGTTCATCAGGCTGGTCACGCTGGATTTCTCGATCATCAGCTGTTGTTCCAGTTCTCGGTTGGTCAGACCAGGTGATTGGGATAGAGCATACAGCGCCTGTCCCTGCTGAGGCGTCAGTCCCAGCGGACGCAGTACAGTCTCAATCTCGCGCCGGATCATAATATATAGTACTTTGACGATATGAGCAGGACTGTCCATCATCTCGCTGGAAGGTACAGTACGGGAATCCATAAGTAATCATTTCTTCCTTTCCGGCATGCTATTTCAAATCTACATAACACACGGTATTAGTTCGAACTCGAACCAATATTAGTTTAGTCCGCAACTATTGTCAATACAATGGATAAGATTTTACATTGTAAAATTCAAACAAAAAGCACGGATACCGATAAATCCCGGCTTCCGTGCTTCGTTTGAAACACAAATGTATAGTTTGGATCAAAAACAGGAATATTCTACACCTGGCATAACAGTTTGTACCTATACTATCCACATTTACTATCTACATTGAGATAGTTTCGACCCAGCCCATACTACTTCTGCAAAAAGATAAATAAAAGCAGATATTTGCTATAGCTATGATAGTTTACTTCTATCGACTATGCATGGCTTACGAATATACTGTTATCAGCTCGGCTCCACCCTGCTCGCAGTCGGACTCTTCAAATTTACTTATGGCTTATTTTAGATAATACCGTCCTATGCCTTACTCTATCTACATCCTGCCCTATGTCTCGTTCAGCAGCGCCTGGGCAGTAAACTGGTCAGTAACCAGAATATTCGCATACTTGCCTACCAGTGCCGCTTCAATCGCTTCGATCTTGCGCTGACCACCGGTCACGAGGATCGATTTTTCTTTTTTACGCAGATCGGGCAGATCAATCCCTACCGTCCGGTCATTGATCGCCGGGCTGCAGATATTGCCATCCTTGTCGAAGAAACGGGAGCAGATATCGCCTACACCAGTACGCTGCAGCAGCTGCTGTTCTTCCTTGTTAAAATAGCCCAGCCGGAACAGCAGCGCATCTTCTTTGACCGTACCGACTGTGAACATGGCGATATTCGCCTGTCGGCCCAGTTCGATAATACGCTGGATATGGCGATCTTCCTCGACCATGCGTTTGACTTCAATATTATCGAAAATAACAGGCAAAGGCAGATAGCGTGCGCTCGTATGATACGCTTCGGCGAACAGATTCACCGTCTCGGCTGCATACGTATTCACGTGAGAATGACTAACTCCACCCTTGAGCTGAACGACCTCTACCCCGCGTACCTGCTTCTGCTCCAGCTGACGGGCGACCGAGTACATGGTCGTTCCCCAGGTTACGCCTATAATATCCGAATCCTGTACAATCTCATGCAAATAATCTGCTGCCCGCTTGCTGATATGCTTTTGAATCTCCTTGTATTCGTTAACCGGAGAATAGCATACATGCACGGTATCCAGCTTGTACTTGCGTTTGAGCTGCTCGGCGAGCTCATCCAGATCTTCCAGCGGATCGACAATATTGATCCTCACATAACCTTTTTCCTTGGCATACTGCAGCAGGCGGGATACCGTTGGACGGGACACGCCGAGTCGTGACGCTATCTCCTGCTGGCTGTAATCAGATAAGTAGTATAACCGGGCGGTCTCGATGCTGAGCCGCTGTTTCTCATGATCCATCGTTTCATCCCACATCTCTATCGTGATCTTGTCTGTGCCCTTACATGCACAGATACCGTTTACATATTATACATTTTTCCCAAAATAATTACGATGGTCGGATGCCAAGCATTTCGTGCAGATCGGTATGATGATGTTTACTTGTTTCCTGCTGCTGTACAGTGTCTTTTCACTTCTGAATAGATCTCAAAGTATATTTATCTCTTGTAACAGTGAATTTTCCAGCTTTATTTATATTGTGAACTTTAAATGAATATTATGGAATTTCGTCTTTTTAACGTTTGCAGTGGAACATTTAGGGTATTGGTACTATAGGCTTTGTTTTTCTCAATACAGTTTTTTGCAATACAATGATGGCGTATTCATTTGGAACAGAATAGGGAACTGCTATCGAGTGATCTAGCTGCTCCGATCGCAGAACAATAAGCTGTCCGATCTGCAATTATCTGTACAGAAGAAAAAAGTCAAAACAACTGAATACTGGAGGTATGATTATGTTCACACGTCTTGACCAGATTATGATCGAAATACCGGATGTGGACCGTCCCGACCCTAATGCAGCAGCTGCTGTACAGGAGCTGCTGGGCGGCAAATTCGGCGAAATGTCGACTCTGAACAATTATCTGTACCAGTCTTTTAACTTCCGCAACAAGACCAAGCTCAAGCCATTCTACGATCTGGTAACGAGTATTACCGCCGAAGAACTGGGTCATGTCGAGCTCGTCGCTCACGGGATTAACAAGATTCAAGCCGGCTCAACTTCGTATAAGCAGCCGGATGATACCCCTCTTGATTCAGTAAAAAATGCAAGGCTGAGTTATCCATACCTCGCTGGCGCCCAGGGTGCTATGCCGCGTGACTCCATGGGCCGACCATGGACAGGCGACAATGTGTTCAACAGCGGTAATCTGGTAGAGGATCTGCTGCACAACTTCTTCCTGGAGTGTGGTGCCAGAACACATAAGATGAAAGTGTATGAAATGACTGATCATCCGGCTGCCCGCGAAGTCGTAGGCTTCCTGCTGGTTCGCGGTGGTGTGCACGTTGTAGCGTATGCCAAAGCTCTGCAAATGGCTACCGGCGTGGATGTCACCAAGCTCGTACCTGTTCCTTCATTAAGCAACAAAGCATTCAATGAAGCACGTAAATACGAGGACAAAGGTGTTCATACCAAGCTGTATACTCACAGCACCGAAGACTTCAAAGCGATCGACCAGATCTGGAAAGGTACTCATCCGGAAGATGGTTTGCCACTGGAAGTCATCCATGGCTTCCCTGAAGGTGTGCCTGTACCCGAGTATCCGGAAGTGGAAGAAGAGTTTGCACCAGGCATTTCCCAGGAAGATTTTGCCGAGATTGCCAAACGACTCAAAGCAAACGGCAATATTAAATAAATCCGTATTTACAAGCCTGTACCCTTGTTGGTACAGGCTTTTTTATGCGCTGGCATGATGCCTGACAACCAATTTATTTATTAAATTTTTAACATACGGTTTAATTTGGTTATCAGTGGTTAATAAATAGACGTGAAGAGATAATCGAATACATTTTCCAAACTAACTTACCAGTTTCACGGATATCCATAAGTTATCTTGAAAAATTATTCGAACATCTTAATAAAGATATTGACTTACTTAGGAGGAGAACATTATGGGATTCATTTGGTCATTAATCGTAGGTGGTATTATTGGTTGGATCGCAGGCATGATCGTAGGCCGCGATATTCCGGGTGGTATCATTGGTAATATTATCGCAGGTTTCATCGGTGGTTGGTTGGGTAACATGCTGCTGGGTCACTGGGGCCCGGAAATCGGTGGATTCTTCGTTATCCAATCGATTATCGGTGCAGTCATCCTGGTATTCATTGCTAGCATGATCTTCCGTTCGATGCGTCGCACACGCAGCTAATTACTGCTTACCTCGTTAATCGAATACACCATTCAGGAACAGCAACGTTCCTCAATAAAAAGCCCGCTCTTATGCAGAGCGGGCTTTTTGCTGTATAAGACGACCGGATAAATTTAACTAATCAAAATGTCAATCGCAGCGACCGGAAAAGGGTAATCATTAGGTATGCAAATCATAGAAAAAGGATGGTGAATATGAACCTTATTGATGGCTTGATACAATGGTATTATAACGTGCGCTGGATCGATCTGTTCGTATCCATCGTCATTTTGGTTTTATTTCTGTTATTTCGCAAGTTGTTTACCCGATATCTGTTTGCATTTGTAATCGGGCGCTTCAAAAATCATCCGGCACTGATTCGCTGGGCCGAAGCATTTGAGAAGCCGCTGCAGTATTTCTTTATCCTGATCGGTACATATGCGGCACTGCGCTACTTTATGCATGAGCAGTGGAGCTTTGTGATTGATATCAACCGGATTTATCGCAGCATCAGCGTGGTCCTGCTGGGCTGGGGATTCTATAATGTATCTGCTGCCTCTTCGATCCTGCTGGAAGGTGTAGGCAAGAAGTTCGGTCTCGATGCGACCAGCATGATTATTCCCTTCCTCTCCAAATTGATCCGGTTTATCGTGGTGGTGCTGGCGGTGACCAGCATCGGTGCAGAATGGGGATTCAGCATTAACGGGGTAGTCGCCGGTATGGGTCTGGGTACGCTCGCTATTTCACTGGCTGCCCAGGAATCGCTCAGTAACATCATTGCCGGGATCGTGATTATTCTGGAAAAGCCTTTTTCCAAAGGAGACTGGATCTCCACACCGGATATTGAAGGCATCGTAGAGGATATTACATTCCGCAGCTCCAAAATACGTACATTTACCGATGCTCTGGTGATTGTGCCAAATTCCAAGCTGGCGTCATCTGCGATTACGAACGGCAGCCAGATGGGCAAACGCAAAATCTTTTTCAATATCAAGCTGTCGCTGCAGACGCCGGGAGACCGTATTCAGCGAATCGTCGATCGTCTGACTGAACATCTGGAAAATGACGAAGCTGTCGCGCCAGGATCAGTGATGGTCAAATTCAATGAATTCTACGAAAGCAGTCTGGGGATTATGGTACAGTGCTTTACCAAATCCCCTGCCTGGGGAGACAATCTGGAGTACCGCCAGAAGCTGAATCTGCTGGTTATGCAGATTCTTCATGAGGAAGAAGCCAAATTGGCTTATCCTACCCATCGTGTACTCGTTCAAGAACCGGACAAAGCCTAATTGCATATTATTCTGCATAATAAAGAAGCAGCCCTATTTTATATACAGGGCTGCTTCTTTGCAGGTCTATAAGATGGAACGTCCTGTACTCCAGAATACGGGTGTATGGACGAATTCCTTGCAGAATTGCAGATATTTCATTTCCTAATGCCTGATGATACGAATAACAGCAAAGACTGCAGGAGATTAACGAGATAACGGCAGCCATTCCAGCACCCGCTGGATCTTGGTATCCCAGTAGCCCCATTCATGCTCTCCCGGCTCTTCTTCGTACGTTAGCGGAATATCCAGCTCCTTCATATGATCCCGGAAACGGATATTGTCTTCATATAAAAAGTCCTCGGTACCGCAGCATTGGTACAACTGTGGCAGTGAAGCAGTCCCTTTGTGGGATGCCAGCTGCTCTGCCAGATAAAACAGGTCATTGGAAGATCCTTTGACTTCTTCCGGCGAACCAAAAATCCGGCGCACCTCAAGCTCGTATTCTTCATCTCTACGATTATACATAGAAGTAATATCAGTCGCTCCTGATAGACTGGCAGCAGCTGCGTAACGCTCTGGCAGGCTCATACCCAGCTTGAGCGCTCCATACCCGCCCATGGACAGGCCGGCTACAAAACGGTCTTCCCGACGATTGGAGAAATGGAAAAACGATTCTGCCAGCCGTGGAAGCTCTTCGCTGACAAATGTAAAATACTTGCCCCCTTGCTGCATATCCGTATAAAAGCTGCGATGCACATCAGGCATCACGATAGCCAGCCCGTATGCCGCTGCGTAACGCTCTATCGATGTGCGGCGCAACCAGATCGTATGATCATCCGATAATCCATGCAGCAGATACAGCACAGGATGCTTGCCGCTGGCAGCATGGCCTTCCATACCGATCTGGGTATGCGTTTCCTGGGGAACAATAACGTTCATGGAAGTAGATAATCCCAGTACTTCCGAATAAAAACTACATTGCATCAATGCCATAATCGAATACCTCCCGAAGAAATGAAGTTGCTTTCATTACCATTTATTATCATACCTCTTTTTGATAATGAAAGCGATTTCTCATTTGGACATAATAATGGGCATGTTCCGGATAGGAACATGCCCTGATATGTAATTCGCGCTGTATACCATGGATCGTCTCCATTGTTATACAAAAATATTAATCTTTACGTGTAAACAGATTGCTGCAAGACTTTATATCTTATGTGTAGTCCTGAAAAGTCTATATTTATCCTCCGCCCACCTTACAAAAAGATGACGGTTATTTGATTAAACAGTGATCCTATTAGCGTCTTCTGTACGTAGTTACACTTGTAGTTGCTGCCATTTGAGCATTCAGCAGTTCCTGGAAACTTTGTCCGCCAGTATTTACACTGGTGTTGTCCGCTGTCATAGTTGCCGCTTGTGGTCTGAATTGCTGATGATTGTAGGGAGTTGCTTGATATACGCTTAAGTTGATGTTCATAACCTTTCACGCTCCTTTATGATAGTGGTTTAAGTTTCATTTATCCAGAAGTAGGAAGTGACTTCCTAGTGGGTTCCTATTGTTTCCTACGTGATACTTTAGTTAATTAAGTTATACCCTCTATTCTTCCTATTGAAAACATAAAATAGTCCCGTTTTTGGCAGTATTTTATAAATGATTCAGCGGTCCCAGTTTCGTCAAAAATCTCTCAACCTTACTTGGGATTAATTTTGTCATTATTTGACTATAACTAAAACCAAAGACCTACATATGTCGAAAAAAGCAGTCATATCAAGGCGATACCCATTTACATAAAATAAAATTAAAAGTATCGAATCTGCAACCTAATAGGAAGTGTACTCGTCTGTAGGAATAGGAAAGGCCAAAATCATAGTCTGGAGAGGGGAATAGGAAATGGGAATACAGCCTAAATGGCTGTCTCTTCTGACAGCTTCTGTGCTGACGCTTTCGATAAGCGGACAGGCACTGGCGGCAGATAGTACTTTTACGGATCTCCGTAATGTACAGGGACAGCAAAAGATCGAATCTCTCAAAGAACGCGGATTTGTCAGTGGAGTAACCGCTACCGAGTTCAAGCCGAATCAAACACTCAATGCCGCTCAGGGCATCCAGATGCTGGTGAACAGCTTCCAGTTGAGTCTGGCCCAGTTTACATTTATCAAGGCACCAAAAGCCAGCGATTCCTATACCAAGGTCAAAGACGGTGTATGGTACTCAGATGCTTTTATTATTGCAGCGGTTAATGGCGTTGAAGTGCCGCGCTCGGTGGATCCTGCGGCGGATCTGACACGGGAGCAGTTCACCAGCTACCTGATGCAGTCTATGGAAAAGGCAGGCAATCTGCCAATGATCAATATCAAGCCGGTCAAGATCGGTGACAGTGCCCAACTGACTCCTTCCTATCAGGGAGCAGTCCAGCGTTCCCTGGTCATGAACATCAACGAACTGGATGCCAAAGGAAACTTTGATCCCAAAGGTAAAATCACCCGCGCAGAAGCAGCAGTCATGATCTACAATGCGCTGGATTATCTGCAAAAGCATCCTGAAATGAGCCAGCCTGCAGCCGGCGCTGATCATGCAGCCCAGGAAGACACGGATGATACAGCATCAGGTGAGAGCACATCTCAATCCTGATCACGGATAGCAAAAGAACCCGACAGCCGGCAAATCGCCGCTGCGGGTTCTTTTTTGTGAATCGTTATATATGGACTATCCGTTTTGCCTATACTTTAGATACTTTTCTATGAGTAACCTCCAGCATTCGGAAATAGAAGAGTTCAACCTTTTTAGCTTAGTCAGATTACTAAAGTTCTCAGGCTAGCCTATTCCCCATCCTGCTATCTAGTCCGGCAGAACTTCCACCGCTTCCACTTCCTGATGTGCTGTACCCGTATGACTCTCCCACTCCTCGCGCAGAATGCCCATTCGGATCGAATCATAATACACTCCGTTATACAAACGGCATTTGCGCAGGCGTGCCTCCATCGTCATCCCCATCTTGTAGCCTACACCAATCATGCGCTCGTTGCCTGACCAGGTCGTATATCCGACCCTCACCAGCGGCATCGTGGTAAACAGGTGCTTCATCCACATCCGTATCGCCCGCGTACCATAGCCTCCACTCCAGTAGGAAGGAACAAATATAACGATGCCCATCTCCAGCCACAACGATGCCTCATGCTCCCAATAGTAGCTGATCAGTCCGACCAGTTCGCCATTGATTTCAATACCCCAACGGTTTGGACTGCGGAGCATACTCTCCTGCTGACCTGCACAGAATTGATCATAGGTGAGTGCAATATGTTCATAATAAGGAGCATCCCATTTTTTCCATTCGGGTGCTGCTTCCTTATAACCGATCTCCCACAGGCGGTACATATCCTGTTCTTCCATTGGACGTATACATACTTCTCCATCTCTATACATCAATAGCTCATCATCTCCGTTAGCCCATAGATTCTATACGTATTGTGCAAACCAGCCAGCTATCTGTTCCAGTCGCTGGATGCGCAGCTGTGGGTGGCCATTGCGGGACAGATTGTGATCGGCATCCGGAAAACGCACTAGCCGCGTCACCGCACCGAGCCGCTTGAGCCCGGTAAACCACTGCTCGGCCTGCTCTATCGGACAGCGCAGATCCTGCTCGCCATGCAGAATCAGAATAGGTGTCTTCACATTCTCCACAAAAGCCAGCGGCGAATGCTGCCACAGTGTCTCCAGCTTTTGCCATGGCGTACCGTCTATCTGATCTTCGGTAAAGTAAAAGCCGATATCGCTCACTCCGTAAAAGGAAATCCAGTTGGAGATCGAGCGCTGGGTAACAGCAGCCTTGAAGCGGTCGGTATGTCCCACAATCCAGTTGGTCATAAACCCGCCATAGCTACCGCCGGTTACACCGAGCCGGTCTTTGTCGATCCAGTCATAATGCTCCAGTACATAATCTGTCACTTCCATGAGGTCGCGATAATCACCACCACCATAGTCACCACGACAGGCATTTACAAATTGCTGACCGTAGCCCTGACTGCCACGTGGATTGGTGAATATGACTGCATATCCCTGGGAAGTGAGCAGCTGAAATTCGTGCATAAATGTAAATCCGTACATCATATGCGGCCCGCCATGAATCTCCAAAATAGCAGGCACCCGGTTATCGGCATCATATTCCTGCACCGGAGGCATCAGCCAGGCCTGCAATGGACGACCATCCACCGCAGTAAGCTCCAGCTCCTGCGGAACACTGAGCCGGAGCCCGGACAGCAGTTCATCATTCCAGAAGGTGAGCTGTTGTTCCTGCAGTTGTGTCGTATCGCGCAGGAACAGCTCGCCTGGCTGCATACTGTCGGCAGCAACGAAGATGATCTTGGCATCCGTAGTCAGGGTAAAGTAGTGGATATTCCGCTGACCATCCAATATAACCTGATGTCCTGAACCATCCACCGCTGTTGTGATCAACTGAACCGTTCCTCGTTCGGATAGCAGCGTATAAATGAACTGACCATCTGCACTGAATACCGGCTCTACAGTGGAAGATATACCCGTATCTCCTACCAGGTAATTGCCGATCAGCATATCGGAGTCCTGACACAGACAGGCAATCGTACCGTGCGGCACAGATAATTGGTACAGCCGGGTCAGGGTAGCATTATGATAAGACTGGTCGCTTGCAATAAAAGCGATCTGCTGACCGTCCGGTGACCATGCCAGCGAGATGATGCCGTATTCGTTCTGTGTCCATCGGTGCAGACCTTCACCGTTCACAGGAAGCGTATACAAATCGTTGTTCAGTGTAAAATCCGGGTCTGCTTCATCTGCAGATGGCATATGGGTAATAAAAGCTACACGCGTACTATCCGGTGCCCAGGCATAGCTCTGTACATCATAATCGCCTGTTGTGAGCCAGCGGCCCGAGCCATCCACCAGAGAATGCAGGTACAGATGGGTACGGCGTCCCTGCCATAACCCTTCGCCATCCCACTTGTATGTAATCCGGTCAATAACAACTGCCTTTTTGCCGGCAGGAGGCTGTGGAGATGCTGATTCCGATCGCTTGCTGTTTTCTGTTGTATGCTGTGTTGATACCTCTTCTTCTTTGTCCTCTTCTGCCAGCAGAAGCAGCCAGCTGCTATCCGGTGACCAGCTGAATGAAGCCACGCCGTGCTTCAGACTGGTCGCCGGATACGCTTCTCCCCCAGCTGCCGGCATGATCCATACCTGGGTATGATCATCCTTTTTACGCAGGAAAGCCAGCTTGCGGCCGTCTGGTGACCAAGCAGGAGAATGATCCCTCTGTCCTGACGTAAACCGGTAATCTCCGCTGCCATCCTGCCGGATCATGCGCAGATGGGATTCATAACCGTCGCGGTTATCATTGACCTGTCGACTGACATAGACTACCCACTCGCCTGACGGAGAAGCTGCCGGTTGTTCTATCCACTTGAACTGATATAGATCTTCTGCCTGTACATTTCGTTTGTCGCTCATACCCATCGTCTCCTTTCGGGGTGCTGTCCGGTAATGGATTTGTTAGCTTCTTCCAGCTTCACCCTTATATGCATAGTAGCGTAGAGTGCCCGCTTCCGCAATGTAACGAACGATGTAAATATGCACACAATCACACGGTCTTCTGCTAACTGTGTATACTGCTTCTTTTGGCATACCAAAAAACCGGAAGCAGCAGCGGGCATCCTATCTATCCTGCCAACTGCGTCTTCCGGAATGTATAAACGGTCAATCCTAAATAAAAAGAACAATAAATAAAAACGACAATAATTAACAATCAACTCGGTACCAAAGCATTGCTTTTTATATAAATACTTTGCTAATTCGGATTTTGCGTTCTCTGGATAGGTCGATAAACTGCTTGTCCGTCTGAATAAGCGGACGGAACATATCGGTCTGGTTGGCGAGCACGATCATACCATTTTCTCCATTATCCAGCTGAACTTTTTTGCCGACCAGATTGGGAGACATATGATGAATCAGCGCCTGTACTGGCTTTTCGTGCAGCTTGGAGAATCCAAGTTCATAAATATTTTGTAAAATGCTTACCAGTCCCTGCTTGCTGCCGTCACTGCTCGCAGAAGTCATATTCACAAATTCGTCCGCTACCGAGACAATCCGGGTATAGGCATGAATCCCGTTTTTGTACAGGCGCTGCGGATATCCGGTGCCATCATTACGCTCGTGATGCTGGAGTGCGACAAGTGCGGTTGTTTTATCATTGAGAGATTCCATAATCAAATCGTATCCGTACTGGGTATGCTTTTTCAGTTCTTTGCGCTCCGATTCGTTCATGCTCTCGCGATCCGAACGTATAATGGAAGGAAGACGGCTTTTACCGATATCATGCAGATAACCGGCACGACTGATCCGGTAGCACTCTTCTTCGGAATAACCAAGCCAGTCAGCAATGTAATAACTGAGCAGACCTACTTTGAGTGAATGACTGTAGATATGGTCATCTTCGGCTTCGAGCATCAGCAGCAGTGAGACAATATCATTTTGTCCATTCAGATTCAGCAGCAGCGGCTCCATCAGATGATCTGCCAGTTCGGCACTGAATTTGCCTTTAGTCAGCGCTTCCAGAAAAATGGACTGATAGGTCTGCAGAGATTGTTCGACGCTCTGCTTGAGCCGTGCCGGAAGACCGATCAGATCCTGCTCTGCAGGTGATTCTGCAAACGCTGCTGTTCCCTGCGAGGAAGCGACATCCACATAGTCCAGTTGATGGCGCGTGAGCAGCCTGATATCTTCATCGGTCAGTTGTGTTCCTTGTTTTAAGAGAGGAACGCCCTGACGATTAAAGGCATCTGCAAGCAGTGTGTCTCCCTGCTTGAGATCAAAAATATGGATTAACAATAGTACCCCTCCGTTTATGTATACCTGCCATCTTGTTGCTATTCAATTGGTCCTGCATTATGTAGAGCAGATATCCGTGAAATATAATTGTTATCGGCAAATGAAGCCTCTAATTATATAGCACTTACTGCTTAATAATGGAGTGGTTATCTGCATAATTGTGTAAATCTGCTCTCGATGGAACCAGAAAAAGCGAAACGGACATTCCGCTTCGCTTTTCCATTGTTCTGTTATCTGTTAGTTACAGCCTGCGGATCAGTCTCCGATCAGCTGTACCCGCTTATCATGATCGGGGTCTTCCACCAGATTAATCTGACGATCGAATATAATGGTGGTCCGGTCATGCTTTTTGTAATCGCCCCATGGGATTTCCATGGTCGCTGGTGTTGTCGTATGGGCAAAGGTAATCCATGCTTTTTGCATTTGTACCGCCAGATTGGTAGTCAGCTCATCCGGCTGAATTCCGATATGTCTCAGCAGCGGCAGATTATTGAATACAAAGGCTATCTCTGCTGCATGGGTAGCTGTTCCAAGCCATGGATGACCCGGCTGGCTCCAATCAAAACGATACATCCACACCGGTCCATGATTGATTTGGGCCTGTGCATATCGTACAGCGGAACGCCAGAAGAACAGATCGGTCATAATCTGTGCCTGTCCCTGTACCGTCATCGGATACTGGTCTACCAGATGATCGCCATTGAGTCCGGTCATCATTTCCAGTGCACCGCTAATCTGCTCGCGGGACATGATCGGCGAAGATTGATTAATAAACAATGAGCCTTCATCCTGGTTGGTCCCGATAATAAGGGCAATATCCTTGGCTGCTCCATTCTCGATAGCCACAACCGGCTCTACCGGCAGTGTCTGCGGATGGATCACTGGCTGGAACAGCAGCGACAACGTATTACCCTGCCCCGACTGCCGCAGACGATCCGCTGCCTGCAGCAATTCTGCTGTAGACGCCGACTGCAGCACCGATAGATCATCCGGGCTGCCGCCCAGCTCTTGCAGATAACTATCTGCTATTCGCTTGGCCGCTTCGGGCGGCAGTACCTGGGAGGCGCCGCTCTGCATAATAGCTGCGCGGAACAGTCCTTTGGCTGACGGCATCGCCAGCAGGGCACCTATACTCATCGCTCCTGCAGATTCGCCAAATATCGTAACCTTCTCCGGATCTCCGCCAAAGGCTGCAATATTGCTGCGTACCCATTCCAATGCTGCGATCTGGTCAAGCAGTCCAAGATTCGCTGCATAGGCATTGCCATAAGAAGACAAATCCAAAAATCCGAGCGGCCCCAGACGATAATTGATTGTTACCACGATCATATCCCCGTTTACCGCAAGCGAGGTTCCATCGTAGATCGGCAGACTGCCTGCTCCCGTTACAAAAGCGCCTCCGTGAATCCATACCATGACTGGCCGCTTTTCGGTGGATTTGTCGGATGCCCATATATTCAGATACAGACAATCTTCAGACTGTACCGGACGTGCATTGGATGGTCCAAACATGCTGTTTTCCAGCTCATTGCCGGGCTGCGGACAGACCGGACCGAACCGGGTCGCTTCCCGCACGCCTTCCCATGGCTGTGGTGGACGAGGCATATGAAACCGCAAATCTCCAACCGGAGGCTCGGCATACGGAATGCCTCTCCATATAACTGCGCCATTCTCCCGTACACCCTGCACTTCTCCATATTGAGTACGAATTTGAGTCGTTTCCATTGCCAATCTCCATCCTTCCGTCTGCTATGATTGGTACATTGCACCCTGATTCCTGCATGAATGCACATGCCTGTACCGTATTTGCTATTATGAAATCGTTAAGTATACTAATTACCCCTCTCCCTTCATTAAACAGAACCGGCCTTTCTGCCACAATATTCGGCAAATCGAACAATATGACAGAATCAGACTTTCCGAGCGGTAAAATACGCTTTGCGTAACCTGCTTCCTTTCTGCAAATACGGAATTGACATGATATACTGGACATACATAGTATTCCCCAAGGAGGTTCAAATCAATGATCACCAGAAAGGCACGACCAGAAGATGCAGCTGCTGTAGTTCCGTTGATTTATGATGCTATTGGTGAGATTGCCTATGCACTGACAGGTACGGAACATGCAGACGAGGCGATATTGGTTATGGAGCAGCTGTTTCGCAGTACAGGCAACCGGCTCAGTTACGAGAATGTGATCGTTACCGAACAGGACGGCCAGGTAGCAGGCTTCGTACTCTCTTATCACGGCAAAGATATCGACCGGTTGGATACTCCAATTATCCAGCGATTGCAGCAGCTCGGTAAGCAGGCAGACGATGTAATTCCGGAAGCGCATCCTGATGAATATTATCTGGATTCTATCGCTGTTCATCCTGCTTTTCAGGGACAGGGAATAGGTTCCCGGCTGATCGCCAGCTTTGAACAACTGGCTGCAGAGCAAGGATATGATCGGTTGCTGCTGATTGTGGATGTAGATAATAGCAAAGCCAGATCTCTTTATGAACGGCTCGGTTATACAGAAGATGGAATGATTCATATCCGCGGACACGCCTATCATCGGATGGTCAAGCAGCAGCCCGTTACATAAGCTTGCGAACAGGCAGATGCATGGTACATGCAGGCAGCTAGCTGCACGGTATGTATATTGTTTTCGTTTTTTATATGAAATAAAAATTTCAACCGGACACTTGCAGTGTTCGGTTGTTTGCTGTTTCTGTTTAGTGAAGGATTGTTACGTTTAACCATTCATTAGGAAGAATATAGCAATAGTATCTTTATTTTCTTATCATATTTCGTCCAATATTATTTTTATATTATATGAACGGGAGGCTGACATATGAACGCACCATCCTGGAAAGAATCCGTGATCTATCAGATTTATCCACAGAGCTTCAAGGACAGCAATGGCGATGGCTGGGGAGATTTGCAGGGTATTATTTCCAAAATCGATTACCTCGTCAAACTGGGAGTCGATATTGTCTGGCTGGGACCGGTATGTGAATCGCCGATGGTCGATAACGGTTATGATATCAGCGACTATCAGCAGATTCATCCCCGCTATGGCACGATGGAAGACTTTGAACAGCTGCTGGCCAAACTTCATGAGAACGGTATCAAACTGATTATGGATCTGGTCATCAACCATACTTCGGATGAACATCCATGGTTCCAGCAGGCTATAAGTTCCAAGGACAGCCCTTACCGGGATTACTACATATGGAAAGAACCGGGAGCGGATGGACAGGAACCGAATAACTGGAAGTCTTTTCTGAATGAATCAGCCTGGACGTATGATGAGCCGAGCGGCGAATATTATCTGCATCTATTTGATCGCAAGCAACCGGATCTGAACTGGGACAATGCGCATATGCGTCAGGAACTGTACACAATGATCCGCTGGTGGCTGGACAAAGGTATCGATGGATTCCGTCTGGATGCGATCAATATGATCTCCAAAGACCCACAGCTGCCGGATGCTCCGGCTGATGCACCTCACCCGCCAGGACAGGAATTTTACAAAAATGGTCCACATATTCACGAATACCTGCAGGAAATGCATGAGCAGACTTTCTCCCGCTATCCCGATGTAATTACGCTTGGCGAAGCGCCTTCGGTAACGATGAATGAAGTAGTGCGTTATACTGCTCCTGAACGTCATGAGATGGATATGGTGCTCGCTATGGATCTGATCCGCATCGGCAAAGACCCGAAAGATGCCTGGGGTTCACAGGAATGGTCTATTCGCGAACTCAAAAAATCGGTTAGCGACTGGTATGCCGGTGTATTCGGCAAAGGAGGATATGCTCTCTATCTCAGCACTCACGATCATCCACGTATTATGCCGGATCTGCTCGGTGCCGATGAACACGAGATTACTGCTGCCAAGCTGATTGCTACTTTTCTCCATACGATTCCGGGTACACCGCTTATTTATCAGGGAGAGGAACTGGGCCTGGGCAATACCACATATAACCAAATCGAAGACTACCGGGATGCCGGTACTCTCGCTTATTATGAACAGGCGCTGCGGGAAGGACTGTCATCCGAGCAGGCACTTGCCCGTATTCATCGTCGCAGCCGGGATGGAGCACGTTCTCCAATGCCGTGGGATGACAGCAATGAATATGCCGGCTTCAGCACTGTAGAGCCGTGGATCCATCTGCCGCCTGCTGCCAAGCTGGAAGGCAAACGGGTCAGCGAGCAGGAGAATCATCCGGATTCGGTATTCTACTACTATCGCCAGCTGATCCAGATGCGCAAGCAGAACCCGATGATGTCCTATGGATCTTTCCAGCTGCTGCTGCCGGAGCACGAGGAGATTTTTGCTTTTACCAGAGAGTGGGAAGACGAGAAATGGCTGGTCGTGCTTAATTTTGCCGATCATGAAGTCAATATCGATTGGAGCGGTGAAGAAGTAGAATGGGCGGATCATATGATCAAGCTGCACGGTAACTATACCAAGTTCTCTCGCCCTGTAGACCGTGAAGATGAACATACAATGGCAGAGCTGCAGCAGCTGCGTCCGTACGAAGCACTGATTTACCGGATGTAAGCTTATTGAAGATAAAATATGAATATACAAAAGCTCTGCCGCATATGTCCTGTTATCGATACAGGGACATAACGGCAGAGCTTTTTTGGGCATTTCTGCATTTTTTACAGCGATGATGTCATACGTAGTTGGTATATGTAAGTAGGTATTACACAAAAAGCAGCATCGGCTATTCACCCCGCTGCATATGGTTACTGAATTGCCATACGCGGCCGGACTATAGTGCCTTGGACATCTGATAATCGGTAATTACATAACCCGATTTTTGATAGACATGCAAAGCGCGCTGATTATGACCGAACACATGCAGTCCGATACGCACAGCTCCCTGCTGGATTGCCAGTTCATCCAGAGCTTTCATCGTTTCCTGCCCATATCCTTTGTTCTGGTTACCATCATAGATCAGGATATCGTACAAAAAGGCTTGTTTCCCTTTGGGAGTATCTGTAATATTCATCCATACATGTCCTATAGACTTCTGCTGCTCTGTATCGAATACGCTGTAAATAAAAGCACCTTCCGTATCGGCTCCATTCGGCAGATATTTCTGAAATGACTCGGCTGCCCGATCCATCGCTTCCTCTTCTGTCCATTCTCCAGCAGCTACTTTCTCGGCGGCATAATCAGTGGTAGACAGATGATAAAACTCGGTATACTGTTTGTCGTCCATCGGAATTAATTCAATCATTCTCTGATCTCCTCTCGTTGTATTGAACATGGCTGCAATCATACTGTTCTATCAGGTTCTTTTCTATTTTACCTGCTTAGGTGATTGAAGTCGAATCTTTACAGGTCAGCGCTGCTATACAATGCAATACCTGGAATGAATGGCAGCAACTCAATACAGACCGGTAGCTGGACATGATATGACCATATCCAGTTGCCGGTCTGCATATATATTACAATTATAGATCTTCTACAGGCTCACTGGTCATGCCCTTCTCCAGCATACGCTGCTGAAAAGCACTGATATCTTCATAATCCTCGGCAAATTTGCGCGAAATACGAATATAAATAGGTAGCAGTTCGCGATAAATAGCCGCGTGTTCCTTATACGGCTTATGCTCGTAGGTGGTACCGATCATCTTGGATACTTCATCCAGAGAATCGATCCGCTTCAGGGCATATAGACCGAGCACAGCTGCGCCCAGACAGGAGCTCTCGATACTTTCCGGCACGATTACCCGCTGATCGAAAATATCGGCCATCATTTGACGCCATAATTCAGAGCGTGCAAATCCGCCGGTTGCGTGGATTTTCTGAGGTACGCCGATCTGTTCTTCCACAGCCAGCATAACAGTATAGAGATTAAACAATACACCTTCCAGCGCGGCACGGATCATATGCTCTTTTTTGTGATGCAGGGCAAGCCCAAAGAATGAACCTCGTGCATCGGGATTCCATAGCGGCGCTCTTTCCCCAGACAGATAAGGATGGAACAGCAGTCCATCTGCACCCGGACGTACTTTCTCGGCAATACGGGTCAGTACATCATAGGCACTCAGGCCAAGCCGCTTGGCAGTCTCTACTTCGGAAGCAGCAAATTCATCCCGAATCCAGCGGAAAATAATACCTCCATTATTGACTGGTCCGCCAATGACCCATTTATCCTCGGTCAGTGCATAACAGAAAAATCTTCCTTTGGGATCGGTTACCGGCTTGTCCGTGACAGTACGAATCGCGCCGCTCGTACCGATCGTCACCGCAACGACACCGGGATCGATCGCGCCTACGCCCAGATTGGATAATACGCCGTCGCTGGCTCCCAGTATAAAAGGTACGGCAGAACTGAGTCCCATCTCCGCAGCATAAGTCTCATGCAGTCCGTTCATCACGTGAGTAGTCGGTACCAGCTTCGACAGATGCTCCCGCGTAATCCCTGCTGTCGATAATGCCTCTTCATCCCAGTCCAGCTGCTGGAGATTCATCAGACCGGTCGCCGAAGCCATGGAATGATCAGCTACATACTCGTCAAATAGCTTCATAAATACATATTCCTTGATCGAAATATATTTGTAGGCTGAATCGGCAATCTCGGGATGCTCCCGCGTAATCCACATAATCTTGGTCAAAGGAGACATGGGATGAATCGGCGTACCGGTACGCATGTACAGTTCATGACCTTTTTTCTCATTTTTTAGTTGTTTGAAATAAGCAGCACTGCGGTTGTCTGCCCAGGTCATGCACTGGGTTAGCGGCTTGCCGTCTTTGCCAACGACCAGCATGCTGTGCATCGCCGAGCTGAAAGAAACAAACAGAATATCTTCTGGTCCTCTGCCGCTCTTGTCCATCGCCTGGCGAATAGAGTCGATCACTGCCCGGAACAGTTGGTCCGGGTCCTGCTCGGCTACGGATGGGACAGGTGTATGCAGTGGATATTCCACGGCTCCCTGAGAGACGATTTTGCCTGATTCTTCAAACAGAACTGCTTTGGTACTGGTCGTTCCAATATCTACACCGATCATAAATTTGGTTTCACTCATACTCGTCTACCTACTTTCCGTCATAAATTCATAAGTATTATTCCGTACTCGAATTGTCTATCTGAACAGTTATTTCTCTATACCATTATATTCAATACAAAAATGATAATAAAAGCGACCAGGGAAAGGAGCGTCTCCATCACAGTCCAGGACTTCAGCGTCTGCGGTACAGACATATTGAAGAACTCCTTGACCATCCAGAAGCCGGCATCATTCACATGGGACAAAATCAGTGATCCTGCACCGGTAGCCAGTACGACCAACTCTACATTGGCTCCCGGTGTCAGCGCCAGTACAGGCGCTACAATGCCTGCTGCGGTCGTCATGGCGACGGTAGCCGAGCCGGTAGCCACGCGGATCAGAGCCGCTACCAGATAAGCAAACACTACCACATTCACATGAGCGGCAGTAGCCACACTGGCAATAGCCTCCCCTACACCGCTATCGATCAGTATTTGCTTGAACGCACCGCCTCCGCCAATAATCAGAATAATCGAAGCGGTCGGTGCCAGACATTCACTGGTGAATTTGGAGATATCCTCTTTACTGAATCCCTGGGCAAATCCAAGAGAGAAAAAGGCAAATACTGTCGCAATAAACATCGCCACCACTTCATTGCCGATAAAACGGAAAAACATCGCCAGACCGCTGCTGCTCTCCGGCGCAGCAATCTCGACAATCGAACCGGTCAGCATCAGAATCACCGGCATCAGAATCGTCAGCATGGTCAGACCGAATCCGGGCAATAACCGTTCCGATTGATCCGGACGATGCGATGTAAACTGCTCGGACAGTCCCTGCGGAGGATGTACCACAATCCGGTTACCGATATATGTACCAAACAGCGGGCCTGCAATAATAGCAGTCGGTATACCGACAATCAGCGCATACATAATCGTCATTCCGATATTGGCGCCAAATGCATCAATCGCGATCATCGGCGCAGGATGCGGCGGCAGCAGACCATGTACAGTCGATAGCCCGGCAAGCATCGGTATCCCAACTTTGAGAAGAGATATATTCGTTTTGCGGATAACCGTAAACAGAATAGGAATCAACAAAATAATCCCTACCTCAAAAAAGACTGGCATTCCGACAATCAGACCCACGATCAGCATCGCCCACGGTATACGCTTCTCGCCAAACCGGTTAATCAACGTATTGGCAATCTGCTCTGCTCCGCCGGATTCGGCCATCATTTTGCCGAGCATGGTACCCAGACCGATAACGATAGCGATCGAACCAAGAGTGCCTCCCAGTCCGCTTTGTACGGAATCGACTACATCCAGCGGCTTCATCCCGATAATCAACCCGAGAAATAACGAGGCCATCAGCAGTACAACAAAAGGATTCCATTTAAACTTGGCAATCATCACGATCAAAATAACAATCGCCACCAATGCCCATAGGAGCAATGTGGCTTCATGACTCAGTCCAAAAAGAGAATACATGCGCTTCTTCCTCCTGTCCGCTCACCATGATAGGTATGAATCTTTTCCTTATTAACCTGTTTTCGATATTTTTCAAACGATACACTGCTTGTATATGCGCATTTATGCGTACTCCTGCACTACGCCAAACAGACCCTTTTTAATATACCGGAGTATACAAAAAGGGTCTGTCTTTGTTTATTTATGATAAATCATTTATTATTGGCCGTTCATCTGGCGCTGCGTCGTCTGTGCGATATTAAAGGTATGATGCGCCAATCCATCGCTAAGTCCGCGCCAGCTGGCTAGCAGTACAGAACACTGCATATGCTCAAACACGGTACTCAGGATCATCGTGCCGGCGACAATAATGTCCGCTCGATCTGCAGCCAGATCAAACTGATGAATACGTTCCTCCAGATTCAGTCCTGCCAGTGCATCTGCATAAAAGTGGATCGTATCCGCCTCAATCGGAAAAGGATCACCAGCGGGTTTGAGCTGATGTCTACGCTCCCTTTCCATGCGGGCCAATGCCCGAATACCGCCGCCCAGGCCGATCAGCGGCAGGCCGGCATGAACCGCTGTCCATGGGTAGTCCTGCAGCTGACTGCTGATCTTGTCGGCAAGCCGTTCTCTGGATTGTTCATTCCACGTATCCCTGCCACCATTTTGCATTGTCATATTTACTGCTCCGCAGGGCAGTGATGTACTATGCAGCAATTCTTCGTGTTTGAAATAGGAAATCTCTGTACTGCCGCCTCCGATATCCACGATAAATCCTTCATGAATATGGGCAGGCAGCGAACGGGTCACGCCGAGAAACCCATAATAGGCTTCTTCTTCTCCGGATAACACCTGTACAGCGATCCCTGTCTCCTGCTCCCAGCAGGCAATAATATCTTCCATATTGGTTGATTGACGGACAGCTGCCGTAGCAACCGCCCGGATCTGGGCAGCTCTATTGGCTCTGCAAATATCCTGGAATTTGTGCAGAATCGGAATAACTGTCCAGATATCCTGTTCACTCATATTGCCGTGTTCATCTCTGCGTACACCAAGACGTACCGTTTCCTTGGCTTTGTGTACCATCCGGCTGGTACGATCACTGCCCGCTTCATAGATAATCAGACGGATCGAGTTCGAACCAATATCAATGACTCCGAGCCGGTTACGATTATCGCTCATTGTGTCCTCGCCATGCACGCATCCCTGGTTATAATCATCGTCATTAACGAGTACCTCCTTCGGTAAAGTCATTATTCACGTTTACGGGTTGGTTATGATTTTAACAGGAACAGTCCATGATTTCCACAACCAATGCAGCCGACCTGCAGATTGTCTCCGATAGACAGACAAAAGCCGCTCTGTTCAGAGCGGCTCTGTCATGATCAGCCGGTTGGTTCAATATCAAACTGAGGATCGCCGCTTTTGATAACCACTTTCATCGTATCCTGTTTGGTATCGACGAAAATGTAGCGATCTGTATCTATATCCTTGGCCTGCCAATCCTTGAGCCGGATAATAAAGCCGATATTCGTTTCATCCGGAGCAATCATAATATTCGCGATTGCGCGGCCATTCTCTACCCGTTCAAAATCTACCTGACGGTGACCCAGTACAGATCCCCATACCCATAGATTCCAGCCGCGATAATCCTGGTTAGGACGTTCGTATTCCACTTCAATACTGCGCGGTACATAAGGCATAACCTCTACAAACCACTGGGCAGTCGCTTTGCCGGAAGTGACTGTAATCTTGGTCTTGCCCGGATGAATGCCGCGAATCACGCCGTCTTTGTTAACACGAGCCACACGCTTGTCACTGGAATTCCAGGTCAGCTTTGGACGGGCAATCGGACGGCCGTACTGATCAAGCACATCTGCTTTGAGGCGCATTCTTTTGCCAATGTATACCTGGTGTTCCCCCTGCAAATTCACCATATGCGGCACCAATGTCTCTACATGCAGCAGCAGACAGCTCTCTACGTTTCCGCACGATACACAGATCGTACTGGAACCTTCGCTTAGTGCTTTCATTTGACCGTCAGAGCGTACAGAGACTACTTTGTCATTGGAAGACTGGTAGCGTACACGCTCAGCCGTGTAGATCCGGCCTCGCTGATCACGCGGCACGACTCTCAGATGCAATTTTTCGCCGGGCTCCATAATGCTCGGCGTATATTCCCATTCCAGACTCGCCGGAATCGGCTTGTACTGATCTTCTTCATCAAACAGTACCATCATCGATAATGGAGCGACTACTACTTCGCCACCGAGCACCGAAGCCAGTGGACGTACGCCTGCAGCATGGTCATTGACGACTACCTGCCATTGGCGACTGAACTGCGGCAGTGTAACCGCTTGTTCTGTTGTAGCCGAATTGTAGATCACGATAATATGACGCCATTTATCCCCATGGGCATACTCGCCCAGCTGGAAAGCTACGATCTGATGATCGCTGCGCAGTACACGCAGATGCTTCTCTACTTCCTTGCGGTCAATCATACGGAAAGCCGGATGGCTCATCCGCAGCTGGATCAGTCCCTGATAATAATCGAATACCTGACGGAAACGTTGCTTGTTGCTCCAGCGAATCGCATTAATCGCATCCGGGCTGCGGTAGCTGTTATGATCACCGAACTTGCTGCGCAGCAACTCATCGCCTGCATGGATAAAAGGAATTCCTTGGCTCGTCAGCACAATACCATTGGCAAGGATTGAGCGGCGTACCCATTCCTGATCCAGCACATGATCGGGATTGATATATTTATAAGGATCTGCCTGCTGCACAGCTTCAGCTACATCACGCCCATCCGGCAGTCGGCCGTTGTCCATATGCAGGAAAGACAGTTCTTTTTCCGCTCCGCTCACACGTACAATTTTGTCCCACAGATTCAGATTGTCATGTGCGGTTACGTAGTTGATACTCTCGCTTGGATGATCGGTAAAGTCACCGATCGAGCCGTAGATTCCTTTGACCAGATCGCCTTCCTTGCCGAATTCACCGGTCGCGAATCCGCGGGTCTCGTCATCACTGCCACCTTTGATCGCACTGCGGAAGTTATCATTGAATAAAGCAAATCCCTTGCCACGCTGTGCACCCTTGAGCGTCTGCTGCGGCAGCGGCGACCAGCCGCCTGTCCACGGCTCACCATAGATCAGGATGCATGGATCAATATCACGACGCAGCTCCTGGGTCAGCTGGGTAACAGTCTCGGTATCAATCAGTCCCATCAGGTCAAAGCGGAACCCGTCCAGATGGTATTCGTTTGCCCAGTACCGAAGCGAATCCTTGATATATTTGCGCACCATCGGACGCTCGGTCGCAATCTCGTTGCCCACTCCGGAGCCATTGGTCAGCTGTCCGCGCTCATCCGTCCGGTAGAAATAACCCGGAATCAGGCGATCGAATGGACCATCATCCACGGAAAACGTATGATTGTACACGACATCCAGCACTACGCGCATGCCTTCGCCATGAAGAGCCTGCACTACTTTTTTGAATTCACGGATACGGGATGTTGGGTCCCATGGATCAGTCGAATAGGCGCCTTCCGGAACATTATAATGCTGCGGATCATAACCCCAGTTATATTTGACCTGATCAGAATCGGGGTCGTCCACAGTCAGTTCATTCACTGTCTGGAAATCGGCTATCGGCAGCAGATGCACATGCGTGATACCCAGCTCGCGCAGATGGTCAATACCGATACTATTGCCGTATTCATCGCACAATCCGGTTTCGGTAAAAGCAAGAAACTTGCCTTTGTGCTGTATCGATGCTTCGGGATCAATCGAAAAGTCTCTTACATGAAGCTCATAAATAACCGCATCGGTCAGACTCGCCATCGGCGGACGAATATCGTTTTCCCAACCTTCGGGATCGGTTTTGCGCAGATCTACAATAGCCGTACGCTGACCATTCGGCGAGACCGCACGAGCATAAGGATCCACTGCGTATTCCACGCTGCCATCCTGGAATTCTGCCCGGTACATATAATATTTGCCGGCCAGATTGCCTTCGTGCTCCAGTACCCATACGCCGCCTTCTTCCTGCTCCATCGGAATCTCCAGGCCTCCGGTATGATTATGAACCAGACCTTCATGATCGTATTCTCCCGGCTCATCATACAAGGCTACATCCACACGTACCGCATCCGGTGTCCATACTTTGAAGATGCTGTGCTGCGGTGTATATTGAATGCCCAGATCATCTATATCATAAAAATAGTCAGTCGCAATATTCATATTACGTGTCAGCGAGTGATTCATTTTATCTAGCATATTATTCACCACCATTTACATAGACTTTTATTATTCGTTATTTATTTACAGGATTTATTTATTCACGAGCATTATTTTTTCACAGGGAAACTATCCATTTCCTTCTCTATCGGTTTATTAACCCATACAGCAAAGTTATTCATCTATTTTATTCATCGGAAATTTTGTCGAATTTTTGAAGGTTTTGTAAAACTTTAGTCCTATGTTCTAGTGATTGTATCCGATAAACAACAGGAAATTATTTTGGTGCAATCGTTAGCACAAAAGAATAAAGCTGTTTTTCATTTTTATAATTTTAGCGAAGCAATAGCTTATAATTTGAATTATTATTACCGCAAATCACCTTATTTGAATAAAAAATTACAATTTTGATTTTCCGTCGTTAATATAAGAAGCAGCCGCAAAATAATTCCGCAGCTGCTTATCTATTTCTTATTGTTCTGTCAAAATAACAGGCCCTTCGGCCGTAATCGCAATAGTATGCTCATACTGGGCAGACAATGTGCCATCCGCTGTCCGCGCTGTCCATCCGTCCTGATCTACAGTCATGCGGTAAGTGCCCTCGTTGATCATAGGCTCAATAGTAAATACCATGCCTTCTTTGAGACGTGGTCCTTTGCCGGCCTGTCCGATATGTGCAAAGCTGGGCTGTTCATGCAGATTCCGTCCGATTCCATGACCAAGCAAATCACGCACTACGCCATAACCATAACTCTCGGCATGCTGCTGAATAACAGAAGTGACGTCTCCCAGACGATTGCCTGCCACAGCCTGCTCGATTCCCATATACAGACATTCTTTGGTAACCCGCATCAGCTGCTCAGCAGCCGGAGATACTTGTCCTACCGCGTAACACCATGCAGAATCACCAAGCCATCCGCCATACTCGGCCACAATATCGATCTTGAGTACATCACCTTCCTGCAGAGGCTGACGGCTCGGAAATCCATGGGCGATCACATCATTGACCGATGCACAGGTCTCATACTGAAAACCATTGTACCCATTCGTAAACTGCTGTCCGCCCAGCTTTTTGATATGTTTTTTCACAAAATCATTAATTTCCATCGTTGTTATACCTGGTGCAATCATACGGGCCAGATGACGATGGCAGTCTGCTACGATCTGACTGGCTGTTTTCATTTCTTCTATTTCTTTGGCTGATTTCAATATAATCATGGATGTAGGCTTCCTTTCGCTAATAACAGTACCATTCTGGAATCAATCGAATCCGTATCATGGTTCCATTTTATAATTTACAAAATTTGGAATTTAATTGTTATGACAACTATATAAGGATACAGCAAGTAGAAAGGTCTTCATAACTTATAGAAAGTATAAGTATTATACGTTACAGTAATCTCCAGGCGCTATGCACATAGATACAAAGATGATCCGATAACTGCCACTATTTATTATATAGTAAACCTAACGTGCGGTTTGAGCAACTGATCGTGGTGCCTACTCGTGAAACCTGATGTACCAAAGAACGTATAACGATTATCCTATTTGAAAAGGAGCAATACTCATGCGTACTTTACTTCATATTGGCAAATGGATTGTGTTTACTCCTCTGGTCATACTGGCAGGAATGCTGAATCTGGATGATTATGTACTGTTTTTCAAAGATATGATGCGCAGCAAACCACAGAATGAAGGCCAGGCAATATACAATCAGATCGAGAACGTTCGCAGCCAGTAGAAAGAAAACAGCACAAAGAAAATATTGGCTTAGACACCTGCAGACCGTAATGCGTTTTATCCGTTATTGGCTCTACCACCTGTCTCACGAAAAAGCCTGTTTGACGATTAGCTCCTGTTACATACAAAACCGCCTGCTCCTTTTTGGATACAGGCGGTTTTGCTGTTCTTTGTTATTTGCTAATGAATATCTAGGCGTCCAGCCGCTTGCCCAGAATAGTCAGATGGCGCTCTACTCCATCCAGAATTGCTACACGCGGCAGATGACCCCAATCTTCGAAACCGAACTTGCGCAGCAGACTCAGACTCGGATCATTATGGGCAAATACGAATCCAAGCAGCGTATGTATATGCAGCGCCGGAGCCTGCTCAATCGCATAGCTGACCAGCTTGCTGCCAATACCTTTTCCCTGAAAATCATTATGCACATAAACGCTCAATTCTACAGTTCCATTATAAGCAGGACGCCCGTAAAAGGTCTGCAGACTCGCCCAGCCGGCAATCTGCCCATCCTGCCATAGTGCCCAGAGTGGACGGCGTTCCGGTACATGTTCATCAAACCAGGCCTGACGGCTCTCCACCGTAACCGGCTCTGTATCAGCCGTTGCCAGACGTGCTGGAATAGAAGCATTGTAGATTTCCACGATCGGCTGCAGATCCTCCTGCCGGGCAATCTTGATTTCATAGGACACAGCATTGTTCAAGGGTATCACTCCTGCAATTTATTTCTATCTAAGATACCACCTGAATACCGATCCGTCTATTCCCTCCTGCTGGAGCCTTATTTAGCGAATAAATGTATTTTTGACACGTACCGAGCGGTTAAAATACATATTCCAGGCCAGTGTCAGCACTGCGCCCCAGATCATCGAAGCGACCATGCCCGATGTAGGCGGCACTACGAAAAAGGCGATAACGGCAAACGCCAGACTGAGAATCAGATACATTTTGGCCAGCCTTGGGAACGATTTTTTGCGCGTGTACAGCAGTACCATCATCAGTACCAGCAGTACAAACTGGATAATCGCTACAATCAGCTCATACACCGACAGCGCCTGTAGATTATCCCCGTACAGCGATAGCACGGAGCGTACTTCTTCCGGAAGCGCATCTTCATTGGCCGCCAGGAATAATACCGCTATGTAAGTAGGAATCGAGACCAATGCAATAAACAGACTCCAATACATATAGATCTGGAACACGGTCAGCCAGCCGCCGAGACCTACCAGCGGAGGACGCGGACCCGGTGGCTGGGGTGCACCATAGGGCGGACGCTCACGCTCTTGATCATTCGGATTAGGTGGATAATTATTATTCATTTTTTGTACCTTCTTTTCTCTGAAAATTAGCATCAGTCCATGACGCCGCAGCAACATTCCTATTCAGTCTACCACAGGTTCCGGGAGAATCACATTTTAACTCTCCCTCCGATCCGGTGAGGATAGCCTGATTTGCCTTTGCGTTCATCAGGTAGCTATATCGTAAATGTCAGAGTATGCATCAGTTATCGATTCAGCTCGGCCTGTTTACAATCCAACCTGCTTTTCACTCCAAGTCCATAGCCGCTCGGCCTGCTGCTGATCTTTTGCTTTTGCGTGCAGCCGATGCAGCTGCTTGCGGTAATAATAAGCACCCGATTTCCCTTCTACCGATGCATCGTCCGCGAGAAAGATCGCCGTCTCTGCTCCCTGCTCCGGTGTCTGGAAAAAAGGCATATGCGCGACTGAAGCGAGAATTCGTTTACCAAATCCTGTTTCCCGGTCTACACCGATGCTGGTAGCTACTGCACCAGGATGCAGACTGTTAACAGTTACTGAAGTTCCTTCCAGCCGCTGGGCGAGTATACGGGTAAAGTAAATATTGGCCAATTTGGATTGTGCATAGGCTTTGACCACGTTATAGCCGCTGCGAAGATTAGGATCATCCCAATGGATTTTACCCAGTTTGTAGGCACCGGAACTGACGACAACAATACGTCCTGCCTTGGCTTGCTGCAGGCTGTCCAGCAGCAGATGGGTTAGCAGGAAATGCCCCAGATGATTCACCCCGATACTCATCTCAAAACCGTCGGATGTCTCTTTGCGCTTCAGGTTAACCACGCCCGCATTGTTGAGCAGCACATCCAGATAATCATAACGTTTGCCAAACTCCTCCGCAAAATGGCGAATGGTCTCCAGCGATCCCAGATCGCATTTCATAAGAGTAATTTTATCCGATCCGCTCTCCTGACGTGCCTGCTCCAGTGCTTTCTGGCCGCGTTCTTCATTGCGGCAGCCCATAATCACTTCATGTCCACGCCGGGCCAATTCGATCGTTGATGCCAGCCCCATGCCAGAATTGGCGCCTGTAATGAATATCCGCTTTGCGTTCATCGTATTCCTCCTGTCGGGTTTATTCTTTTAAATAAACGCAGGAGCGCTTTTTCACACATATGCAGGAGATCGTACTGAATAGACGGTTAGATCCATCTTTCTGATCTGCAGGATGTTCTGAGTGCTGTATATCTTGTTGCAGAGATAACAATCCATACAGCAAAAAAGCACAGTACAGCAAAAAGATAACCTGCTCAACGAGTGGCAGGCAGCAGACAGGCTTGGCTGTTCCGGGATAGATGTATTACGATCCCGGTTACATAGTGCAAGCTGCTGAACCTCTTTTTGCGTAATGTGCTTGTGCATAATTAGACCTACAATTGAAATGCGAATCTGTCACAGTAACAGATTATGATGATATCCATGTCTGGATCATAGTTTCGGTGCTGTACAGGCTATATGTATGGTTGACCGTTAATCCTGAACCTGTAATTCATCATCTGCAGTCAACTATACAAGGAATGAATCTGATATCAATACCTGTTGACCGCTCGATTAATCCTGTGCGTGTTCAGCGTAAGCTTTGGCATCCATCAGTTTGGATAACGCGCTTTCCAAATCACCGTTTACTTTCAATTCGATCATCCATCCGCGTCCATAAGGATCGGAATTGACCAGCTCGGGCTCCGTTTCCAGATCAGTATTGAACGTAACGACCGTACCTGCCAGTGGACAGAACAGCTCTGATGCCGTTTTGACAGATTCCACTGTTCCTACTTCTTCGTCAGCAGCTACTTCGCGACCTACTTTTGGCAGTTCCACAAATACGATATCTCCCAGTTGATGCTGAGCAAAATCAGTAATGCCAATACGTACCGTGTCTTCATTGATACGTTCTACCCATTCGTGCTCTTCACTGTACAACAATTGGTCTTTGATCTCACTCATTGTCTCATTCCTCCGGTTCATGTCATGATTTGGTTCCTGATGCCACAAGCGTATAGTAAGGAAGATTGCGCTGTCAAGAGTCTTGACATCACTCTATGAATCAAGTATTAATATAATATACATACATTTTTAACACTTTTATTACTCAATGTTCGGAAATACATAACATCATATGTGAGCGGATGAACGTACAGGGAGAGACTGCCACCAGCATCAGGGCAGCGCCGAAGGAGTAAGCCGTTATGGTGAATCTCTCAGGCAAAAGGACCTGTACTGGACGCGGCTCTGGAGAGAATCCGAAGGTTATGAGTAGTTATAATCATAATGCCTGAACGGATCACCAAAGGGGAAACTTATGTCGGTTCTGTGCTGTTACGAGGAGTATAGCATACCGTAATGGATTATGCTGTATGATCATAACGCATCGGGTGAATAAGGTAACTCTCAGGTACCAAGGACAGGGAGGAAAGGAAAATGCGGGCAATGCCTGTTTATTTCCTGACCCTCCCTGTTTTTTTGTTTTTATCAAATAAACCATGAGGTGAATCATTCATGACTACAGAGCTCAAGCGTACACCGCTATACCCGTTATATGCTGCATCCGGTTCTCCACGTTGTATTGATTTTGGCGGCTGGGAACTGCCTGTCCAGTTTAGAGGTATTCAAAAAGAGCATGAAGCCGTTCGCGAACAAGCAGGACTGTTCGATGTTTCCCACATGGGTGAAGTGATGATCAGCGGCAACGGATCACTGGCTTATCTGCAAAATATGCTTACCAATGATGTATCCCGGCTGCAGGATGGACAGGCCCAGTACACATTGATGTGCTATCCGACCGGAGGAGTTGTGGACGACCTGCTGGTCTATCGATTGGAAGAAGAGCATTATATGCTGGTCATTAATGCTTCCAATATTGATAAGGATATAGAGTGGCTACAGGAGCATTTGCCGGAAAGTGTAACGCTGCAAAACATCTCCGAACAGACAGCCCTGATCGCTTTGCAGGGACCGCTGGCTGCCAATATTCTGGCCAAAGCAACCGGCAGTAAAGAGTACAGTGAACTTCCCGGATTTTCTTTCGTAGCGAATGCAGAGCTGTTTGGCGTCAAAGTGATCCTGTCCCGTACCGGTTATACCGGCGAAGACGGTTACGAGATTTATGCTCCTGCCGATCAAGCAGGTGAAATCTGGACCGGACTACTCGCCGCAGGAGAACCCGACGGACTCGTGCCATGCGGACTCGGTGCGCGGGATACACTGCGATTTGAAGCCAAGCTGCCTCTGTATGGACAGGAATTGTCTGCAGATATTACCCCACTGGAAGCGGGTCTTGGTTTCTTTGTAAAGCTGGACAAAGGCGACTTTATCGGACGCGATGTGCTGGTTAAACAAAAAGAACAGGGCACTCCCCGCAAGCTGGTCGGTGTCGAATTAATCGATCGCGGTATTCCGCGCTCCCATTATCCGGTATTTCTTGAAGGCCGCCAGATTGGCGAAGTGACTACCGGTACACAGTCTCCCACTCTCAAGCGTAATCTGGGACTGGCTTTGATCGAGGCTGAACATGCCGTTATAGGTACAGCCATCGAAATAGAGATTCGCGGTAAATTGCTCAAAGCCGAAGTAGTCAAAGCTCCCTTTTACAAAAGAAAGCCGGTAACTGTCTGATCGTTTGCTGTGGCATTCCTATGAGTACGACAAAGGTGGGCTGTATGATCCATTGATCATCTGCTGTCATTATTTTTCCTTATATCCATCTACATCTTTATTTCTATTCATAACATACATCTCATAACATATATCTGGTTGCATAACAGCACGTCGTTTCTACCATTACCCGGCAGCCTGATCTGCCAAAAGGAGTATATATAATGAAAAAGCATCGCTATATTCCGATGACGCCGCAAAATGAAGCGGATATGCTGGCTGTTGTCGGCGCGTCATCCATAGAGGATCTGTTCAAGGATATTCCGGCCGCTGTCCGTTATCAGGGTACGCTGCCTATGTCGGAGATGCTGGACGAATATGCGCTCACCCGTCATATGGGACAACTGGCTGGCCGCAATGCAGATACCGATCGTTATACGAGCTTTCTCGGAGCAGGCATTTATGATCATCATGTCCCATCGGTCATCAATCATGTAATCTCCCGTTCTGAATTCTATACAGCGTATACTCCATATCAACCGGAGATCAGCCAGGGCGAGCTGCAGGCGATTTTTGAATTCCAGTCCTATATCTGTGAACTGACTGGAATGGCTGTAGCCAATGCGAGTATGTATGATGGAGCAACTGCTCTGGCCGAAGCCGCTTCACTGGCAGCTTCCGCAACCCGCCGCACCAAGATTGTCGCTTTCTCCACGATTCATCCGGAAGCGCGCGCTGTTGTACGCAGTTATGCACGCGGTCTGAATCTGGAAGTGGTTGAAGTTGCCTATGGTGACGGAGTAACAGATATCAGCGCACTCGCCGAAGTACTTGACGATCAGACAGCAGCTGTACTGGTACAATCGCCGAACTTCTTTGGTGGTATTGAAGGTATTCGCGCTGCTGCCGATCTGGCTCATGAGCGCGGCGCCCTGCTCGTCGTCAGTACCAATCCAATTTCACTCGGACTGCTCGAAGCACCGGGCAAGCTCGGAGCCGATATCGTAGTCGGTGATGCACAACCGCTCGGTATATCCATGTCTCTCGGCGGCCCTACCTGTGGATTTTTCGCGGTGTCACAAGCACAGATGCGCCGTATGCCTGGACGAATCGTCGGCCAGACCAAAGACAGTGATGGCAAGCGCGGCTTTGTACTGACGCTGCAGACCCGTGAACAGCATATACGCCGTGATAAAGCGACTTCCAATATTTGTTCCAATCAGGCGCTGCTCGCCCTGTCCGCCTCTGTCTATATGTCGATTATGGGTAAACAGGGAATGATCGATGTGGCAGATTTGAATATTCAAAAAGCCCACTATGCTGCACAGAAACTGTCTGCTGTAGCCGGGCTGAAGCTGACATTCCAGTCTCCTTTTTTCAATGAATTCGTGATTACTCTGCCAGAAGGCACCTCTGCTGCCGAGCTGAATCTGAAGCTGCTGGAGCAGGGCGTTATCGGTGGATATGATCTGGGTCTATCCTATCCGGAATTATCCGGTCACATGCTGTTTGCCGTAACGGAAAAGCGTACCAAATCCGAGATTGATCAATTGGCTACCCAACTGGAGGCATCCCTATGACAAACGAAATGATAACGACAACCAATACAGATACTCCTTCCACAGCTACAGCATCCAATGAATTAATTGGTGCAGTAATCAAGGAAAAAGCACTGATCTTCGAACTTAGCCAGCCTGGCCGGGTCGGCTACTCTTTGCCGGAATGTGATGTACCTCGCGTGGAAGCCAGTTCGGTAATTCCTCAGGACATGCTGCGCAGTGAAGCAGCTGCCCTGCCGGAAGTATACGAAGTCGATGTTATCCGTCACTATACCGAGCTATCCCGCCTGAACTTTGGTGTGGATAACGGATTCTACCCGCTCGGTTCCTGTACAATGAAATACAATCCAAAAATCAATGAAGATGTAGCCCGTTATGCCGGATTCGCCAAAATCCATCCGTATCAGCCTGAGACCAGTATTCAGGGAGCACTGGAAATGCTGCATACCCTGCAAAACGATCTGGCTGTTCTGACCGGTATGGATGCCGTGACCCTACAGCCTGCTGCCGGAGCACACGGAGAATGGACCGGTCTGATGATGATTCGTGCCTATCACGAAAAACGCGGTGAACATCGAACCAAAGTCATCGTGCCTGATTCTTCGCACGGTACGAACCCGGCCAGTGCGACTGTCGCCGGATTCCAGACCATTACTATTCCTTCGAATGAAAAAGGTCTGGTCGATCTGGAAGCTCTGCGTACAGCCGTTGGACCGGATACAGCAGCGCTGATGCTGACGAATCCGAATACACTGGGACTGTTCGAAGAACAGATTACCGAGATTGCCCAAGTTGTGCACGAAGCCGGCGGCCTGCTCTACTACGATGGTGCCAACTCCAATGCGATCATGGGCATCACTCGTCCGGGCGATATGGGCTTTGATGTGGTCCATCTGAATTTGCATAAGACGATGAGTACGCCTCACGGTGGTGGTGGTCCGGGAGCCGGTCCTGTTGGTGTGAAAAGCAGACTGCTGCCTTTCCTGCCAGAGCCGGTCGTCGAGAAGCTCGAAGATGGCAGCTACACACTGCGCTCCGGTTCACCGGATTCTATTGGTCGTGTCAAAGCGTACTATGGCAACTTTGGTATTCTGGTACGCGCCTATACGTATATCCGTACCTACGGTCCGGAAGGTCTGCGCCGGGTATCCGAATGTGCAGTGCTGAACGCCAACTACATGATGCATCGCCTCAAAGATCATTACATTATGCCGTATGACAATGTATGCAAACACGAATTCGTGATGTCCGGCAAAGGGCTAAAACAGTACGGCGTACGCACACTCGATGTTGCCAAACGATTACTTGATTTTGGCTATCATCCGCCTACCGTCTACTTCCCGCTCAATGTGGAAGAATGCATCATGATCGAACCGACCGAGACCGAAAGCAAAGAAACGCTGGATGCCTTTATCGATACAATGATCCAGATAGCAAATGAAGCCAAAGAAACACCGGAATTAGTAATTAATGCGCCATACACGACGGTGGTCAAACGTCTGGATGAAGCAACTGCAGCCCGCAAGCCGGTACTCAACTGCGCTTGCAGTTAATTCGCGAAGACTTCAGGATGCGTTATTATAAGGGCAGCTTCACTATGTCCGAGATGGTGTTTATTAGAAAAGATAATATTGGTTCTATGAGATAATGATTATTATAAAAGGTAATAATCATATAAGAGATCACGTTGATGGTAAAGAAGGATATTCAGCGCAACAGGTCACGATTATTATAAAAGATAATATTTATCGTATGAGATCATGTTGATGATATAAGCTAATGTTGATCCTAAAAGACAATATTCAGTGTAAAAGATATCCATATCCTTTTATATGATTACTATGATCCATAAAAAATATGAAGGAGCTTATCACGATGATAAGCTCCTTCATATTTTATGTTCTTTACCGACTTTACCACATCATTTCCTTGATGTATTTTCTTACGGTATCTGCTCGTCTAGTCATACTGATTCCTTAATTCATCATATCCTGTCTATCGATACTGGAAATCACCATAAAAGCTTTCTTGTAAACCGCTGCACTAAATACATAGAGTTCATCAGCAACTACGTATCATTGTGCATCGAACGGCTATTTGCTTCTGCCCACAAGAAAGCTATCAAGCAGTTGAAAGATCTTTTTTTTGAAGCTATACTCAAAACAATTCCATACGTACTCTACATAGGAATTGTAACTGGAGCATAAGCTCAGATCGATAAATTCCATTTTATCCCGCACAGGAGGACAATCATGATTTACAGAAATGCTACTATCGAGGATATCCCTGCTATCGCAGAACTACAGCAAAAGTACCATGTCACCACCATCAGTGAAGAAGACAAACCACACGGCTTTGTCACCACGCTCTTTACAGATGAACAATTCCAGGAATTGATTGAAAAAGAAAATGGCATCACTATCGCCTGTGACCAGGATAAAGTCGTTGCTTACGTCATGGCAGCTTCCTGGGAATACTGGTCCAAATGGCCTCTTTTCCAACATATGATCGGCGATCTGCAGCACACCGAGTACAAAGGAACGGTGCTATCTACCGAAAACAGCTACCAATACGGACCGATCTGTATCGATACCGAATACCGTGGCACAGAAGTACTTAAAAATATTTTTGAATTCTCCAAAACACAAATGAGCCAAAGATACCCGATCCTGATCACTTTTATCAATCATATCAACCCAAGATCCTACGCTGCACACACCCAAAAGCTTGGCCTCGATGTGATCAAAAGCTTCGAGTTCAACAATAACAACTACTACGAACTGGGCTGCCACACATCGAATTGATTCCATATCCAGGCAATTCGATTTCTGCAAACCGACTTAGATGAGATGCGACTATATCATAAAATAAGCTAGACTTCCTGTTCCAGGTTATCTATCCCGACTATTTTCGCTAAATACCCTTACTATTTTACGAAAAGAGGATTCATATGAGCCGATTTGGATTGTTTGGCAAGTTCACGGTACAGGAAAATCAGCGCGATACCATGGTCAATATCCTGCTTGACGCTGCAGAATCCATGAAAAATCTGCAAGAATGCGAAATCTACATGGTCAGCATCGCCGAAAACGAACCGGACTGCGTGTACGTCTATGAAGTATGGAGCAGCGAGCAAGCCCATCAGGCATCCCTTCAACTGGAAGTCACCCAGACTCTAATCCAAAAAGCCAAACCCATTATCACCGGCATGGAAAGAATCAGCACCCTCCACCCCCTCGGCGGGAAAGGGCTCCCTTCTACTTTATAAGTATCATTTATTGTTCAATATAAGTAGCTATCTATTATTCAATTGAATGCGAAATGATTAGTAAATGCCCTCCTACCATACCACTCGTTTCTTTTTCACAAGATTTTTTCCAATACACTGTCCCTCAGACGCACTTAGCGAAAGGAAAGGAATCATTCCAAAGGCCAACATTTAAGAATGGATATTTACCGCGACAGCGGTGATTCAAAAATATCCATTCTTAACCGGATCTTAACCGGAGGTCGCCGGAATAATCCTTTCCCGCAGCGAAGTCCCTCTTAGCTCTTATCCATCTTCACACCAAAAAAAGAAAAAAAGCTGATTTCCCGAATCATTTCAGGAAATCAGCTTAATGGGATTGTTGGAAAAAAGAATAGCTATACCAAAAACGGTATCCAGCAATTACGCCTGAATAGCGTTAACCAGTTCGACAACCTGCTCTGCTGTCTGCATATCGAGTGCTTTGGTAGCCAGCTCTTGCATTTCAGCTTTGGACAGTTTGGCGATTTGACTGCGTGCAGGCAGAATAGAGCTTGCACTCATACTGAACTCATCGAGTCCCAGACCGAGCAACAATGGAATCGCTGTAGCATCCCCTGCCATCTCGCCACACATTCCAGCCCATTTGCCTTCTTTGTGCGCTGCATCGATAACCATTTTAACCAGACGCAGAATGGACGGGTTATATGGTTGATACAGATAAGATACACGTTCGTTCATACGGTCAGCTGCCATGGTGTACTGGATCAGATCGTTAGTACCGATACTGAAGAAGTCTACTTCTTTGGCAAACTGATCAGCCAGAACAGCTGTGGAAGGAATCTCAACCATGATGCCGAGTTGGATGTTGTCCGATACGGATACACCTTCAGCAACCAGTTTTTCTTTCTCTTCCATCAGAACCGCTTTTGCTTCACGGAATTCGCCCAGTGTAGCGATCATTGGGAACATCACGCGCAGTTCACCATATACGCTTGCACGAAGCAGCGCACGCAGTTGAGTGCGGAAAATGTCCTGACGATCCAGACACAGACGGATAGCACGGAAACCAAGGAACGGATTCATTTCTTTTGGCAGAACCAGGTAAGGCAGTTCTTTGTCGCCACCGATATCCAGTGTACGAACAACTACAGGCTTGCCTGCCATTTTTTCGAGTACTGTTTTATAAGCGTTGAATTGAACATCCTCGGATGGCAACTCGTCACGACCCATATACAGGAACTCGGTACGATACAGACCTACTGCTTCGCCGCCGTTATCAAGAACGCCAGCTACATCGTTTGGTGTACCAATGTTGGCAGCCAGTTCGACGTGAACGCCGTCTTTGGATACCGTTGCTTCGTCGCGCAGTTTGCGCCACTCTGCTACTTGAGCTTCATAAGCCTCACGTTTTGCACGGTATTCTGCCAGTGTAGCTTCATCCGGATTTACAATAACGTTACCTTCGAGACCATCGACGATAACCATGTCACCGTTTTGTACAACGTCCATAACTTCCTTCGTTCCTACTACTGCCGGAATCTCCAGGGAGCGTGCCATAATCGCAGAGTGGGAAGTACGTCCGCCAATGTTGGTTGTGAAGCCTTTTACATAATTGCGGTCCAGCTGAGCTGTATCGGAAGGCGTCAGGTCTTCAGCAATGATGACCACTTCTTCACGAATTTCAGCAGGGCTTTGGAAATTAACGCCCATCAGATGGTTGATCACACGCTTCGTTACGTCGCGCATGTCCGCAGCACGTTCCTGAAGATAAGCACTCTTCATGTTCTCAAACATGGTTACGAACTGGGAAGCCACTTCGTTCAGTGCATATTCAGCATTGATCATATCGGAAGAGATTTTGTCTTTTACCGGATCGATCAATTCAGGATCATTCAGAATGAGCAGGTGAGATTCGAAAATCTCTGCCTTTTTTGCTCCCATTTCTTGCAGCGTGCGCTCTTTGATCGCCTCAAGTTCCACTTTGGATTGCGCCAGAGCAGACTCAAGTTTAGCCAGTTCCGCATCGGTATCACTTACTGAGCGTTTGGTGATTTCATACTCAGGATGTTCCAGACGGAATGCTTTGGCAATGGCGATGCCCGAAGACGCCGCAATTCCCAAAATATTAGCCATTGATTTCGCCTAGCCCTTCGTTAACCATTACGTCAGTCAGAGCTTGCAGAGCCGCTTCTTCTTCTGCACCAGTAGTGGACAGAACGATAGTATCACCTTGCTCCAGACCCAGAGACAGAACACCCAGGATAGATTTCAGGGTTACTTTTTTACCTTTAGCTTCAGCGAAAGATTCAGTAGAAGCAAATTTGTTAGCAGCTGTTACCAGTGCAGTTGCTGGGCGTGCGTGGATACCATCTTCATCAACGATTTTAAATGTTTTTTCCATTATAAAGTCACTCGCTTTCTGTTAGTAGTAGTATAGATGTGAATATCAAGCCATCCACTCTATTGTACAGCATTATAAACCATGATGCACGTTCTGGAAGAAAAAATTTCGACTTTTTTCAGCAATTACTAGCAATTTGCGGCAAAATTTAGGCAAATTCATTTCTTTACCAAACAAATGCTCGTTTTCACCAAAAGATGCTTTCATTTTATAATGATAGCAAACTATAGGCGAAGTTCCGAAGAACCGCCTATAGTTTGCTGTGAAACACATCCTGCATGCATACACTTAGTATTACTTAGACATAAATCCATGCGGTTAAGCAGCTTACCAAGCCTTACCCAACTGATTTGCCAAATTAATCTGTATTTTCTGGATGCCTGACTATTCAGTTGAAGGTTGATCACTCTGCTTACTTGATGGTGATAATGTCGCCTTCTCCGCCTTTAACCGTTCCGGATTTTTTCAGCGTTACCGCTGCACCTTCCGGCAGGTTGGAGAAGATTACTGGTGTAATGATAGATGGAGCGTTTGCTTTTACATATTCCAGATCTACTTCAAGGATTGGCTGACCCGCCATAACATCGTCGCCTTCAGCAACCAGTACAGTGAAGCCCTGGCCTTTCAGCTTAACGGTGTTCACACCAACGTGTACGAGAATTTCTTTGCCTGTCTCGGACATAATGCCAATCGCATGCTTGCTCGGGAATACATTGAATACTTTACCGTTTACCGGAGAAGCGATCGTTCCGCTCGAAGGCAGAATCGCGAATCCGTCACCGGTCATTTTTTGCGAGAATACCGGATCCGGTACTTCACTGATATTCAGCAGTTCACCACTGGCCGGAGCAACAATCACTTCGTCGGTCATCAGGCTAACCTGATTCTCGGCTGTGCCTTTGGCTGGCTCATTGTCTACACTTGGAGGTGTAGCACGTGGTGTACGTCCTGCGATAATGTCCTGCATTTGGGACTTGATGGTATCGGAACGTGTACCGAAGATCGCCTGGATATTGTTACCCACTTCCAGTACGCCGGAAGCGCCCAGGGATTTCAGACGGTCTTTGTTAACATTTTTTGGTTCTTTAACCTGAATACGCAGACGAGTGATACAAGCGTCCAGACTGGAGATGTTTTCCTGGCCGCCAAACGCGTCCAGAATCTTGCCAGGCAGTTCGTCCTGTGTTGCGCTGCCACCAGAGCTGTTCTCCTCGGAAGCAACAGTGTCTTCGCGACCTGGTGTCTTGAGGTTGAACTTGCGAATAGCAAAACGGAAACCAAAGTAGTACACAACCGCCAGAATCAGACCGACGATGATAACGTCCCACCAAGGGGTACGGTTCGGAATAACACCGAACAGGATAAAGTCAATCAGACCACCTGAGAAAGTCATACCGATCTTAACGCCCAGAATCTGCATTGTCATGAAAGACAGACCTGCGAAGATTGCGTGAATACCGAACAGGATTGGAGCAACGAACAGGAATGAGAATTCCAGCGGCTCTGTAATACCTGTCAGGAAAGAAGTCAGTGCTGCAGAAGCCATGATACCTGCAACGTATTTTTTGTGCTGTGGCTTGGATTCATGATAGATAGCCAGTGCTGCCGCAGGCAGACCGAACATCATGAATGGGAATTTACCAACCATGAATGTACCCGCTGTGAACGGTACGCCGTCACGCAGCTGAGCCATAAAGATCTTCTGGTCACCACGTACCAGTTCGCCCGCTTTATTGACATATTCACCAAATTCAAACCAGAACGGTGAGTAGAAGATATGATGCAGTCCGAAAGGAATCAGTGAACGCTCGATTACCCCGAAGATAAATGCGGACAGTGTAGGGTTCGCATCAACCATGTTGTGGGAAACGTTATTCAGCAGAGACTGAATCGGAGGCCATACCACGATCATAATCAGACCGAGGATCAGGGAGGTTACAGCAGTCATAATTGGAACGAAACGTTTACCTGCAAAGAAGCCCAGGTAAGACGGCAGTTCGATCTTGAAGAAACGCTTGTACATCGATGCTGCCAGGATACCGACGATAATACCGCCGAATACACCAGTTTGCAGTGTAGGAATACCCAGTACGGAAGCCAGAGCAAAGTTGCCTGTACCTACATCCGCAGCTTTGATACCCATTGCTGTACCCATAGTTACGTTCATGATCAGATAACCGATAATTGCTGCCAGACCGGCAACGCCTTCTCCTCCTGCGAGACCGACGGCAACCCCGACGGCAAATAACAAGGATAGGTTATCAAATACGATTTGCCCGGAGTTCATCATTACTTCAGCAGTAATTTGAACCCACTTGGCATTGAGTGCAGGAATATACTGCAAAAAGTCCGGGTTAACCAACAGGTTACCGATACCCAGCAGCAGACCTGCAGCTGGCAGGATCGCAACCGGAAGCATCAGTGCTCTACCAACTTTTTGCAAAACGCCAAACAGACGTCTAAACAATACAGCCACTTCCCCTCTTGAATATAATGTATGATTTTGAGTTGCAGTGCAGGCAGGATTCACTTCTTCAATGTGTATGACCCAAACATGTAATAAATTAAACCAATTCATCTAATTTATTACATAAATGGAACTTTCATGATTCCGTAACCTCACTGCGTTCAACAACCGCTTTGCGGATAGCATGCAAAAAAGGCATGAGCAAACAATGTACATGTAACATAAAGCTATGCGTGCAGATAAGGATAAAATACGCCCTCTGCTATGCAGCTTCGCTACAAATACGTTGTTAACTCATGCCTGATCGAATCAGTAACACGTTATAACCGCTATTCGTTTGTTGATTACGTTCTGAATTATAGCACTCTCATTTTGAACATGCAAGCCTTTTCAACAAAAAAATTCACCAGCTTAATTTTCGGTTTCATTTTTCTCGACAAACCGCTGCAGATGCATCGTTAGATAACTAACTTCTGCTCCATATACAGGCCGACGCAGGCGTCTTTCCATCATCTTGGTCAGCTTCCAGGCGAGCGAATATACTTCCGGGTACTCGATCTTGAGCATCTCTTCCAGCCGGTGTGTCGCTGCTACCTTCTCGCCGCGGCGGATACGCTCAATCGCGAACCGTAAATGGGTCAGCAGCCGCGAATAATCCAGACTGTCACCAGTGATAGTAATATTCAAGCTGTCTTCTACTACTTTGACCATATCGGCAATCAGGCGGGAATGCGCCTTGATCTGGGTAATATGCTGATCGGTCAGTGCGCTGTAAATATGCAGGGCAACAAATCCGATTTCATCTTCCTCCAGACTGACACCCAGCTTGTTTTTAATCATTTCCAATGCATGTTCAGCCAGACGATACTCGTTCGGATACATCTCCCGTGTCTCATACAAAAAAGGATTCTGTACCGTCATCCCCTGTTCGGCACGCTTGATGGCGAACGCAATATGGTCGGTCAATGCAATATGAATATGCTCGTTGAGCGGAGTTTTGCTTTCTTTATTAATAAAGTGAATAATCTCGTTAATCACTTCTATGATCTGTTCGTCAATCTGCGCAGCCAGCTGCTTGTACTGCTCCTGCTCCTGTTGGTTGGTTAAAATAAACATTTTCTCGACGACATTGAGCGGAATCTGATCGCGTGTCTTGCGGTTAAATCCGATTCCCTTGCCGATCACGACGACCTCTTCATACTGAGGATGATCTGCAATAATTACGTTATTATTCAGTACTTTAGCCACTTGTAGGCTGCTCACAGTTGCACCCCTTTTAATATCGCCTTATCCCGACTAAGTTATCAAAAAATAACAGGCTAGTCAACACAATCTGTACACTGCTTCGTTACAGCGAAAAAGACGATGAAGCCTTTATTTATCCGGCTTCATCGTCTTTTGAACTATTCCGCAGATATCCTTGTCGGAAATCCAGAGTTGTTGTACACAGATACTGTTATTATACACTTGCCACCATCAGGTTACAAACGCCAGACAAGTACATAAATAACCGGCTGATCCAATGAAAAAATTGTATATGGACAGATCAATTATAAAACATATTTTGAGCTTGCCGACAAAATGACATCCTAACTGCTATACCTGCTGGTTCAAGCTGCAGCTGTGTCTACGCGCCAGCTGCATCATACGAAGCATAGACTATTTTAGTCTGTATCCATGGTTGCATCCGAGATACGATTGGTTGATTTAATATTGGTTGATTGGATATCAATCGTCGGTGTTACCATTTCAACCGGTTGGATATCCTCTGCTTCAATATGGACCGGATAGGAACGTTTTTTATCGGAAAGTGCAGGTTGGCGTTCGGCAGAATTCTCTTTTTGTCCGGCGAATCCCTGGATCAGCTGCTCCAGATCAAGACCGGATACACTTTTCAGCATTTCAGGAGCAGTAGCCATTAGCTCGGTCACATAATTGCTGACTCTGGTCGCTCCTCCGCCTTCTCCTTTGCCTGTATCAACGACTGTCAGCTTGTCAATACTGCTAAGCGGCTCTGCGATCTTGCCTGCCAGCTCCGGCAGCATTTTGGCAACGATATCGAGAATAGCTGCCTGACCGTAGTTTTCAAAAGCTTCAGCCAGCTTTTGCTTGGCTTCGGCTTCTGCCAGACCACGTAGACGGATGACTTCGGCTTCCGCCGTACCTTTGGCACGTTCGGCATCCGCTGTCGCCAGACCGGCCAGGCGTTGCTGCTCGGCAGAGGCTTTGGCTTCGGTCTCGATCGAGTATTGTCTGGCTTCGGCTTCGCGCATTTTGCGGGCTTTGTCCGCCTGGGCTGCCTGCTCGACAGCAAAACGGTCGGCTTCGGCTTTCTTTTTCACTTCGGCATCATATTGTTTCTCGCGTACGGTAATTTCTTTTTCTTTCAGATCGATTTCGCGCTCTTTGCGGACGAGTTCGATTTTCATTTGTTCTTCAATCATGATCTGCTTTGCTTTGGCTTCCTGAATCTGATATGCCTGATCAGCTTCGGCGCGAGCGGTATCCTGATCCTTTTTGAAAGCAGCAATTTTCAGCTCTTTTTCCTTTTCCGCTTCAGCGATATGGGTATCACGCAGCAGCTCGGCTTTTTGTCCTTCTTCTTCGGCACGAGCCTTTTGGATGCGTGAGTCGCGCAGCGCTTCGGCTTCAGCAATATCGGCATCCCTTTTCACGGCTGCAATCCGTGGTTTACCGAGGGATTCCAGATAGCCATGTTTGTCGCGAATATCCTTGATTGTAAAGGAAACGATCTGCAGACCCATCTTTTTGAGATCACGTGCGGCTACGCTCTGCACTTCCTGGGCGAAACGATCGCGATTGCGGTACACTTCCTCTACGGTCATAGAGCCCATAATCGAGCGTAGATGGCCTTCCAGCACTTCCTGGGCTTCTCCTTGCAGAGCCTGGATCGGCTTGCCCATGAACTGCTCTGCGGCTGTTGCTACATCTTCAACCGAGCTGCCGATTTTGATAATAGCTACTCCGTCAGCCAGTACCGGTACACCTTGTTCGGTATACACCTCCGGTGTAGTGACGTCCAGCTTGTGGGACAGCAAGGACAGAAATTCGGATTTCTGGAAAATCGGCCAGATAAATGCACCGCCGCCGCGTACGATCTTGATTTTGCGTCCGGCACCATCATCCGAGATATTTTTGTTGCCGAGAAAAGAGCCGGTCACGACCATTGCCTCATCTGTACTAACGGTTTTGTACCGTGCCCAGAATGTTATGCCCAGTACGATTAGAACGACGATTACAATGGCAGGAATCAAAATCATTTCGTTTATTATTGTCATTGTATTCTCCCCTTTGAAACTGTATTTAAAGTTATATGGGTATTGCTGCCAGGTTACATGGTTACTGCTTCCGTCATATTCTTATTTCCAACTGCGTTTTGCCTGGATACACTATCCATGGATTATACTTGCTGCTTTTATTTATAGTGGTGCCGGGTCTGCTGCCAGACCTTGTTCAAATTCCGCTACTGCCAAAACACCTGCCGACTCCTCTACAATGACGACACGGACACCTGCCGCGATAGGAGAATGCTCAAAACTCGACGCGATATGTACCGTATTGCCACCTGCTACCTTGATCATAACTTCGCCATATCCCTCGCCTGGTACCGGTATGGTAACTTCTCCAATCCGCCCAATCATCTCCCGGATCGAATAGGACGTGGACACTTCGCTATTCTCCATGGGTTTGACATACACGAAAAATACAAACAATGCTCCTGCAATAGCCGCCAGAATGGATAATAACAGCTCTACTCCTATAGACATGTCCGTATACCTGGCCAGCAAAATGCCTGCTCCACCAAATACCGTTACCATGCCTGCCAGTACAACCGGCTTGAATACATCCGGTCCGGGCAGCTCCAGTCCGCCCAGTACATCACCGAGCAAGTCACCGAAAAGCAGGCTGAACAGCGCATATACTGCTCCGATAATCAGACAGGTCCAATATAGCGTTTCCATAATTGCGGTCTCCTTTCCGTTTTGTGACAAGACCGCCGCACAGTCTTCAAGACTTTTTTTATTCAAAAACAAAAATACTGCTGGTTGGCGATATACCTTTATTTACGTATATATACAGATGAGGTTGCATATTTTTACCTTTAAAGGAAATTAAATTACAAAAAGCAGCTTTTTCTCTTTCATTTGATGTCCAATTGTTACGCCTTTATAGATAGTTCTATTCATTATATGAGACGTCAAAAAAGCACAGCTTCCCAAGATCCATAGGATCAAGGAAACTGTGCTTTTGGTTGTGAAATGTTTTATGCAGACTGCTCTGCTTTTTGGAAAAAATTACTCTTTAGCGAATACAAGAGCTGTCTTTTTACATTAAACAGGCTATCTCTGATCGCAACATCACACTTCTTATACCAAACTTGATACTTCGGTTTAAAAGCGCTCCTGCTTACAGGGACATACGGTAGATTTCGCGTACGTCGTCTGCCTGCAGTTTGGCAAAGTTACCAAAGGAAGGTCCGAACTTCAGTGTTTTCTCGACCATCAGGTCGATTTGGCTATCGTCGATATCGTAGTCAGCCAGACGGCTAGGTGCACCGATCGATGTCCAGAAATCACGAAGTGCCTGGATACCTGCTGCGCCTACTTCTTCGTCGCTCTTGCCTGCAGGATCAACATTAAATACGTTAACTGCCAGCTTCGCAAAACGGGCAGGATCGACTTTGAGGTTATACTGCATCCAGTTCGGGAACAGGATCGCCAGACCACCGCCATGCGGAATATCGTACACTGCGGATACCGCATGCTCGATATTGTGGGTTGCCCAGTCACCGGTTACGCCCATGCTCAGTACGCCGTTCAGCGCCATTGTACCGGAGTACATAATCGTGGAGCGCAGCTCGTAGTTCTCCAGATCATTGATCAGTTGTGGAGCCGCTTCGATAACGGCACGCAGTACGGATTCACACGAGCCATCCTGTACCTGTGTATTTTGTTCCGGATGGAAGTACGTCTCCAGTACGTGGGACATCATATCTACCATACCGTATACTGTCTGATCTTTAGGCAGGGAATACGTGAATTCCGGATCCAGAATCGAGAATGCCGGGAAAGAGTATGCGCTGCCCCAGCCCAGTTTCTCCTGGGTATCGCTGTTGGTGATAACCGAACCGGAGTTCATTTCGGAACCAGTTGCTGCCATTGTGAGTACAACGCCCAGCGGCAGTGCATCCGTTGCAGCTGCTTTGCGTTCGATAATATCCCACATGTCGCCATCGTATTTGGCACCGACTACGATCGCTTTGGCGCAGTCAATAACGCTGCCGCCGCCGACAGCGAGTACCAGATCGATGTTATTTGCTTTACACAGCTCTACACCTTTGTGGACAGTAGTCAGACGCGGGTTCGGTTCTACGCCTGCCAGTTCGGTTACATTCGCACCGATTTCGCCCAGGTATTTGATTACCTGATCGTACAGGCCTGCACGCTTGATGCTGCCGCCACCATATACCAGCAGGATGTTCTTGCCGTATTTTGGAACTTCACGCTTCAATGTCTCCAATTGGCCTTTACCAAAAATCAGGCGGGTTGGATTATAAAATTCAAATGATTTCATCTGAAATAGCCTCCCTTACAGGATATAAGATTTAGGAAAACACATGAGAAACGACTTCCCTTCTGTTCCAGGGATCAGAACGTTGATAGGAAGTAATAAGTAAGTTACGGTTTCTCACTACTTTACAAGTATACACTGTCGCGTCGTAAAAATAAAATCCGACGTGTCCCTTTGCAGATTTAACCACAACAGACACCGGCCAAACGGAAGCTGTCCACCTTTTGATAATCTGTGGGACATCAGTATGAATAACCAACAGCTGCTGCTTCTTTCTTTTTAGAACACGGTATTGCTGGTGCCTAATCATGCTTGCTTTATCTCGATTTATCCGCTTGGCTACACCGCTGTATGGTGTCCGATTACGTATAGAGGCTGCCAGCTCCATCCAGAGGTTGAATTTGGTAGGTGTACAGTTAAATAACTCTCTTCCCTGTCCAATATACGTGTAGAGGATTTACCAATTTCAATCACCAACAAGGTTGCTCTTGCTACTACGCTTCCTTGGTTCCGCAGTTCCCCATTATTGACTATTCATTGTATTGGCACCCTATTAAAGAAAGGATTACCCTACTCATGAAAACATCCAATCCTTCAGGGCACCGCAAAAGCGGGCGTTCCTGGAAAAAGATCACTCTCCGCGCCATCGTTTCACTGGTCGGAGTCGTTTTACTTCTGCTGGCAGCAGGATTTATTTATGAAAGTATAACTTCACGGCACGCCCAGGCCACCCATCCTCCACCGGGTAAAATGATCGATATCAATGGGTACCGGCTGCATGTGCATACGTATGGAACCGGCTCACCGACTATTCTGCTTGAAGCAGGCAGTGGGGAGACCAGTCTCTCCTGGAGACAGATTCCGGAGCAGCTGGCAGCCTCTACAGGCGCTACAGTCGTAACCTATGACCGGGCAGGCTACGCCTGGAGCGATACCAGCCCACTGCCACGAACCGGACAGAATATTGTCAAAGAGCTGCATACCGCTTTGCAGAAAGCAAATATTCCGGGTCCGTATCTACTGGCCGGTCATTCGCTTGGCGGTATGTACTCTCGATTATTCGCACAAACGTATCCCGATGAGATTGCAGGCATGGTACTGATCGATGCACGGCCGGAAAATGATGCCGAACGTACAGAAGCCATTTACAAGGAAGAACATGCAGGCAGTTCCACGCCATCGCCTTATATTTCTATTTTCCTCGATGAAGTAGGCGCTTTTCGTTTATTTCCAAATTTTATGCTAACCGGACGGGTTGAACCGGAAGATCGGCAGGATTTTGTAAACGTAGTGGCTTCACCAAAATATTTTAAAGCTGTATCTGAAGAAGGAAAACTCGCCAGTACCACCGAAGATGCTATTCGCAATCAAAAGCTGGGCAATCTGCCTGTACGTATTATTGCCAGAGGACAGGAGCAGGATCTGACCCGTTTTGGAATCAGCGAAGAAGCGAATAACAAGATTGAGCAAAGCTGGCAGATTGGACAGCGCGAAATGCTCGCTATTTCGAATAACAGCAAGTTGATTGTAGCCAAGCGAAGCGAGCATATGATTATTCATGATCAGCCTAAGCTCGTTATCCGGGTTATCGAAGAGCTGCTGGCAGAGATTCGGCAGAAATCGTCTGATAACGGAAAAAGTGCAGCGGGAAGCGGGGCTGGATCGTCATAAAGGATCGGAATTGGCTGTATATAGCCAGAATATAGCCGAGCAGTTATGAATATGATTTAAAAAGAAAAAAAGCAAGAGCCAGGAGATTTTATCCCTGGCTCTTGCTTTTTTGTTCATTTCTTTATTGCTTTTTTGCTGTTTTGCTGTTTTTCCCTCTTACAACCGTTACTTTACTGGTCTTTTTATTGCTTTGTTGATCTGTTGCTTTGTTGATCTGTTGCTCTGTTACTGTGTTGTTCTCTTGTTTTCTTAATGCGTTGTTCTGTTATTCTCTTACTGCGTTGCTTTGTTGCTCTATTGATCTCTTTCTTGGGTGGTTCCTTGCTTTCTTGTTCCGCTACTTTTTCAGCCTGTTAATCTGCTGTCCTTAATCGAATCCATTTAAAGACCAGCTATCAGGATAAGATCGGTTTTTGCTGTCTGTCAGTGACGGCAGCTTCTATCAGAATCCGGCGAATGACTGACGTGTTCGGTCCAACGTACTCCGAATCTAGCAGTACATCATGTGTTCCCTGTACCGGATACTCTGCATACTGGCCGGTAGTGGAACGCTGCCATTGCAGATGATCGGTAGGCTTCATACCGCTACAGTCTACTTCGGCGATCAGTGCATGGATATTCGCCTGAATCTCGCCTGCGTTGATCAGCTCATTCCGATAAGCGGAGTAGACCAACATTTTGCTGCGGACCACTTCGCGATCATCCGGATTAGCTAGGAATTCGCGGTATTGATCCGCTACACTGTTCAGTACCGTATCAACGATATGCTCCATTTCTGCCGGAGTCATCTCGTCTCTGGCTGTTTTGCGCATGGAATCGACCATAATCACATCACTTACATTATAACCATGCGCTTCCATCGCTCTCGCTACTTCAAAGGCAAGATTGCCTCCAAGTGAATAACCAAGGAACAGATATGGTCCTTCCGGCTGAATCTCCGTAATGGTATCCACATACTGCTTCAACATGGCTTCACCCTGCAGACGATCACCGATAAATTCCAGACCGATCACTTCGGCATCCTGCTGCAGTTCTTTGGCCATCTCGTAATAACCGAGCGAGTAACCGACCCGAGGCGGGAAGCAGAAGACTTTACGGTCGCTGCTGCTATGGAAACGGATAATCTCCATCTCGTCGGCACTATGGCTTCCGGACGCCGTCTGATCGATCTGCATCAGCAGATCTTTCAGTACCGGATGGGCAAATACGGTCTGCAGACCGATCTCCACGTTCAGTTCGTGCTGAATCCGCTGGATCAACGTCAGCACTTTGAGAGAGTGTCCACCCCGTTCAAAGAAGTTATCGTTCATACCGACACGCTCCATACCAAGCACATCACTCCAGATATCCGCCAGCTGTTGCTCCAGCGCAGTCGCCGGTGCCACATAGTCTGCCGACGATTGCAGCTGCTCCGGTGCAGGCAGTGCTTTGCGATCCAGCTTGCCGTTTACGTTAAGCGGCATTTGATCCAGCTGGATAAAGGCACTCGGAATCATGTAAACAGGCAGTTCCTCTGCCAGTGCCGAGCGCAGTTCTGCAGTGCTCAGCGGCTGGGTAGCGACGAAGTAGGCACACAGCTGTGCACTTCCGCCCGCATCCTGGAGCGCCAGAACTACTGTTTCCTGTACAGCCGGAATCCGTAGCAGTTGGGACTCTATTTCACCAAGCTCAATCCGGTAACCGCGAATTTTGACCTGATGATCCATCCGTCCCAGATATTCGATATTACCGTCTGGCAGCCATCTGGCCATATCGCCGGTACGATAAATGCGTTCCTCCGGCTTATACGGATGAGCAGTGAATTGGGCAGCGGTCAGCTCGGGCTTGTTCAAATAGCCGCGCGCCAGACCTTTGCCACCAATAACCAGTTCACCCGGTACGCCGACCGGTACGAGACGTGCATGCTCATCGACAATCAGCACTTCCATATTGCCATACGGCTTGCCGACTGGTACGAGCGGCAGGTCTGCTGTAGCCGGAGTTGTCATATAGCGAGTCGCATATACGGTCGCTTCAGTCGGTCCATAAATATTTTCCAGGCGGCCGTACGGAGCCACTTTGTAATATTCACCGACAAGACGGGATGGCAGAATCTCGCCACAGGCGAACAGGTATTTCAGACTGCGCATACTGTCGTGTCCGCTCACTTTGAGCTGCTGAACAAGAATTTGCAGCATGGACGGTACCAGATTGAGATGCGTAATCCGGTACTTCTCGATCGCTTCCAGTAGGGCAGCCGGATTTTTGTCATCGCCCGGTGGCAGAATAACTAGTGTACCCGGACCGAAGAACCAGCTGAATAACTCCGGAATAGAGAAGTCAAACGTAATCGTCGTTTTTTGCAGGAAACGGTCTCCCTGCTGCATCGGATACTCCGCCTGCAGCTGATCCAGCAAATTGACAGCCGAGCGATGCTCAATCATCACACCTTTTGGCTGGCCGGTTGAACCGGACGTATAGATGATATAAGCAAGATGTTCCGGTCCGGACAATGGCTCCAGATTAGATTCGTCGGTATCATAGCTGGCTGGGTCTTCGATATCAACCAGCTGGATATGAGGAAGCGGGATCAGATTCTGCCACGCACTGCGTGTCAGCATGAGCTGTGCTCCCGAATCTTCCAGCATATAGCGAATCCGTTCTTCCGGGAATTCCGGATCGACCGGTACATAGGCTCCGCCTGCTTTGAGAATAGCCAGAATGCCAACCATCATATCCAGAGAGCGTTCCAGCATAATCGCTACCGGTTGATCCGGTGCGACTCCCTTCGCCCGCAGAGTGCGTGCCAGTGCATTGGCTTTACGGTTCAGCTCATCATAGCTCAGCTGTTCACTGCCACTGATCAATGCCGGCTGATGCGGCATACGAGCTGCCTGTTGCTCCAATACACTAAACAGCGTACTGTCGGTGCGAACAGGGGCAGCCGTATCATTCCACTGTTCCAGAATCATGGATTGCTCTGCTGCGGTCATCATATCCAGATGAGTCACCGGCATATCAGGTTCGGTAGCCGCTCTTTCCAGAATCTGTACCAGATGGGACTGAATCTGCTCGATACTCTCCTGATCATATACCGTGCCATTATAGCGATACAGCACCTGCAGGTTAGGCCCCGGCATAACGATCAGGTTAAAGTCATAGTTGGTCTGCTCGAACATCTGCACATCGGTGATCTCAAAGCCAGATTTCCCGCCGACCTGACGCTCATCCAGTTCTTCCTGAACCGGATAATTCTCGAATACCATAATATGCGAGATCAGCTCCTGCTTCTGATCGCTCTGTGCCTGTACTTCATATAATGGATAGAAGTCGTAATCATGTCCCTGTACATACAGCTGCTGCTGACGAACCAGCAGATCGGCAAAGCTGTCTTCCTCCATCGCCTGCACACGAACCGGCACCGTATTGATAAACAGGCCGATCATGCTTTCGATTCCCTGAATCTCTGCCGGACGTCCGGATACGACGCTGCCAAAGACTACATCGCGACTGGCATTATACCGCTGCAGCACCAGTCCCCACGCAGACTGCATCAGGATATTCATCGTTACCCGGTGGCGACGGGCCAGTTGTTCCAGACGTTCGGTCAGTACAGTACCCAGAGCAAATTCCATTTTCTCGGACTGGTACTGCTTGGCCTGACCTTGCAGACGTGCCTGCGGAATCAGGGTCTGGCGATCATAGCCGTACAGATACTGTTTCCAGTAAGCCGAAGCTTCCTCTTCCCCACGTTCATTCAGCCACTGGATATAACGGCTGTATGGTACGGTATCTGGCAGCTCCGGTACCCGGCCTTCATGCAGTGCAGCATACGTATCGAATACTTCCTGGATCACAAGCGGCATACACCAGCCATCCATAATAATATGATGGAAACTCCACAGCAGCAGATGACAATCATCGGCGGTCTGCATTACCGTTACACGCAGCAGCGGATCACGGGCCAGATCGAATCCTTTTTGCTTATCTCTGGTCATCAGTGCATCGATTTGCAGCTGCTGTTCATGTCCGCTCCAGCCGCGCAGGTCTTCGTAAGCGATCCGGAAAGGACGGTCCCTGAATACAACCTGTACCGGCACATCATGATAGCCACTGTAGAAATTGGTGCGCAGAATCGCATGCCGCTGAATCATATGCTTGAAGCTGCGTTCAAAGTCAGCGATGTCAAAACTGCCCTGCAGTTCAAATCGTCCCTGCTCAAAATAAACTTCCGAGCGTGAATCCAGCAGATTATGGAACAGCATCCCTTTTTGCATTGGTGTCAGGGAATACATATTCTCCATCTCGCCGATCGAAGCGGTCTGTGCTTCCAACGCCTCGATCAGTTCCAGTGTAGCTTCCTGCAGCAGTACATCATGCGGTGTCAGTGATGTACGCTGTCTGGATACACAATGTTCGATAATCTGGCTGAAGCACTCATGCAGCAGTCCGGCAAGCTGATCGATCGTTTCCTTGCGGAACTGGCGCTGATTATAGCTGATAGTCATTTTCAGCGTATCATCAGTGATCAGGCCGTTCATATTCAGTGCCTGATGCTGAATCATCTGTCCGCTGACTTCGCGTCCGGTCGGATACGTAGACATTTGCAGCAATCCATCTGTCTGACCGTCATCGAATTGTCCCAGATAGTTAAAGGCAATTTCCGGTTCGCGGCGATGTGCCCATGCTCCGGCATCCGAAGACATGTATTTCAGAATGCCATAGCCTGCACCTTTGTTCGGGATGCGGCGCAATCCTTCCTTGACTGTCTTGATCGCTGTTCCTGGCTCCAGTGTAGACATATCCAGCACGACCGGATACTGGCTGGTGAACCAGCCTACCGTACGGCTGATATCCAGATCCGGCACCAGCTCTTCCCGTCCATGTCCTTCCAGAATAATCGCTACCTGTTCCAGTCCGCTCCACTTGCGTACTGCCATACCCAGAGCGGTGAGCAGCAGATCATTGGCCTCCGTATTATAGGCACGGTAGGCTTTTTTCAGGAAATGAGCGGTGGTCTCCCGGCTCCATTCGATCGTAACCGATTCGCTGTCCTGTACATGCAGCACCGGATGATGTTCATCCTTAGGCAGCTGCGCAAATTGATCCGGCAGCTGTGACCAGTAGCGGCGATCGATCTCTGCCTGCTCGCTGTCTGCATAGCGGGCGATCTGATCGGCCCATGTACGGTAAGCATCTGTTTTCTGCGGCAGCTTGATAGCTTCGCCGCGGCTGGCCTGCTCATAGCCATTTTCCAGATCTTCCAGCAGGATACGCCAGGAGATACCGTCGACAACCAGATGGTGAATCACGATCAGCAGATGATCCCCGTCTTCACACTGGAACAGTGCCAATTTCATCAGCGGACCTTCGGTAATCGACAGGCTTTCCTGAATACGCTGTGCATGCGCAGCTACCATCGGTACCGGATTTGCTTCTGCGGTAAGATCGATGATGTCCAGCGTATGGAAAGGACCTTCCTGGATACTGCGGTTCCAGGCCGTCATCTGATTATCCTGCATACGAATAACCGTACGCAGTGCATCATGATGACTGGTAATCCGAACGATGGAAGTTTCCAGTGCCTGAGTATCCATTCGTCCCGGATAATGCAGCATGACTGACTGGTTGAAATGATGCAGATCCTGCTGCTGATGTTCGAACAGCCATTGCTGTGCAGGTGTTAGTCTGACCTGACCGCTTACTGCGGATTGGTCAATCAAATGACGAACCTGACCCAGCTGAGGAGCCAGCTCGGCAATCGTCGGCGAGGTAAACAGGTTTTTGATCTCCAGCTTGTAGCCCAGATTAAGCAGTCTGGAAGAAACCTGAATCGCCTTGATCGAATCGCCACCCAGTTCAAAGAAATGATCATGGATACCGACAACCGAAGTGCCGAGTGTGCTTTGCCATACTTCCGCCAGTGCCTGCTCTGCCTCGGTGCGCGGCGCCACATAGGTGCTGCTGCTGGACAATGTACTCAGGTCCGGTTCCGGCAGTGCTTTGCGATCCAGCTTGCCATTCGGAGTCAGCGGCATCTGTTCCAGCTGTACAAAGTACGATGGAATCATATACGAAGGCAGCTCACGAGCCAGCTGCTCACGCAGTTCACTGATCGTCCACTCGCGGTCTGCAACAAAGTAAGCACACAGCGAGGTCTGACCCGCCGGATCTTTCCAGGCGACAACAATCGATTCTTCGACTGCCGGCAGATCCAGCAGACGCGCTTCGATCTCGCCCAATTCTATGCGGTAACCGCGAATCTTAACCTGATGATCCATCCGTCCGAGATACTCAATCGCTCCGGATGGAAGACGTCTGGCCAGGTCACCGGCACGATACATCCGTCTGCCCGGTACAAATGGATCATCCATAAACCGCTCTGCAGTCAATTCCGGACGATTCAGATAACCCGGCGCTACGCCATCACCACTAATATACATTTCTCCGGCTACGCCTACCGGTACCAGTTGCAGCTGTTCATTCAGCAGATAAATATTGAAGTTATCCGCCGGCAGTCCGATCGGTACCGATTCGCCCTGATCCGTAGTCGGATCGTAGCGGTGAATCATACAGCCTACTACTGTCTCTGTCGGACCATACTCGTTATAAATATCTACATCCCCGTTGTACATTTCATAGATCGCATGAGCCAGCTGGGTATTCAGGTTCTCCCCACCGACGATGAACTTGCGGATACGGCACTGCTCAGGCAGCTGGATATCCTTGAAAAAGCTCAGATGTGTCGGTGTCAGCTTGAGAATATCGACTGCATTCTCGCGTACAATCTGCTGGATCACACCAATTTTGTCTGCCGCATCGTAGATGACCATCTGTCCGCCGGTAATAAGCGGAGTGAAGATCGACGTATACGTCAGGTCAAAAGAAATGGAGGAATACAGCGGGAAGCTCATGATAGTACCGTTCGTATACATCTTTTTGGCCCACCAGATATAGTTGAGCAGACCTTTATGGGTAATCATCGTTCCTTTTGGCTTGCCCGTTGTACCAGAGGTATAGATCATGTACATAAGATCGCCATGAGCTACCTCTACATTCGGACGCTGTGCATTCTCGCTGTAACTTTCCGGCTGATCCACTTCCAGGGTCAGACCGTCAAAGCTTACTGTTCCGTTCAGATGACGCTGGGTCAGCAGAATCTGTACACCGGAGTCCTGCAAAATGTACTCCGTGCGATCCTGAGGGTATTCCGGATCTATCGGAATGAACACCGCACCCTGCTTGAGCACTGCCAGAATCGATACAATCAGTTCCGGCGAACGATCCATCAACAGACCGACGGTATTGCCTTTACCCAGACCGCGGGCTGCCAGATGATTAGCCAGACGATTCGACTGCTCATCCAGCTCGCGGAATGTCATGCTCCGCTCGCCGCAGACAGCAGCTACAGCATCCGGTGAACGGAGTGCCTGCTCCTCAAACAGATTATGAATACAGCGATCCTGCGGATAATCGGCGATCATGCCATGCCATGTCTCCAGCAGCATCTGCTGTTCGGCAGGCGTTACGAGTGTCAGTCGATCGACCGGCATTTCCGGCTGATCAGCTACCTGCTGTAGCAATTGCAGCAGATGTCCACGGGTACGTGCAATCGTCTCTTCCTGATAAACGGAAGCATTGTAGCGCAGGCAAATCCGGATATCCTGTCCCGGAATAACGATCAGGTTAAAGTCGTAGTTGGTCTGTTCGAACATGCGGAAATCAGCGACTTCCAGTGCATCCGCATCTTCATTGCCCGACTGCTCCACCTGTTCATCCAGCGGATAATTCTCAAAGATCATAATATGCGAGATCAGATCCTGCTTTTGCTCGGTATAATTCTGGATCTCGTACAGCGGATACGTATCATACGCTCCTCCTGCAAGCGATTGTTCCTGTACCCGGCGCATGACTCCGGCAAATGTATCGTCTGCCAGCGATTGAACCCGAACCGGTACAGTGTTAATAAACAGACCCACCATATCCTCGATTCCCGGAATCTCGGCCGGACGACCGGATACGACGCCACCAAATACGGCATCCCGGCTGCCATTATACTGCTGCAGCATGATTCCCCATGCCGATTGGAGCAGCGTATTGACAGTTACCTGGTGCTGTCTGGCAATCTGATCAAGACGTGCAGTCAGTTCATGACCCAGCTGAAGCGTCTGCTCTTCCAGCACATAGGCATCACCGGATTTTTTGGCAGTCTCCGGCAAAAGGGTATGCCCTTCGTGATCTGCCAGATAATGCTTCCAGTAGGAAGAAGCGGCATCCTGATCCATACGGTTCAACCATTCAATATACGTGCCATACTGCGGTGCAGGTGGCAGCTGTGCCTGCTGATTCTGACACAGTGCTGTATAATGCGTGAAAATCTCGCCGGTTACAATCGGGATACACCAGCCATCCATAATAATATGATGGAAGCTCCACATTACTCTGCAGCCATGATCCAGATGGAAGATCGCTGCTCTCATCAGTGGATCGCTATCCAGGCGGAAGCCGCGTGTCATATCCTCTGCTTCATACTGCTGCATCCACTCTTGCTGTTGTTCGGAAGACAGCGAACGCAGATCGACATAATCGACCGGCATTTCTTTTTGACGGAATACTACCTGCAGCGGCTCGTCATGAATATCACTGTAGAACCCAGTCCGCAAAATGGCATGTCTGCTCATCAGCGCCTGCAGACTGCCTTTGAATGCTTCAATATTAACGTTTCCGCGCAGTTCAAAGCTTGCCTGTTCAAAATAAGTAACACTATCCGGCTCCATCAGACTGTGGAACAGCATCCCTTTTTGCATCGGCGTCAGCTGGTATACATCTTCCAGTTCACCGGTCGAAGCGGTACGTTCCAGCAGACGATCCAGCTGGGCAATCGTCAGTCCTTTGAACAGCAGATCACTTGGTGTCAGCTTCGGCTGCTCCTGAACGGCACAGTGACGGATAACCATGGTCAGACGGGATTTCAGCATATCGGCCAGCTGGTGAATCCGTTCTGGCTCATACTGATTGCGGCTGTACATGATAGAGATCGACAGCTGTCCATCCGCGATCATGCCGTTCAGATCCAGTGCATAATGCAGCGGCGTCTGACCGCCCAGTGATTGGCCTACACTGTATGGAGACATGCTCAGTGCATTATTGTCCATATCCTGGTCAAACTGTCCCAGATAGTTAAAGGACACTTCCGGTTCGGCAGCATCTGCTGTCAGTCCGGTGCTGTTCAGATATTTCAGCAGTCCATAACCAATACCTTTCTCCGGTACAGACCGCAGGGTTTCTTTGACCTGACGGATCAGCGGTGAGATATCGGAATGAACCGGGATCTCCAGGCGAACCGGATACTGGGTTGTAAACCAGCCGACGGTACGGGTGATGTCCATATCCGGCAGGATCATCTCGCGTCCATGACCTTCCAGGTTAATCAGCACCTGCTCGGTTCCTGCCCAGTCACGCAGTGCCATACCCAGCGCAGTCAGCAGCAGATCATTGGTCTCGGTGTAATAGGCACGGTTGGCCTGGCGCAGCAGCAGTTCTGTATCCTCGGCAGACCAGGCGATCTGTACCGATTCACTGTCAGCCACTGTGCCTGCTGCCACATCATGATCTTTTGGCAGTGGTGCAATATAGCTGCCGCTGATCGTATTCCAATATTTGCGTTCCTGCTCCAGTGCAGAACCTGCTGCATATTCAGCCAGCTCGTTTGCCCATAGACGATAGGAATCTGTTTTCTGCGGCAGGGTAACCGGCTGTCTGGACAATGCCTGTTCATATCCTGCTGCGATATCTTCAAACAGAATTCGCCAGGAGACGCCATCGACCACCAGATGATGAATAACAATCAGCAGATGATCGCCATCTTCGGCCTGGAACAGTGTCATTTGTACAAGTGGTCCCTGCGCCAGATTGAAGCTTGCCTGTACACGGTCCGCTTCTTGAAGGATTACTTCTTCCGGATTGGCAGCGGAGCGGATATTCATAATATCCAGCGTATACAGCTCGCCCTCCTCCGTGCTGCGATTCCATGCGGTATAGCCATGCTCGCCCTTGCGGAAAATCATGCGCAGCGCATCATGATGACGGATAACCGCATCCATCGTGCTGCGCAGTGCCTGCTCTTCAAAACGATCGGCACGATGCAGCATAATCGCATGATTATAATGATGCGGCTCTGCCAGATGGCGTTCGAAGAACCAGTGCTGGATCGGTATCAGCTCGGCTGCTCCGGTAATCTCGCCCTGCTCGGCAGTACGTCCTGCCTGCTGGAGATACGGACTCAGTTCGGCAATCGTCGGATATTTGAATAGGTCTTTGATCTCCAGCTTGTAGCCGGCCTGGAACAGACGTGAGGAAATCTGGATTGCCTTGATCGAATCGCCACCCAGATCGAAGAAATGATCATGAATACCGATCTGCTGCGATCCGAGAATGCCCTGCCATACTTCGGCCAGTGCCTGCTCTGCCGGTGTACGCGGTGCTTCGTAGACAGCCCCTGTCCATACGCCAGCTTCCGGTTGCGGCAGCGCACGGCGGTCCAGCTTGCCGTTTGGTGTCAGCGGCATTTGTTCCATTTGTACAAAATAGGACGGAATCATATAGCCCGGCAGTTCACTTGCCATCTCACTGCGCAGCGTGCTGGCAGTCAGCTGGATATCGGCTGTAAAGTAGGCAGCCAGCGATTTTTGCCCGGAAGCTTCGGTATGCGCGATCACGACCGCTTCCCGAATACCGTCTATTTGCAGCAATCTGGATTCCACTTCACCCAGCTCGATCCGGTAGCCACGGATTTTGACCTGATGGTCGATCCGGCCCAGATACTCGATACTGCCGTCCGGCAGCCAGCGTGCCAGGTCACCCGAACGGTACATGCGCTCACCTGGTACAAAAGCATGCTCGATAAATTTCTCGGCTGTCGTCTCCGGACGATTCAGATAGCCGCGTGCCAGACCATCGCCGGTAATATACATTTCCCCGGCAATACCGATTGGCTGCAGATGACGCTGTTCATTGAGAATATAAGCGCCGAGTGTCGGGATCGTAGTTCCGATATTACTGCGGCCAAGTGCGATCTCGGTCTCGGTAATTTCTTTGTACGTAACGTGAACCGTTGTCTCGGTAATACCATACATATTGATCAGCTGTACATGCGGGTAACGGCTTCTCCATTCGCCAAGCAGTGCCGGGCTAAGTGCCTCTCCGCCGAAAATAATCATCCGCAGTCCCAGATGACTGTCCTCGTGACCCAGTTCTTCCTGCATTAGCTGGTAGAAGTAGGTTGGTGTCTGATTGAGTACAGTTACCTGACGATCCTTGAGCAGCTGCAGGAACTGTGCCGGGCTCTTGGCAGTCATCGCCGGTACAATTACCAGGCAGCCGCCGTACAGCAGTGCTCCGTACATTTCCCACACCGAGAAGTCAAAGCAGCAGGAGTGGAACAGTGTCCATGTATCTCCCGGTCCAAAGTCAAACAGGTTGCAGTCATTGAACAACAGTCGTACTACATTGCGATGCTCGATCAATGTGCCTTTTGGCTTGCCGGTTGTACCGGATGTGTAAATGACATAAGCCAGATCTTCCTGATGATTATACGATTCGAGCGGTGCGGTGGATTCGCTATACGATGCCGCATGATCCAGCTCAATCATCGTGCCGGTGAAATGATCAAACTGCGCGCGTAGCTCGCTGCGCAGCAGCAGAAGCTGACTGCCGGAATCCTCCAGCATAAACCGGATACGTTCTTCCGGGTAATCGGCATCTACCGGTACATAGGCACCGCCGGCTTTGAGAATAGCCAGCATACCAACGATCATTTCCAGTGAACGATCGGCGACAACAGCTACCAGATGATCGCGCTGTACGCCCTGCTGGCGCAATTTGCGTGCCAGTGCATTGGTACGCTCATCCAATTCACGGTAAGTCAGGAACTCATCATCCAGTCGTACGGCTACCGCTTCCGGATGACGCGCCGCCTGAGCGGTGAACAGATTGTGGATACTTGCTTCCCGTGGATAATCTGCTGGTACTCCTGCCGATTGCAGCATCAATACCGCTTTCTCTTCCGGTGTAACCATATCCAGCTCGGCCAGTGGAGCTGTCGGCTGTTGTACCGCCGATTGAACCAGCTGGACAAAATGGCCTGCCATACGCTCGATCGTCTCTTGTTTGTACAGGGAAGTAGCATATTCCAGCGTACATTCCAGCGTATCATCCAACTCGGTGACAGTCAGTGTCAGATCAAATTTGGCTGCCGGATGGGACAGCTCATATGGCGTAAACTGCAGCCCCTGAATCGTACGCTCGGTCTGCTCCATATTTTGCAAAACAAACATCGTATCAAACAGTGCATTACGGCTCAGATCGCGCGGAATATTCAGCTTTTCTACCAGTTCTTCGAATGGATATTCCTGATGGTCAAACGCCTGTAGCGCGATATCTTTCACTTCCTGCACATATTCCTCAAAGCTCTTCTCGCCAGCCGGGTACGTGCGCAGCGGCAGCGTACCGACAAACATTCCGATCATTTCCTGGAGGCTGTCATAAGGTCTGCCAGCGACCGGTGAACCGACTACGATATCTTCCTGACCGGTATATTTGTGCAGCATCGTTTTGTAAGCTGCCAGCAGAACCATGAACAGCGTGGAGCCTGTACGTGCTGCCAGTTCATGCAGCGACTCGCTCAGTTCCGAATCCAGACGGAAAGAAATCGTATGACCGGCAAAATCACGCACAGCCGGACGCACTTCATCTGTCGGCAGATCGAGCACCGGCAGACTGCCGCGGAATGTCTCCAGCCAGTAGGCTTCCTGCTGACGCATCGCCTCACTGCGGATATGTTCCTGCTGCCAGACCGCATAGTCCACATACTGAATCGCTAATGGCTCTGGCTGTTCGCCGTGATAATAACGCACCACTTCTTCGATCAGAATATTCATGGACACCCCGTCGGAAATGATATGGTGCATATCGAACAGCAGCAGATGACGCTCTTCTCCCAGCTGGATCAGACCTACACGCAGCAGCGGTGCCTGTGCCAGATCGAATGGGCGTACAAACCGGCTGATGGCCTGCTCGGCCTGTTCCTCATCGGATATCTCGTAATGGATAGCAAAGGGAACCTGCTCCAGAATCTGCTGTACCGGCTCGCCCTCTACCGTGACAAAAACCGTACGCAGAGCCGCATGACGCTTAATCAGATCACGGAAAGCTTCTTCCAGACGATAACGATCCAGCGGTCCATCTACTTTCATTACGCCAGGCATGTTGTAGCTGACTTTGCCATTCTCCATCTGTCCGAGAATAAACAATCTCTTCTGCGCCGAGGATAAAGGATAGTATTCCCGTACACCGGCAGCGGTAATATCGGCAGTAATGAGATCATGGGCACCTTCCGCCTGACGATCCAGTACCTGCGCCAATTCCGCGATCGTTGGTGCCTCGAAGACTTCGCGCAGCTTGATTTCCCGATTCAATTCTTTGCGGATGCGCGAGGCCATCAGTGCTACTCGCAGCGAATGACCGCCAAGATCAAAGAAATTATCTTTTATACCAATCGGGTCAACACCCAGAATATCCTGCCAGATCGCTGCCAGTGTCAGCTCGGTCGCTGTACGCGGTGCTTGGAATACTGTATCTGCCTGTGATGCTGCTCCAGCCAGCTCCAGATCTGCCAGACGACCCATATATTCAATCGTTCCATCCGGCAGCAGACGGGCAAGCTCACCAGTATGATAGACCTGCTCTCCATCATGCAGCGGATGGCTGGAAGCTGTCATGGTGCTAATCTGCTGATTGATTACAGCATCACTCAGTGCTCCAACCGCCATGCACAGTTCACCCATAATGCCTACCGCCTGGTGGCGCAGCTGACGATCCACGATAACCAGCTCATAGGCTTGTTCCTGCTCGGCATCCTGTTCCAATTCAGCCAGACGGGACAGGATCGATTCCTGCGGATAGTCTGCAGCCAGTTTCCAGGCAGGCAATTGATAATGTTCCGTATCGATCAGTGTCAGTTCATCGACAGCGATCTGCGGCTGGTCTGCCACCTGCTCCAGCAGATATACTACATGCTGCTGAATCCGCTCGATATCGTCCGGGCTGTATACAGCTGCATTGTACTGGAACATCAGCTGCATATCCCGTCCCGGCAGCACGACCAGGTTGAAGTCATAGTTGGTCTGCTCCTGTAGTTCCGCATCCTTGATCTCAAACGCAGCCGCTTCGCCGCCGTTCTGCTCCATTTCCTGCTCGACCGGGTAATTCTCGAATACCAGAATATGCGATACGAGTTCCTGCTTTTGTGCTGTAGCTGCCTGAATCTCGAACAGCGGATGTGTACTATACGGCTGGGCATCCACATATTGTTCCTGCTGCTGCTTCATCAGCTGCGGGAATGTCATGCCCGGTGCTGTCTGTACGCGAACCGGAATGGTATTAATGAACAATCCGATCATCTGCTCTACTCCGTGAATTTCGGCAGGACGTCCGGATACGACAGTACCATATACAACATCATGGGTATGGTTGTACCGCTGCAAAGCTACGCCCCATACCGACTGCATCAGTATATTCATGGTTACGCCATGCTCACGAGCCACCTGTTCCAGCTGTGCAGTCAATGACTCACCTGTACTGTATTTCAGCTGTTCGGCAATATAGCCGGTTTCCACGTCAGATGATTGTGCTGTCGCAGACGTTGCGGATTCGGTTACTGTAGATATTTGCACTGCTGCCTCTGCAATCGCTGGCAGTGTGGTCAGAGAACGATATCCTTCCAGATAACGGCTCCAGTAACCGGCCGCTTCCTCATGATCCTGCTGCTCCAGCCACTCAATATACTCGCTGTATGGCGGTACATCATGCAGTTCCGGTTCTTTTCCTTCGATATAAGCAAAGTAATAATCAAACACTTCACGCGTAATCAGCGGAATACACCAGCCATCCATAATAATATGGTGGAAGCTCCAGATCAGACGGAAGCTCTCTTCGCCTGTCCGCAGAATAGAGATGCGCAGCAGACTGCCTTCGGCAAGATCAAATCCACGCGTTTTATCCCGGTTGGCAAAAGTATGCATATATTCGATCTGCGCATCCTCGCTCATTCCCCGCAGATCTTCATAGATCTGCTCGGCAGGACGGTCACGGAATACGGTCTGCAGCGGCTCGCTGCCCCATGCGGTATGGAAATTAGTCCGCAGAATATCATGACGACTCACCAGCAGATTCAGACTGCGGCCAAATACATCCGGCTCGAAGCTGCCTTTTACATCAAAAGCAGCCTGTTCGAAATAAGCTCCGTCCTGCGGCTCCAGCAGATGATGGAACAGCATTCCTTTTTGCATAGGCGTCAGATTGTAAATATTCTGAATCTCGCCGATATGGCGGGTATGCTGTACCAGTTCTTCCAATTCTGCATTGGAAATGCCTTTGGCCATAATATCGCTCAATGTCAGCTCACGATATTCCTGGGCGAGGCAATGCTGCAGTACTTCGCGCAGACTGTTCTCCAGCTGATCCGCCAGCTGACGGATGGTGGACGATTCATACTGTTCACCATGATACGTAATCGTCATTTCCAGCTGGCCATCTACTACAGCACCATTCAGATCCAGCTTGTATTCCAGTTGATCATGCAGGCTCTGGGCTTCACCGGTTGAATAAGGCGACAGTTCCAGACCATTATTGCTCAGATCCTGATCGAACTGACCGAGATAGTTGAAGGAAATTTCCGGTGCCAGTGCCTGATAATCGGCTGGCAGCTGCTCGTCCATCCGGGTCAGCAGGCCATAGCCGATGCCTTTGCCTGGAATCCGGCGCAGTCCTTCTTTGATTCCTTTGATCCAGTCGGCGGTCATGCCCTTATCGACAGGCTGCAGCAGGAAAGGATACTGGGTCGTAAACCAGCCTACTGTACGTGTAATATCCATATCCGGGATAATTTGCTCGCGTCCGTGTCCTTCCAGATTCACGAGGAAGCGATTCTGCCCGGACCAATTGCTCAGCGCCATACCGAGAGCAGCCAGCAGCAGATCATTGGTCTCGGTCTGGTAGGCATAATGCGCCTGACGAAGCAGTTGATCGGTCTCTTCCGTATTCCAGCGGATCGTCTCGGATCGACTGCCACTGCGTTTCAGTGACTCCGGCTGATGATCGGCAGGCAGGGCAGCAATCTGCTCGGTCTGCAGGGAAAGCCAGTAATTCCGATGTTTACTCATCTGCGGACTGCGTACATAGTCGACCAGTGCCTGACCCCACTCACGGAATGAATGAGTTTTCAGTGGTAGTTGTACACGCTGTCCCTGTGCTGCCTGCTCATAGGCCGCAGCCAGATCTTCCAGCAAGATCCGCCATGATACTCCATCCACCACGAGGTGATGAATAGCAATCAGCAGATGATCGCCATCGTCGCAGCGCATAATTCCCAGCTTCACCAGCGGTCCTTCGGACAGATTCATATCTGATTGAATATCGGTAGCCAGCTGCTCGATCCGATCGGCAGACTGCTGCTGTCCACGCAAATCATGAATCATCAGACTATACAGTCGATCTGCATCGGCAGCGCGATTCCATGCGGTATAACCTTCTGTACCGGCAGTAAATACCGCACGCAGTACATCATGATGGGCCACTAGTGCAGCAGCAGCCTGTTCCAGCAAAGATTCATCGAAGCCTTCGGCACGATACAGCATGACGGCCTGGTTAAAATGCTGCGGTTCCTGCAGATTTCGCCCGAAGAACCAGCGTTGTACCGGAGTGAGTATCATTTCGCCTTCTACTGCACTCTGATCGATCTGCTGAACTGCAGATTGCAGCAGCGGAGCGAGCTGGGCAATCGTCGAGTACTTGAACAGCTGTTTCATTTCCATCCGGTAACCGGCTTGAAGCAGACGCGAGGATACCTGGATCGCTTTGATCGAGTCGCCACCCAGTTCAAAGAAATGATCATGCACACCTACCGGGCCTGTTCCCAGCACTTCCTGCCATACACGGGCCAGTGCCTGTTCAGCCGGAGTCTGTGGTGCCGTATAGGTGCGTCCGCTCTGCTGCACTCCGGTTTGCGGTGCAGGCAGGGCGCGGCGATCTACTTTACCATTGACTGTCAATGGAATACGGTCTACCTGGACAAAATAGGACGGGATCAGATAACCCGGCAGCTGCTGACTGAGCAGATGGCGTACATCTGCAGGCGAGCATTCGCTGTCGGCGGCATAATAGGCACAGAGCTGCTTTTGTCCATTCTCGTCCAGATGCACGATAACCGCTGTTTCGCGGATCGCATCCAGCTTGAGGATTTGCGCTTCAATCTCCGGCAGTTCGATCCGGTAGCCGCGGATTTTGACCTGTTCGTCGATCCGCCCTTTATATTCAATCGTGCCGTCTGGCAGCCAGCGCGCCATATCGCCGGTACGATAGCAGATTTCACCCGGACGAATTATATCTTTCAGGAATTTGTCTGCTGTCATTTCCGGCTGATTCAGATAGCCGCGTCCTACGCCATCGCCACCAACCAAAAGTTCACCCCATGTGCCTACCGGCTGCAGATGGAACCCTTTGTCCACCACATAAGCGGTAGAGTTGTGAATCGGGCGTCCGATCGGTACACTGCCATGAATAGGGCCTGCGATGCGATGGGTGGTAGAGAAGGTTGTATTTTCAGTCGGGCCATAGCCATTGACAATTGTCAGCTGCGGATGATTCGCGAGCGTCCGGTTTACATGCGGTACAGACAGTACATCGCCGCCGACGATCAGGGTGTGTACACCGCTGAACAGCTGATCATCCTGCTGGGTCAGCTGATTAAACAGTGGTGACGTCAGCCACATGGTGTTGATTTCCCACGAGCGGATCGCTTCCTTGAGCTGCTCCGCGACGAGAATCACATCATTATCAGCCAGATAGAGTCGTCCGCCGTTCAGCAGGGCTCCCCAGATTTCAAAGGTCGAAGCGTCAAAGGAAACCGAACCGGTCTGCAAAATCCGCGTCGAAGGATTCAGCTCGACATAATCCGTATTTTTCACCAGACGAACCACATTGCGATGCTCGATCATTACGCCCTTAGGACGACCGGTCGTACCGGAGGTGTACATCAGATAGGCGAGTGATTCGGCGTGTCCTGCAGACTGCGACAGGGAATGCCCATCCGTATAGGCGTGTTTGTCATGCAGATTCAGTATCGTAACACCAAAATCTCCCTGCGCCATCTCCCAATCCTGCACCAGCATCAGCTTGACGCCGCCATCGCTGAGCATATACTGTACGCGATCTTCCGGATATTCGGGATCGACCGGTACATAGGCACCGCCTGCACGCAGAATACCGAGCAGAGCTACGACCATTTCCATACTGCGGGTACTCATAACCGCTACCGGTTCTTCCGGCTGCAGCCCCTGAGCCAGCAAAGTACGGGCCAGAGCAGCAGAACGCTGTTCCAGTTCATAATAGGTCATTCTGCGATCGCCGCTGACCAGGGCAATCTGATCCGGTGTACGCTTAACCTGCTCCACGAACAATTCGTGAATCGTACTGTTACGCGGATAAGGAACCTGTGTATCATTGAACTGCTCCAGAATCTGCTGCTTCTCTGCCAATGTAATAATCTCGATCTCGTTCAGTGTGATCGAAGGATCAGCGCTGATAGACTCCATTACTTTCAGGAAATGGGCAGCCAAACGCTCGATACTTTCACGGCGATACAATGATGTCGCATACTCCAGGCTAAAAGCCAGTCCATCCGCTTCTTCTGCTGCATTAAGCGACAGATCGAATTTGGCGATATGGGCTTCCTGCGGATATGGCGTAAAGCGCAAATCCCCCATGCCGCGTTCGCTGCGATCCATATTTTGCAGAACGAACAGCGTATCAAATACCGGATTGCGGCTGGAATCACGATCCAGCTGCAGCCGATCCACCAGCAAGTCAAACGGATATTCCTGATGGTCAAAAGCATGCAGCACGGTCTCGCGCACTTCAGCGAGATAATCACGGAAAGTAACAGTGCCTTCCGGACGTACACGCATAGCCAGCGTATTAACGAACATGCCGATCGTGCCTTCCAGCTCGGCCTGTGGACGACCCGCTACCGGTGAACCGATAACCAGATCATTTTGACCCGTATACTTGTGCAGCAGAATAGAATAGGCAGCCAGCAGCACCATATACAATGTAGTTCCTGTCTCACGGGTCAGCTGCTGGATCGCTTCACTTTCCTGCAATCCTATGGCAAAGTCGATCCGGTTACCGGCAAAATGGCGCACTGCCGGACGGACGTAATCCGTTGGCAGATCCAGAGCCGGAATTTCTTCTTCAAAAATGCTCAGCCAGGCGGCTTCCATTTCCTTCATACGCTGCTGTTCCAGCTGTTCACGCTGCCATACCGCATAATCCTTGTACTGGATAGCCAGTTCAGGCAGTGTCTCTCCTTCATACAGAGCCGATAATTCTTCAGTCAAAATCGCAATCGAGATCCCGTCAGATACAATATGATGCATATCGAACAGCAGCAGATGACGCTCTGCACCAAGCGATACCAGACCGGCGCGCAGCAGTGGAGCCTGGCTCAGATCAAAAGCACGTACATATTGCTCGATCACCTGATCCAGCTGCGCTTCGTCCGCTTCGATACGATCAAGCGTGAACTCTACCTGCTCATGGATCTGCTGCACCGGCTCCCCATTTTGCAAATGGAAGCTGGTACGCAGAGATTCATGACGACGGATCAATGCACGGAAAGCCGCCTGCAGCTGCTCCGTATCCAGTGTTCCCTCCATCATAAAGGCACCCGGCATATTGTAGCTTGTCTCGCCGCCTTCCAGCTGGCTCAGTACATACAGCCGCTTTTGCGCCGAAGATACCGGATAATAGTCCATTTTCGCTGCCGGAGCAATCGATTCGTACAAGGTCGGAATCTGGCTTTGCAGCAGCAGTGACATATTTTCAAGTGTCGGTGCCTGGAAAATATCCCGTAGTGAAATCACACAGCCGAATTCCTGCTGAATCCGCGAAGACAGCTGCGCAGCACGCAGGGAATGTCCACCTGATTCAAAGAAATTATCCAGCATGCCTACACGCTGCACACCGAGAATATCTTGCCATAATGCAGCAAGTGCTATAGCTTCTGGCGTATTCGGAGCTACATATTCTACAGCCGATTGCACACCGGCCACCGGTTCAGGCAGTGCGCGACGATCCAGCTTGCCATTCGATGTGAGCGGCATACGATCCAGCTGGATAAAGTAAGACGGCACCATATAAGCCGGCATCGCCGCAGTCAGCTGCTGGCGAATCTCGGCCGCAGGCAGTTCTGCGGAAGCGGTGTAATACGCACAGAGCAGATCCTGTCCCTGCTCATCCGGACGAGCCAGTACAATAGTCTCCAGTACAGACGGGATACGCAGAATCTGCGCTTCTACCTCACCCAGTTCGATCCGGTAGCCGCGAATTTTGACCTGATGGTCGATCCGGCCCAGATACTCCAGATTGCCATCCGGCAGCCAGCGCGCCAGATCGCCTGTACGATACATGCGCTCACCCGGCTGGAAAGGATGCTCGATAAATTTCTCGGCAGTGGTCTCCGGACGATTCAGGTAACCTCTCGCCAGACCATCTCCGGCAATATGCAGCTCGCCCGGAATACCTACCGGCTGCAAGCGACGCTGTTCGTCCAGAATATAGGCACTGAGTGTTGGGATTGTTACGCCGATATTGCTTTTGCCTGCTGCGATCTCGGCTGCACCGATCTCTTTGTACGTTACGTGAACCGTCGTCTCCGTAATCCCGTACATATTGATCAGCTGTGTATTCGGATAACGATCATGCCAGTCTTTGAGCAAATAAGGGCTGAGTGCTTCACCGCCAAAAATAATTTTGCGCAGATTCAGTTCACTGCCGGCATGCGCCAGCTCAGCTTGCATCAGCTGATAAAAGTACGTCGGCGTCTGGTTGAGAATAGTAACTTTATCCTGCTTGAGCAGCTGCAGGAATGATTCCGGACTTTTGGCGACCATTGAAGGTACAATGATCAGCTTGCCGCCATACAGCAGCGCTCCGTACATTTCCCAGACCGAGAAGTCAAAGCAGAATGAATGGAACATCGTCCATACATCCCGATCATCAAAGTCAAAAAGGTTCCGGTCATTAAACAGCAGACGAACAACGTTTTTATGTTCAATCAGCGTGCCTTTCGGCTTGCCGGTTGTACCTGACGTGTAGATTACATATGCCAGATTGCGTGGTCCGGATACATGCGGCAGATTGGCCGCTTCCCCTTCAGCCGCCGCTTCACGGATATTGATCCAGATCCCGTCAAATGGAATCCGGGCCTGCAGATGCTCCTGGCTAAGCACGACCTGCACACCGGAATCTTCCAGAATATAGCGAATACGCTCTTCCGGGTACTCCGGATCGACCGGTACATAGGCACCGCCGGCTTTGAGTACGGCCAGCATGCCAACGACCATATCCAGCGAACGTTCCGCGATTACACCCACGAGGGAATCTGCACCGATTCCATGGGCGCGCAGCTGATAAGCCACACGATTGGCCTGCTCATTCAGCTGCTGATATGTAAGAGAGTGTTCATCGATTTGTACAGCGATATGCTGTGGTGTACGCTGTACCTGCTGCTCGAACAGACCATGAATATTCTGCTCACGCGGATAATCCGCTTCAGCCATTTGAGAAAAGGACAGCACCTGCTGCTGTTCTGCTTCACTCAGCAGAGAGACGTCACCAATCGTCATTTCCGGATAGCGCACAATCTGTGCAGTGATCATACCCAGATGATCAACCATATTGGCGATTTCCGCATGGTCGAACAGCTCTTTGCGGTAATCGACATGCAGCATCATCCGATTCTCATCCAGCATCTCCGTAATATGCAGCACCAAATCATTGATCTCGTCTCCACAGAAGTCATAATCCGTCAAGATACGAATTCCTTCCAGATCGACCCAGCTGATCGGACGGTATTCCATCGATACACCGAATAACCGATGCAGATCATTATGGTGATGCGCATCCCGCAAATCCTGAATAAGTTGATTGTATGGATACTGCTGGTGACGCAGCACCGACATTTGTCCACGGGCGACCCCTTTGACAAAATCAAGCAGCTGCATATCCTTGTCTACCAACGCCCGCTCGGCAATTGTACTGACGAACATACCCATCGTCTGCTTTTCCTTTTTGGTACGGCGGTTCGCCAGCGAAGTACCGATAACGATATCCTGCTGATTGGTCATTTTGTGCATGTACACATACATGGAGCTCATAAACAGCTGGAACAGGGAGATCCGGTTTTCCCGGCAAAAAGCATGAATCTCGTCCTTGAGATAACCAGGAACTTCAAAATGTTCCCGTACAGCCGCAGTGCTGACTGTCATCGGATTATACGATTTCCAGCCGGTCACTTCGGGGATATCGGCAAATTTGTCCATCCAGTACGCGCGATCCTTGGCATATTTCTCGGATTCTACGTACTCTTCTTCGGCCGTCAGATAATCGATATACGAGCAGTCTTCCGGGATCACCGGCTCTTTGCCCTGCATGAGCTCGATGTAATAATCGGTAAACTGGTTGCCGAACAGTACCATCGAGATTCCGTCGGAAATAATATGATGCACCTTGATATTCAGCCAGTATTCCTCTTCACTGATCCGTACGAACAGGAAGCGATACATGCAGGAGTCCATCACCGGCAGCGGCTGGCGCTTCTGCTCGTCGAGCCAGGCTTCCAGATGTTCCATGCTGTCAAAGTCTTCGAGACTGACACATTCAAACTGCTGTTCTTCATAAGGAACCACGTATTGGCGCGGTTCCCCTTCTACGGTGGTAATGCGCAGGCGGAAAGCATCGTACTGGCGAATAACCAGATTGATTGCTTTCATAAAAGTAGGCAAATTCAGTTTCCCTGTCATTCGGATGGTAGCAGAGAGCTGGGATGCGGAAGTGCCTGGATACAGCAGCTCGGTGTACCATATCCGTTGTTGGGCATTCGTTAAGGAATATAGCTGCATTTCTGTTAACTCCCTTTCCATGATGGTCTTAACGCTTCAGATCGTAGGAGACGATCTCATCCGCTTCGAGGACGATTCGTTCGCCTACGGAAGCTGTTCCTTTGCCAAGCACATAACCTTTGCGACGGCGAATCACTTCCACATACAGATCTATACGATCTCCGGCAGCAGCCTGACTGTGTACACGCACTCCTTTTAATGTGGTCAAAAAGGAAATGCCCGCTTCGTCAATCGTGGCAAAAGCCATCAGCTGTGCCAGTGCTTCCACAATAAGAGTAGAAGGCATATAAGGCTGTGTATCACTGATATACCATTCATTCCGGCCGACCATTTTGTAACCTCTGGCCCAGCCGGATGTCTCATAGCCGGATACCTCATCGATCATCACAAACGGATAACGGTGAGGAAGTACGTCAGGAATATGAATCTTGGTCAAATCCAAAGGAGTTACTCTCCCTTCCATTTGCGTACAGCAATGCATACGTTATGTCCACCAAACCCGAAGGAGTTGCTGATGGCTGCATTGACTTCCCTTTCCTGGCTTACATTCGGTACAAAATTCAGTTCCTTATCATCCGGATCTTCGCAGTTGAGCGTTGGTGGAACGGTGCTGTGCAGCATACTCTGCACCGTAGCGATCAATTCCACAGCTCCTGCGCCGCCCATCAGATGGCCGGTCATCGACTTGATCGAAGAAATCGCCAGATTCGGTGCATGCTCTCCGAATACTTTGCGCAGTGCATTTACTTCCATCTGATCGTTAAATGGAGTACTGGTTCCATGCGCATTTACGTAATCTACATCTTCCGGCTGAAGTCCGCCGTCCTGCAGAGCCAATCGGATCGCATCGGCTGCGCCTGCACCGCTCAGATCGGGTGCTGTAATATGATAGGCATCTGTCGTACAGCCATAGCCTACCACTTCCGCCAGAATCGTCGCGTTCCGCTTGAGCGCATGTTCCAGTTCTTCCAGAATGACTACCCCGGCTCCTCCACCGATCACGAACCCGTCACGCGCCGAGTCAAAGGGGCGGCTGGCCTGCTGCGGTTCTTCATTGCGTCTGGACAGCGCATGGATATTCGCAAATCCTGCCAGATCGAGCTGACTGAAGTTCGCTTCTGCTCCGCCGGCGATGACCGCATCGGCAGTACCGTACTGGATCGTGCGCAGCGCTTCACCGATCGAGTTGCTGCCGGTCGCGCATGCCGTCACAACGCCAAATGACGGACCTTTGGCACCAAAAGCAATAGCGACTTCACCTGGCGCCGAATTGATCATCATGGCTGTAACAAAATGCGGCGATACCCGTTTCGGACCGATCTCGGTCAGCTTGCGGTAATTCTCCTCCACCACATCCAGACCGCCGGCTCCCGAGCCGATAACGACACCGACACGGGACGCGTTCTCTTCATTGATGACCAGGCCGGACTGCTTCATAGCCTGATGGGCGGCAGCCAGTGCGAACTGGGTGAATTGTGCAATTTTGTTGGCTTCTTTTTTGCTCATATATTCCAGAGGATCGAAGCCCTTGACCTGGGCTCCAATCTTGGTGGGAATCTCGGATACGTCAAAATGGTCTACCAGACCTACACCGCTTCGTCCTGCGACCAGCGAGTTCCAGAAGTCTTCGGTATTCAGCCCGACCGGTGTGATTACACCCTGACCGGTCACCACTACACGCCTTTTCAATAGGTTCACGTCCTTTATGGTTGTTGAGATTATTTCGTAACTGCCGTCCGTTCCGGCAGTGGGAAGTCTCCGTATACATGGCGGATTTTCTCATGAATATCCGTCAGCGTGACCTGAACATCAACGATGACCAAGCGGCCTTGACGATAGGAATCCCAGGCTGCGGCCAGCTGCTCTGCCGCTTCTTCACGGCTGCGAATAACCCGGTTATCCACAAATTCGTGCGTAATGCTGCTCACATCCAGCTGCTCCTGACCAGATACGAACGGATAGGAACCGTTCAGTGTGGAGGATTGATAGCCCAGCTGATTTTGCAGCCATCCATATCCACCGTTATTCAGTACCAGATACAGCGCCGGAATCCGATATTCTGCTGCCGTAATCAGATCTGAGCGGAACAAGTTGAACGCGCCGTCTCCGACGAGTGCCACGACCGGACGCTGACCGGCTGCTGCCGCTCCAAGCGCAGCAGCTGCACCGAATCCGAGACTTGTCTGATCACTTGGAACGATCGACCAGGCCTGCTTGCCAAAAGCAAAATACGGGTAAAAGTATGACCACATATCCTGCAGTCCATTTTCCTGTACCAGCACCAAATCTTCACCGCACTGGCTGGCGATCATCTCCAGTAGCTCCGGCACATGCAATCCGGGTTCTGCAGCGATTTCGGCCATTGCTGCTTTGCGGCGTTCTACTGCTGCCTCTTTGCAATCGGCAATCCGCTGCACCCAGTCCGAATCTGCCGGACGAAGCGGCTGCTCCAGCCAGTGATCCAGAACGGCATATCCATCACCCAGCAATTTGAGTCCTTCATACTGGTGCGCCAGATCATTCAGCTCCATATTGACCTGAATCAGCGGCTTCTGCTCCAGCCACGATTCCCATTCAAAAGTCGCTGTCTCTTCCAGACGGCTGCCCAGTGCAATGACCAGATCGGCTTCTTCCCACAGTACCCGGCAGCTGACATCCGTATACAATCCGGCGACTCCGCCGAACAGCGGATGATATTCATCCACTGTCCCGCGGCCTGATGCTGTTGCAAATACGGCTGCTCCATACTTGGTAGCCAGCTGCTCCAGCTTGCTGCCGTCTCCATTTTTCATGCCACCACCGGTGAGAATTAGCGGACGACGAGCATTTCGCAGCAGTGCATCTGCCGCTTTCAGCTGATCACGTCCGGGCAGTACACTTAGTCGTTCAAGCGGAGCAAAATGCTCTGTTACCGGTGACAGCTGATCAACCAGCTGCTCCGGCAGTTCGATATAGACCGGACCGGGAGCGCCGTTGACCGCCATAAAGGCAGCTCTTTCGAGTGCCCACTGCAGTCGGTCGCCATGCTCTACCCGGTATGCCCATTTGACCAGCGGCTTCACCATCGACATCTGATCAGCTTCCTGAAAAGAACGCGTACCCAGCTTGTCTCCGCCGGTTCCCAGTGCAAGCAGCAGGAGTGGCACACTGAGATTCTGTGCTTCCAGCAGGCCGGTCAGCGTATTGCTGAGCGCTGGCCCTTTTCCTACCACACAGACAGCAAGGCGACTAGTGGCCAGTGAATACCCGGAAGCCATAAAGACCGCATTACGCTGATCCTTGCAAATAATAAATTCCATATCGGCTTTGGACAGCGGCTTCAGAATTTTCAGATCATCGCTAGGCAATCCGAACAGATGCTTCACACCTACAGATTCCAGATAGCTTACAACGATATCCCAGGCAGGCAGTGAAGCGGTCATACCAGAGTCCTCTTGTCCTGCAGGTACTCCGCGACCACAGCCGAGATCAGGATCGGTTTGGAGACCAGCGTATTATTGTGGAAAATATAGTTGGACATCGTTCCGTAGCCGCCGAATGCCTTGTTGCCCTGATCCACATCTTCCAGTGTTTCGTTAATCGTCAGTGTATGCTTGCGGCGCAGAATATCGCTCAGATGCTCGGAGCCATACAGACTGCATCCCATCGCCCGCTCGCTGAAATAGCTGGAAGAGATGCGCTGGATCAGCTGTTGATCATCCTTATAACTCACTACGTTAAACACTGGAGAGAAATACTCGATAATATCCAGGTTTTCATCCAGCGTGCTGTACAGAATGGTCGGGTCCATCTTTTTGGTACGGAAATCAATTCCGCCGCCATAGACGATAAACTGATCATGCGTATTGAAATATTCGGAGACACTATACAGCGTATCTTTGTAGAAAATAGGCGTGTAATGTGCATCCGGGTCCTGATTGTGTCCATAGGTGAGTCCCTGTACGCGCTCGATCAGCAGATTTTTGAAAGTATCCGCTACTTCCTGATGAACCAGGATAATATCCGGGCCGAGGCAATCCTGACCGGAGTTGAACAGGCGCATCCGGATAACATCCGTTACCGCCAGTGCCAGATCCGCATCCGGACCGATAATAAATGGGTTGATCCCCTGTCCGAAGAAAATGTACAACTGCTCTTTGCGCAATTGTTTTTTGATCTGCTCCGCATTGGAGTATCCGCCGGTGAAGACAACGATATCAGCCGGTTTGACATATTCATTTACGAATACTTTTTGGCTGACTTTCTGGTGATGGATCGGCAGACCGTGTACTGCTTGCAGCTTCTCGTGCAGCAAACCTACATGTTCCGCCACATACGAAGCCGGTCGGAAAGCAATTTCGTTAACATACAGCGAAGGAATCAGCAGATACAATGCGTAAGAGTACAAAATGACGTTCGAAGGCATAAATACCGCCATCGACTGCTGCCAGCCTGGCTTGTTGTTACGCACTTCCTCCAGTGCTCCCTGCAGAGTCATGATCGTGGAATCAATCTCCGCATTGGCTGCACGGTATGACGAGATCTTCGACAGAATATCCAGTACTTCCTGACGCTGTGTCATTAGATAATTCAGGCATCTCAATACCGCTCCGTGCCTTTCCAATAACAACAAATCCTCCGTCAGCTTTTGGTCCATACTCATTATTAATCATCCCTTCTCTCTTGAATGGTTCTGGTTTTTCGCCGTTCTTTTTAGAGGGAACAGAGAAATTCCAGTATTAAAACTACAAATTGTAGTTTATTAAATCGTTGTTATCTGCTTCACACTAATGTTTCGGCGGATTTACGTACACTACGCTCTGTAGTTTTGGTTATAGCGAGCTGTTCCAATTCCAGGCGATCCACCTTGCCGTTACGGTTCAGCGGGAATCCCGGCAGTGGAATCAGCAGATCCGGATACATATAGGTCGGCAGGATCTGATTCATTTCCCTGCGCAGTTCGGCGAGAGTCAGCACCGCTTCATCTTCCACAAAAGTAATCAGCAGACTGCCTTTGAGTTCATCTTCCAGAGCGATCACGCAGGAGCGGCAGCCCAGCAGACTGATCCGGCTTTCGATATAGGCAGGCGAGACCAGATAACCCATCCGATTGACCGTTTTGCCTGTGCGTCCGACGACATGAAGATTGCCATTGTCGGTAAAGCCCATATCGCCGGTACGGAACCAGCCGTTAATAATAGCTGCTGCCGTGAGATCCGGGCGATCAAGATAGCCTTCCATACAACCGGGCGTCTGTATCCATACCTCACCGATCTCCTGATCGGGCAGTGGATTCCCCTGATTATCCAGTACACGAACTTCAATACCGGGCAGCGGAGCGCCGCAGCCATGCGGGTTACCGACGGTTCCCAGGGTTACATTTCCAAGTTCCGACAATCCGTAGCCATTCAGCAGCGGCTTGTGGAACAAAGCATCAAATTTTTCTTCCAAGTCTCTCGTCAAAGGAGATCCGCCCACGCACCACATCCGGACCGGAGCATTTTGCAGAGCTTCCAGCTGTCTGGGTTTACGGGCTAACATGCGTAACATGGTGTAATAAGCAGAGGGGTTAGCATCTACGATAGTAGCTCGTTCACGAGTAATGTTGGTAATCACGCTCCGTAGATTCTGTGGGTTGCATACGATGAGGGAGCAGGCGGTTAACCACCATGAGAAGATTAATGAAATTCCATAAAAATGAGAATAGGGCACGACCGGTAGCATACAGTCCGAAGATTGGTATCCCATCGCCCGGATCGAGTGTACGATATTGTCCATAAACAGCTGTCCCGATTTGACGATGCCTTTGGGCTTGCCGGTGGTTCCTGACGAATACAGAATCAGGGCATCACGCCGTGCGCACCAAGCATCCAGCGAAAGCGTCTCCTGTGGAGACTGAATTTCCATTCGGCGCGTCACGGACAGACTGTCTGCCAGTTCGGAAAGCAAAATGGTCTCCAGACCCGGCAGCTGCGGGTCGATATCGGTGATAAGCAGATCTGCTTCGGTCTCGCCATGAATATGCAGCAGTTCATCCAGACCAATCTGCGGATCGACGACAACAAGCGATACTGCATGATGACACAGGCCAAACAACGCAGCGATAAACAAGTACGAGTTGGCGGATTTCAGAATGACCCTGCTGTCTGAGGATAATCCTCGGAGCGACAATAACCGGCTAATTCCGGTTGCATCCTGTTCGAGCTGTTCCCGGCTCGATCTGCCGTCCACTGAAATAATCTGACATTTCATCTGTGCGGTCAGCAAAAGGGCTCCTCCTTACATTCCAGTAATATGGTATCCGGCATCCACATGGATCACTTCACCCGTAATCCCGCGGGACCAGTCCGACATCAGGAAAGCGGCGGTATCTCCGACTTCGGCGGTATCCACCGTTTTGCGCAGCGGCGTGGTTTCTTCGATTTTTTTGAGCATGCCGTTGAAATCCTTGATTCCATAAGCAGCCAGTGTACGGATCGGACCGGCGGAAATGGCATTAACGCGAATACCGTGCATGCCCAGATCATTGGCCAGATAACGTACCGAAGCTTCCAGCGTTGCTTTGGCTACGCCCATAACATTGTAGTTCTGGATAGCGCGCTCTGCACCGATATAGGTCATGGTCATGATACTGCCGCCTTCGGTCATCAGCGGATAGACACGACGGGCTACAGCTACCAGTGAATAAGCGCTGATCTCCTGCGCGAGACCGAATCCTTCACGCGAAGTGTCGACGTAGTTTCCTTCCAGATCTTCCGGGCGGGCATAAGCGATACTATGAACATATCCATGCAGTACACCCATATGTTCAGACAAATAAGCGGCAAGCTGATCGATCTCCGTCTCGTTCTGCACATCACAAGGCAGCAAAACCGCTCCGGGAATAGACTCGACCAGCTTCTCAACACGGCTCTTCACTCGTTCATTCTCGTATGTAAAAATGAGCCGTGCATCCTGTTCAGCGAGCGATTGGGCAATTCCCCAGGCAATACTGCGGTTATTGGCCACCCCCATAATCAAGATATTTTTATTTGCCAGCAATTTTAATCCCATACTCTCTCCTTTTTTAAATTTTGATAGTTAAAATAAAAAAAATAATAATGTGTATCGAACTTACAAGGCTACCTTAATACATCCAGAGTGACCTGTAAATACGTTTTTTGAAAATTAACAAAAAATAACTTAAAAATAACAATTATTGTACATATGTAAATTAATTCTATTTAAAAAGCGCATCACGAAAAGCACCATATCCGTCATTTTACAAAAGACGCTGGTGATCCCAAAACCCGGCTGACAGCTCGTACATCATACAAAACTATGTAGCAGATACGCTTTTAAGTATGCATCCCTTCTCCCCCTGAATGGTGCCTGTGTTCCTGAGACTCTGATACAGCAGCAGACCATAATGTACCATGATCCTTTAGAGCAGCTGCCATAACCGTAATCATTTCCCCTCCTGATAAGCAGCAGGCTAACAGCAACCGGCAGGATATTTCAGAATAGATGGATCGACCTTATCCTTTTTCTTCCGCTCTTTTCATTTGGGAAGATTTGGTATGGTTTCTTGTATTATAACCACCACTAATTACCAGTTTCAACTTTACTTCCTTATTTTGCTATCCTTCCTGATTCTTAACATTGAGCTTACAGAAATTGCGTACGGTATCAGGTCGTCTGGACATCCACCTGTTTTTCGGATTTTGTGACATATTGCCATAATTCGATATGACTACGTTTTTAAGTACAACTGGAAGTAATTATATTTTTGGAGCGATTTGCCTGTTGTTATACGGTTCGCCTATTCTGGCACAAGGCTGCGAAAAGGGTGTTTTTAGTGGAGCTTCAAATCGGTTCATTTTCATAACAAACATAAAAAAAGGACGACCCTTTATATGCAAAGGAATCGTCCTGGCTGATCGTATAACAAAACAGAGACAGTGTTAACACAGTGTACCCGTCAGGTTAACGCTGTTTAATATAATATTATTTTAAGCGGTATCCCAGATGCGTCATGAAGCGTGCAAAGCCTTCGCGTCCGGCAGCATCCTTTTTGTATACACCGGCATGCTCCAGAATATGCGCAAATTTGCGGCCTACTTCATCCTGCACTACGAGAGTCGCCTGATCATGTTCCAGCTCGGTTCCGTACTGGTCGACCAGCTGCCCGATCCATGGTCCATGCAGTGCCAGTTGATGATCCGGCTGCGCACGTACTGCTTCGAGCAGCGCTGCGTCTCCGGTCAGAATCGAGGCGATCAGATCGAGTTCTTCTTTGAGACGACCTGGCAGAATCGCCAGACCCATAACCTCGATCAGTCCAATATTCTCGCGCTTGATATGATGCATCTCCGGATGCGGATGGAAAATGCCATCTGGATACTGCTCGCTCGTCCGGTTGTTGCGCAGCACCAGATCCATCTCGTACTGCTCGCCCTGACGGCGGACGATCGGGGTCACTGTATTATGACGCACCGTTGTACCATCTGGGCCAGCAGAAGAAGCCACAATATCCACCTGCTCGTCGCTATACACTTTCCACTGCTCATAAATATCATTGGCTGCTTCGAGCAGCTGCGAATCGTTATAAGCACGCAGACGCACAACGCTCATCGGCCAGTTGACCAGCTCCAGCATCAAACCTTCACGGGATGGATGCGTGTAGACCTGCTCTACCGCTGCCTTTTCGATCGGGAATGTATGACGACCGCCCTGGAAATGATCGTGCGTCAGAATCGATCCGCCTACAATCGGCAGATCGGCATTGGAGCCGAGGAAATAATGCGGGAACTCATCCACAAAATCAAGCAGTCGGCGGAACGTCTGACTGGTGAGCTGCATTGGCACATGATCATGATGGAACACAATACAGTGCTCATTATAGTACACGTATGGAGAGTACTGCAGGAACCAGGATTCCCCGCTGAGCTGCAGCGGAATAACTCGCAGATTCTGACGGGCCGGATGATTGATTCGTCCGGCATAACCAACATTCTCGCGGCAGAGCAGGCATTTTGGATAGGACGGCGGCGGCATCAGCTTGGCCAGCGCGATCTCGGCGGAGCTTTTCTCCGGCTTGGACAGATTGATCGTCATCTCCAGATCGCCGTAGTCTGTAGGCTGCTTCCAATATACGTTTTTGGAAACGCGGTCCATACGGATATAGTTGGAGTTGATCGACAGCTGATAAAACTGGTCTGTCGCCGCTTCGATCCCTTCCCGGTCCAGCGTATCGTAAAAGTCTGCGGTTACTTCCGACGGACGTGCCATCAGCAGCCCCATAATCTCGGCATCGATCAGATCCCGGTACGTATCGGTATTCTCCTGCAGCTGACCGATACTGTACGCATAATCGATCAGTGTATCGATCATGATCTGAGGCTCTGCAGCCGCTTCTCCTTCATTGACCATACTCAGGATGGCCACATCAGGATTATACGGTTCATCAAATCGGAATTTGTTCAGCAGCAGATTGCGGCTGTAATCGAGATCGGCAATTTTGATCATTTGTTTGGAAAAGGCGAATTTGACCAGTTCATCAATCGCCAGCAGAGCGCTGTTCTGTTCGGTTGTACGTTCGGTCGTATTATTCATGGTCACCATATCCCTGTGGATGAGATTCATGCCACTGCCATGCGCTGGCGATGATATCTTCCAGTTGATCGCGTGAAGGCTTCCAGCCGAGTACGCTGCGTGCTTTGTCCGAAGAAGCGACCAGTACGGCAGGGTCTCCACTGCGGCGTGGTTCATAGTTCGTCGGGATATCGCGTCCGGTTACTTTTTTGGCTGTTTCAATAACCTGTTTTACAGAGAAGCCGAGTCCATTACCCAGATTGAATACATTGCTGCTGCCACCGGCTCCCAGATACTCTACCGCTTTGACATGCGCATCCGCCAGATCGCTGACATGGATATAGTCGCGGATACATGTGCCATCTTCTGTCGGATAATCGTCGCCGAAGACGGAGATGTGTTCACGCTGACCCAGCGCAGTCTGCAGTACCAGCGGTACCAGATGCGATTCCGGGCGGTGATCTTCACCGATTTTTCCGCTGGCATGTGCACCTGCTGCATTAAAGTAGCGCAGCGCTACATAGCGAATATCGTGTACTTTATCGAACCAGGCCATCATGCGCTCCATAACCAGCTTGGTCTCGCCGTACACATTGGCAGGCTCGGTGCGGTCACTTTCTTCGATCGGCACTTTTTCCGGTTCGCCATAGGTTGCAGCTGTGGAGGAGAAGACAATGTTTTTGACGCCGGCTTTTTGCATTTCTTCCAGCAGGCACATCGCGCCGTACACGTTGTTATCGTAATATTTGGATGGATTCTGCATGCTCTCGCCGACGAGCGAGCTGGCTGCAAAGTGAATTACCGCCGTGATGCTGTTTTCACTGAAAATACGGGCCAGCAGTTCCTTGTCGCGCAGATCGCCTTCGTATAATTTGCCTCCGAGCAGAGCTTCACGATGGCCTGTCATCAGATTATCAATTACCACTACCTCTTCGCCGCGTTCCAAAAGATCCGCTACCGTATGCGATCCAATATATCCTGCGCCACCCGTTACCAAAATAGCCATCTTTTCTTCCTCCTGTCAGTCCTTCCGCCATAAGATCTATATGTTCCGAATACATCGTTTTTCATAATGTACCGGCCTGCCTTTATGACGGATGGCTGTTATTATAATTAAATTTCTTTATGCGCTCATGATACTCTGTTCGCATGTACTGTTTTATTATACCGTCTGACTTTTAACTTTGGATGAATTATGAATGATACGTTGGTTGCATCCATTATGCTGATGTATCTATTATCTGTATGCTTCTTGTTATGCGTTTATCTGTATGCTTCCTGTTATCCGTTCCATTCCTCGACGCCATTACCGACGCCGCAAATGTAAAAGTCCGCTTCCAGTCCGGTACGTTCGCGGTAAGCCTGACCTACCTGCTGTACGAATAGATCAGTATCGTCCTCATGCACCAGTGATACCGTACAGCCGCCGAATCCCGCGCCTGTCATCCGGGAGCCGAGTGTGCCAGGAATCCGGCGCGCTTCCTCGACCATTACATCCAGCTCGGTGCAGCTGACTTCATACAGATCACGCAGGGATTCATGAGAAGCGTTCATCAGTTCTCCGAACTGCTTTAGATCATCCTGACGCAGTGCTTCTACCGAAGCCAGTACACGGGCATTCTCTTCCACGACATGACGGGCACGATCGCGTACAATGCTGTCCTGTATTTGTTCTTCCAGCAGGCCAAATTGCTCCGGTGTCAGCTGGGCGAGATAGCTCAGATTGTCCACATGCGGCTGCAATGCTGTGAGTGCGGCTTCGCACTGGGAACGGCGTTCATTGTACTTGGAATCAACCAATCCGCGACGTTTGTTGGTATTGCCGATCACCAGCTTGTATTGTCCGGTCCGGAAAGGCACACGTTTATACTCCAGCGTATCGCACATCAGCAGGATCGCATGATCCTTGACCCCGTTCGCTACAGCGAATTGATCCATAATGCCGCAATTCACACCGACAAATTCATTTTCCGCTCTCTGCGACATTACAGCAATTTCGACAGTGTCAATGTGACCTTGCTCCAGACTGAGCAGCGCGTATGCCGTCACAACCTCGATCGATGCCGAGGAAGAAAGACCCGATCCGTTTGGAATATTGCCGAAAAACAACAGATCATATCCGGATGATAATGAAGTTCCTCGTTCTTGCAAAACGGTCATTATACCAAGTGGATAATCCATCCATTCCTTGGTCGTTCCCAGCCCGATCTCGGGAAGCGCAAATGTTCCTTCCAGCTCGGGAAAATTGACGGAAGCCAGTCTGACTACCTTGTCGTGATTGGCACGAATCGCGAGTGCTGTGCCGAATTCCAGTGCTGCCGGCAGTACATAGCCGCCGTTATAATCAATATGTTCACCAATCAGATTTACACGTCCCGGAGCATGAAAAACGCGAATATCTCCACCTGTTCCGTACTTCTCGGTAAATGCCTGTTTCATCTGTTCCTGATTCATGGGTTAATTCCACCTTATACATAAATTCAATCTGCTGTCAGTTCTGTTTTGTCCTGATCCCAGTATATCCTGAAAGCGCTATGATATGTAATGAACAGATGTGCTGTTTATATGGATAAATGTGACCTCACTGTTGTATAATTCTACTATAAAACAATCGTTATTCATAACTGGAATATCTATCCATTTTGCATTACCCTTTTTACATCATCTATTTTATTGATATGTTATTTCAGCTTATGCGAATCAAGGAGGCCTCTGTAGCCATGTTCGAAAAAACATATCAGGTCGCTCCCAATCCCATCTTTCACGATGAAGGTATGCTGTATGTACTATTCACCGGAGAAAGTCAGACTCCGCCTTCCCACAGGCTGGGTCCCAAAATCTATGATTATTACCTGTACCATTACATTACCAGCGGTCAGGGGCAGTTTATTACCGAGAATCGCACATACAAGCTGAGTGCAGGCGACTCTTTTCTTATTCATCCCGGTCAGCTGGTCAGCTATGTATCCGATCGCCAGCAGCCCTGGCATTATCACTGGATGGCTTTTGCAGGAGAACAAGCGGAAAAATTGGCTGAGCATACCGGATTTCACGCCGGTTCGCCGGTTGCCCGTTCGGAGCAGCATGAAGATTCCGGACAGATCGGGCTGTATCTACAGTCCATGCTTCAGGCTTTTTATACCCAAAAAGAAAGCTCTGATCTGGCCGCTCTCGGTTATCTGCATCTGATTATGGCGGAAGCCAGCGAAAAGCTTACCCGGCAGGCAGCACTGCCTGGAGCCGAGTCTATCACCCGGCGAACAGTCAAACAAATGATCCATTATATGTCCAGCCAGTATGCGCATCCCGTATCGATCGAAGACATGTGCAGCAGTATTGGCTATAACCGCGCCTATATGTCCCGTATTTTCAAAAAGGAAACGGGCATGACGCCTGTGACCTATCTGCTCAAACTCCGGATCGACAAAGCACGTCAGCTGCTGCGCGAGCGACCGGAGCTGTCCACTCAGCAGATTGCCGCTTCGGTGGGTCTAACCGATGCGCTGTATTTCTCCAAGCAGTTCCGCCGATTTTACGGAGTCTCGCCCAGCCAGTATCGTGCTTCAATCCAGCCTCCGGGTGTGCTATAGATATCTGCCGGATGTACTATGGGTATCTATCGATATTTTCCCAATCAAATATCCAGATCAATGGCATCCCATACAAAAAAGGCTCCCACGATGAAGGGAGCCTTTTTCAGGTATGTGTTATCATTCATTCAATAGCATCGCAGATTATAAAAGGGGCTATAGGGAATAAAGTCATAATCCGAGTCTGTAGACCCTAATTTTCTGCAATCCCAAGCACATTGTAGCGGTTAATCCTCTGTAATCTCCAGCACTTTGCAGAACCTGTGATACTTGATTGAACAAGTTTGTTCGATAAAGGTCATGCTGGATGTTGCCCTGCTACCCTGCGTAATGTTTATTCACTGTGTTCTGCCGATGATTTGAGGATCGTATCAATACGCTGCAGTTCTTCGGCAGAGAATTCCAGATTGTTCAGCGCTACGATATTCTCTTCGATCTGGGATACACGACTCGCTCCGATCAATGCGGAGGTCAGACGGCCATGACGCAGTACCCAGGCCAGCGACATCTGTGCCAGACTTTGTCCGCGTGCAGCAGCCAGCTGATTGAGGGCGCGAACTTTGCGGATCGTCTCGGGCTTGATTTGATCTTGCTTGAGGAAGACCGAGGAACCGGCAGCACGGGAATCTTCCGGTACACCATTCAGGTATTTGCTGGTCAGTACACCCTGCTCCAGCGGACAAAAAGCAATACTGCCTGCTCCCAAATCATCCAGCGTATCCTGCAGACCATTCTCAATCCAGCGGTCCAGCATAGAATAACGCGGCTGATGAATCGTCAGCGGAGTACCAAGCTCTTTGAGGATGCGCGCAGCTTCGCGGGTCTGCTCTGCATTGTAGCTGGAGATTCCGACGTATAGCGCTTTACCGGAACGCACAATGTGATCCAGCGCCATCATTGTTTCTTCCAGTGGTGTCTCCGGATCAAATCGGTGAGAGTAGAAAATATCCACATATTCCAGACCCATCCGCTTGAGACTCTGATCCAGACTGGCGACCAGATTTTTACGGGAGCCCCATTCGCCGTAAGGACCCGGCCACATATAATAACCAGCTTTGGTCGAGATGATCATTTCATCACGATAAGCAGCCAGATCATGCTTGAGCACCTGACCAAACGTCTCCTCGGCCGAGCCTGCCGGAGGGCCGTAGTTGTTAGCCAGATCAAAATGAGTAATTCCCAGATCAAAGGAGCGTGTCAGCATCTCTCTGGAATTCTCATACGAATTGATTCCTCCAAAATTATGCCACAATCCCAGCGAGATCGCAGGCAATTTCAGACCGGTACGACCGGTACGATTATACTTCATATTCTCATAACGATTTTCCGCCGCTACATATACCAAAGTAATTCCCACCCTTCAGCTGAATAAAATCCATATATCCTCACAAATCATACCGGAAGCGTTATCATTATGCAATCATCATTCTGCCAGCAGCTGCTGTACCTTTTTCATTACCTGTCCCATTGGATCGGTAATGAGCAGATCGGCATGACGGTCATGTGCTGTTGACGAAGCATTCATTAATACAGTATGTCTGCCTTTGAAATACGTAATAAAACCGGCGGCCGGATATACAGTTAAGGAAGTCCCGCCAATAATAAGCAAATCTGCTGACATTAGCGCTGCTACCGCCCGGTCAATAACCTCTCCATCCAGTGACTCTCCATACAGCACCACATCCGGGCGAATAATGCCTCCATCGACCGGACAGCGCGGCACACCGGATTGAGCCAGTACATCGGACAGCGTATATTGTCTTTTGCACTCCATGCAGTAATTACGGTGTACCGAGCCATGCAGCTCCAGTACATTATGGCTGCCGGCTTTTTGATGCAATCCATCGATATTTTGGGTGATAATCGCCTGCAGCTTGCCCTGCTGCTCCAGCTCCGCCAATAGCTCATGCACCGGATTGGGCTGTACATCCGGGTATAGCATTTTGGATCGGTAAAATTCATAAAACAGCTCCGGCTCCCGGTCAAAAAATGGACGGCTCAACATTTCTTCCGGTGAGTATCCACGCTGTCCTATTTCCTGATACAACCCGGCAGCCGAACGAAAATCCGGTATACCACTCTCGGTTGATGTTCCTGCTCCGCCAAAAAAGACAATTCGGCTGGATTCCCTGATCCACTCTGCCAGCTGATTTACTTTATCCATATGGTTATCACTCCCTTGTTTGTAGTTGAAGTCTGTACTCGTGTGGCAAAAAAGCAGATCCGGCTCGTCTTTGCTACTCTGTGGATCTGATCTGCAGCTCTCCGTAATGCTGAATAACAATATCTGCATCCGGCAAATGTCCAGTATCCCCTGCAGTCGGCGAGATCCCGATACAGCAGGCCAGACCGGCCTGACGGCCCATCTGCATATCGGCATTGCTGTCACCGATCAGCACTGTACGTTCCGGCAGAACCGATAGACGCTCACAGGCCAGCAGAGCCAGATCTGGCGCAGGCTTGCCTGCTGATACCTGATCACTGCCGATCATCCCGGTAAAATAATTTTCCAGTCCGCTCCAGCGTAGATGCTTGATAGCTTCGGAAGTATAATCCGAGGTCACCACCGCCATCGGTATACTGGCCTGGCGGCACCTGTCCAGCAGCGGTACCAACTCCGGCAGCGGCTGAACAGGCTTCGATTGTTCCATATGCTCCATTGCCTGACGGCTGAACTCTGTAATATGCCGCACCGCTTCGTCCCATGGTATGCCCGCGCTATACAGCTGCCAGGAAAGTATAGCTATTGTCTCCGGGGCAGACGCGATAGCTATTGGGCCGCGTGGATCATAACCAACCAAGCGGCCGGAAGGATCATAGATCGTTCCCATCACCTTTTCCCGGTGGCCTGTAAAGGAATGACCACGCTCCTGCAAAAAAGCTTCTATACGACTGAGCAGCTGCTCTGCCCACTGGCCCCATAACTGCATAAAATCGAGCAATGTTCCATCCTTGTCCCATAGTATGGCATCGCAATGAATCTGGCGTGACTGGTAGATGATAGTTGCCACTGATGATCTCCTTTTCATGGTGCTGTACTCTTCCTTATTAGTTTACCCCCAAAACCGTCTATACAAAAAGCAGTGTCTTCCCCCGGAAAAAATGACGGAAGAAAACACTGCTTGGATATACGGCTCGTTATGGATAATGTTAATCAGAGCGATTATTTTTTGCTGTCTGAAGGAAATGCTTTCATCCAGCTGATCAGAGCGCTGACCGTCTGGGCACGCTGTTCTTTTTCGCTGATTTTGGCAGGCTGATCGCCTTTCTGTTCACCATAGCTGCCGAATTGTCCGTGATTACCGCCTTCTACACTGTAATAGGCTGTATCCGCTGGCAGCAGCGAACGGGAAGCTTCATACTTGTCTTTTTGCAGTACGCCGTCATTGGAGCCTGTGATCGACATCACCGGCAGACCCAACTCTGCCAGATTACCATTTTGATCCGGATAGGACGCCAGGAAAAAGACACCCGCAATCCGGTCCGTATGAGCTACTGCATACCGCGAAGCAAATACGCCGCCCAATGAATGTCCCCCGATCACAAACTTTTCATCGGGATGACTGCTGATTACTGCATCGGCTGCATCCGCTTTGGTAAAGGCAAAATTAAATGGAAATTTCATAATATATACGGAGTGACCCGACGCAGCCAGATCTCTGGCAAAAAGACTGTACGCTTCCGGTTTCACCCGTGCTCCAGGATAGAAAATCACACTATTGCCTTTCGGCTTGGCCGCATCAAATGCTATCCAGTTCTCTGTCGTATGTACGGTTACCTTTTGCTGCTGTGCCGTCAATGCCTGTTCTGCTTGTTCTGTCGGTCCATAAGGTGTCAACAAATACCAGGCTGCCAGTCCGCCTACAATAAGCAGCACAATCAGAATACCAAGCAGAATTTTGCCAATCTTACCGGCACGTCCGCCGCGGCGGCTGCCTCCATAACTTCCTGCATATTTACGTTTCCGTCTAAACATAAGTTCTCCTTCCACTTCAAGTCCGGTCAGTATGAATTCTGCCGGATCAGGAATTGGGTTCATGCGCAGCAGCTTGCATTTCGCTTGTGCCGGTATGAATATATTCCCTGTATCCGCAGCCCTGCCGGAGCCTTGCTGATATACAAGAACAGCCTGTTTCCCTGGCAGGACAACAGGCTGCTCTATGTGTAGTATACCACTTTCCATATGACGGAATACACTTTCACTTGTGTTTCAGACCAAAATAGTTATTTTGGAGTAAGAATTGGGACCACGTGATGATATCGATATTTTTGATCTTTTGGACCAATACATACTATCTGGTAAACCTGTGATGCCCTCTGGTTACCCGGCAATACGCTCCGGTAAAGCTTTGTTTATTTTTTATGCACACGTCTGCAAAAATAATTAAACGTAGGACTTAACCTTGTTTGGCTTCACGATATACTTGCATATACTGCTCGGCTTTTTGACGTACCAGACTGAGGTTGCCTGTTTTGACAGCTTCTGTAGTGAGATCCGAACCGATTCCTACAGCAACTGCTCCGCCTTTGATCCATTCTCCCAGATTGTCGAGCGATACTCCACCTGTTGGCATAAAATTGGCCTGCGGCATAGGACCTTTGAGTGTTTTGATAATAGATGGCTGATACAGATTGCCCGGGAACAATTTGACAATATCCACACCCAGCTCCAGTGCATGCTGAACGCCTTCCAATGTCGTTACTCCCGGCAGTACAGGCACACGGTACAGGTTGCAGATTTTGACTGTTTCCGGATTCAGAGATGGCCCTACGACGAATTCGGCACCTGCCATAATCGCTGCCCGCGCTGTCTGCGGCTCCAGTACCGTGCCTGCTCCAATAATAGCAAAATTATCGCCATCGGATTTCCAATTGTACATCCGGCTCAGCTTCTCGATAGCACCCAGTGCTCCCGGTACTGTCAACGTCACCTCGATCACTTTGATACCCCCGGCGATAGCCTGTTCCGCCATAGCAAATACCTGATCGGCAGAATCTCCGCGCAGTACAGCGACTACACCGTTATCCATCATTTTTTGCAGCAGTTGTAATTTTTTCATATCATTACTCCTCTTTTATCGAAATTAGATTAGCAATACATCCATACACCTGTCAGAACTGGTTATGTCCTGCGGGTATCTGTCTATCAAAGACCTTAATCCCGTAATCTCATAATCTACGATTAGCAGCCTCTGCAATCATCCAATTAACGCTCTACATGAGCTTTATTGTTCAGCTTCGCCTGCACCTGTGCATCGGTCGGTAGTGCTTCCCAGTCCCCAACCGCCTGAATCACCATCGAACCGTTCAGATTGCCCAGCCGTACTGCTTCTTCAATCGTATATCCGCGCAGCAGTCCTGTAATAAAGCCGGCACAGAATCCATCGCCAGCACCTACCGTATCCAGTACACGTTCTGCTTTAAAATAAGGAACTTCCAGGGTATTTTCCTTTTCGACCACATATGTGAGATCCGGGCCCCCTTTCACGATGCTGACTGCACGCAGTCGGCGCAGCCGGGCAAAAATCTCGTTTTGATCTTCTGTCTCGTACAGTAAGGCCAGCTCATCCAGACCGGGCAGGAAATAATCACATTTTTCTGCCAGAGCAAGCAGGATCCGCCGTGCTTCTTCCAGTGTCCACAGCTTCAGCCGCAGATTCGGATCAAAACATACCGTTACTCCGGCTTCCCTTGCGATATCCATCGCTCGGTTTACGGTAGCAAGCCCGGATTCACTGATCGCCGCCGTAATGCCGGTTACATGCAAAATGCGGGTATTACGGATATAATCTTCATCCAGATCTTCCGGTGTCATCCGGCTGGCCGCAGACAGCTTGCGGTAATAATATACAGAAGCATGACCTGACGCGTTTTCACGCAGCATTAGTCCGGTAGGCTCTCCTGTTGCCAGAATCGAGCGGGATACATCCACGCCTTCTCCCCGGATCGACTTCTGGATCATATGCCCCAGCGGATCATCGCCGAGCCGACCGCACCAGCCGGCCGAGTGACCCAGACGTGCAATACCGATCGCCAGATTGCTCTCCGCACCGCCAAAAGATTTGCGCAGCTGTGAGGCGTATTCCAGTCCGCGGGAGTCTTCCGCAGTCAGCAAACCCATGGATTCCCCGAAAGTGACCACTTCCGGATAACCATTCTGATTATTCATTATCCATCCTCCTGATTCGGCATCGAACTCATGCCGTGGTATGTAGCTGGTCATATTATCCATTTTCGCAACCGCTTTCTTTGTTGTCAATGATGCAGCTTCATCATATATACACAATTTTAATGACAGAGAGCGCTTTCTATTGTGAATTTAATCACAATATTAAAATCTTTTTTGTCTTATTTTTAAATCATCAGAATTTGTGGAGGGAAAATGATGAATATTAGTCATCTCTATCAACCGCGTACATCTGTCCAGGCTCACTGCTCCACAGCAGGCGAGACTTATTTTATAAATTTGCGTTTTCTGTTAATCATATGTGTAGTGATCGGCAATATGCTGGAACCCGTAATTCGTCATTCGGATGTAGCACATGGTATTTTTCTGTGGATTTTCTCGTTTCATATGCCGCTGTTTGTGCTGGTTACCGGGTATTTTGCCCGTTCCAATCTATATGGACCTACAGGACTTAAAATCCTGCGCACTATCCTGCTGCAGTATATTCTGTTTCAGAGCATTTATTCGCTGCTCGATTTTACGGTGTTCCGTGTGCAAGGGATTACACATTCCTTTTTTGCTCCCTATCTGCTGCTCTGGTTTCTCGCAGGGCATATGCTGTGGCGAGTAATGTTGATCATGATGCGCCAGCTGAGCTTTACGCGGCAAATCATCCTGTCGGTAGTGCTTGGGCTGCTCGTTGGCTCTCTGCCTGTGGATGGCGTATGGCTGGCATTGTCACGAACACTGATCTATTTTCCTTTTTTCATTATCGGTTATCATTTTGGATTTGAACGCTTTGCGGCTTGGTTCCGGAGCTATCGTCAGCTGCTCGCGGCTGGACTGTCGATTATGCTGCTTGCCGGATTTATCCTGGCAGACGGATCGCTGAATACCGGATGGTTCTATGGCAACCAGACCTTTATGCAGCTGGGTGTGGATCTATGGCATGGCCTGGTCGGCCGACTGGCTATGTATATTCTGCAACTGATCGCTTCGCTGGCATTCCTCGCTTTTGTTCCGTGGGGATCTCATTACATTACCGGGCTGGGACGACGCACATTATACGTATTTCTGCTGCACGGCCTGCTTGTTCGCACGATGGAAGCCTCGGGCATGTTCGGCCATATCAGCAGTACAACCGGAGTTATGCTGCTGATCCTATTGGCGATTCTGATCACACTGCTGCTTGCCCAGCCTGCCGTACGGCGCTGGACACATTACTGGGTGGAACCGGAACTGCCTCGTTATATACGACTCAAATTCCGCCATGCACAGCGCCGATATTCGTTTTTACGCTGAATAATTCATAGTCGATATCTAAATAAATGGCTAAATATCGTTTCATGGCAAATGGACCGGGTAATTAAAGAGCAACTACATGTAGCCTCACCTAATCTATTTTGACAGGAGTGATATTGTTATGGCACGCAGTAAAAGTACTGGGAAAATGAGCCGCGAAGAAGCCGGTCGCATGGGCGGACAGGCCACTTCCAAAAATCACAGCAAAGAGTTTTATCAGCAAATTGGCAAAAAAGGTGGTCAGGCCACTTCCCAATCCCATGACAAGGAATTCTATCAGGAGATCGGGCGCAAAGGTGGAGAAGCAACTTCAGAGTCGCACGACAAAGATTTCTACAAAGAAATTGGACGCAAGGGCGGCAGCCGTTAATTCTCCCTATAGATGCATTATGCTCGTTCATAATGCAAGATCAAGCAGACTTCTCTGTTCGTAATTGGCAGAGACGTCTGCTTTTTGTGATGTTATGTAATATAAGCTAGTAAAAAGATAGCACTTATGATAGACTCTATTAAAAACTTTTGTATAATCCGTGTAGTATCCTGTCGTATTATGCATTTTCTTTTCAGCTTGTGCCTTTGGCGTTCAAACGCGCTAAAGCAAAAAAGCTACTATATTATATATTTGGGGGGAAACCGACACCATGGCAGTCAACACAAACAAAAAGATGCGCTCTGATATGATCAAAAAAGGCTTTGATCGGGCGCCACATCGTAGTTTGCTTCGTGCAGCAGGGGTAAAAGAAGAAGATTTTGGCAAGCCGTTTATTGCGGTATGTAACTCTTATATCGATATCGTACCGGGACATGTGCATCTGCAGGAATTCGGTAAAATCGTCAAGGAAGCGATCCGTGAAGCTGGCGGCGTTCCATTCGAATTCAATACAATCGGTGTTGATGATGGTATTGCCATGGGACATATCGGTATGCGTTATTCCCTGCCAAGCCGCGAGATTATCGCAGATTCCCTGGAGACTGTTGTCTCCGCTCACTGGTTCGATGGCATGGTCTGTATCCCGAACTGTGACAAAATCACACCGGGTATGATGATGGGCGCACTGCGCGTGAATATTCCGACCATGTTCGTCAGTGGTGGCCCAATGAAAGCCGGTAAAGACAGTAATGGTCGTTCGATCTCCCTGACCTCCGTATTCGAAGGTGTAGGTGCTTATCAGGCGGGTAAAATCGATGACAAGAGTCTGCTGGAACTGGAACAGTTCGGCTGCCCGACATGCGGCTCCTGCTCCGGTATGTTCACCGCCAACTCTATGAACTGTCTGGCTGAAGCGCTGGGTATCGCATTGCCGGGTAACGGTACAATCCTCGCTGTTTCCGAAGACCGCAAGGAATTCGTCAAAAAATCCGCCAAGCAGCTGATGGAACTCATCAAGCTGGATCTGAAACCGCGTGATATCGTTACACTGGAAGCGATCGACAATGCCTTTGCGCTGGATATGGCAATGGGCGGTTCTACCAATACGGTACTGCACACACTGGCACTGGCGCATGAAGCCGAGATCGACTATCCGATCGAACGCATCAACGAAGTAGCCAACCGTGTACCGCATCTGGCGAAGCTCGCTCCGGCCTCCGACTGGCATATTGAAGATGTACATCTCGCAGGTGGCGTAAGCGCCGTTCTGAACGAACTGCTCAAAAAGCCGGGTGCTCTGCACGAGAACTGTATCACCGTTACCGGCAAAACGCTTCGCGAGAATGTTGAAGGCCAGGAAATCCAAAATCACGAAGTTATTCATGCGATCGACAATCCGCATTCGGAACGCGGCGGTCTGGCTGTACTGTTCGGCAACCTCGCTCCGGAAGGCGCGATTATCAAAGTCGGCGCAGTCGATGCTTCCGTTGGTGGCTACCATAAAGGTCCTGCGATCTGCTTTGATTCCCAGGATGATGCACTGTACGGTATCGCCAACGGCCATGTCAAAGAAGGCCATGTTGTCGTTATCCGTTATGAAGGTCCAAAAGGCGGGCCGGGTATGCCCGAGATGCTTGCTCCGACTTCCCAGATCGTCGGCATGGGCCTCGGTGCCAAAGTCGGCCTGATCACCGATGGACGTTTCTCCGGCGCTTCCCGCGGTATCAGTATCGGTCATATCTCTCCGGAAGCAGCCGAAGGCGGTCCTATCGCTTTCGTACATGATGGCGACATCATCGAGCTGGATCTGAATGAGCGCAAAATCGAACTGCATATCAGCGAAGAAGAAATGGCTGAACGCCGTCGTACCGAATGGAAAGAATTCGAGCCAAAAGTCAAAACCGGCTATCTGGCACGTTACTCCAAGCTTGTGACCAATGCAAGTATGGGCGGTATCATGAAAATCTGATCCAAGCTTATTTTCCGGCACAGGCCTCTGCTGTCCTCTGCCGGATCATCCAAGGCTTTCTCCCTGATGAAGATCAGGCGGGAAAGCCTTTTGTATGTGAACAGACATCTTATCTGTTTCCCCTGCAATAATGCTTCCTTTTATTTTTGTAACAAATCCGGCGGACACATCGTATATGTACAGTCGGAATTGCTGCCTATGGACGGATTGCTCCAATTCTGCCGTACAGCATGTTTTCCGGTGCAGATTTGTCTATTTTATTAAGCAAAGGAGATTTGGCATCACATGTTACCTCTTTACAAAAAGTACTGGCGGACGGCTTTTGATATCGGGATCGTTATCCTGACCGTCTACCTGGTTCTGCTGATTTCCAGTCAGCTTTACCGTATTGCCGCTCCGGTATTTCTGTCGGTATTGATTTTTGCAATTATCGAGCCGTTTGCTATGTTCCTGAATCGCAGAGGATTGCCCAAAATGGTCTGTTCCGCGATAGCTGTGCTTGCTTTTGTCCTTATTATTCTGGGTGCACTGTTTGGTGCAGGATTGATTTTTGTATCCCAGATCAGTCAGGTTGCCGATGAACTGCCCCGGTATGCCGTGATTGTACAGCAGCACTTTGCCAGCTTTACAACGATCCTGCAGCGAGAAATGAATGCACTGCCTGTTGATCTGACTGAGCGGATCAACGAATATTTTGCTACCTTTACCGCCGGACTGGCCGTCTGGGTCAAAGCGACCTTCAATTATGCAATTGGCTGGCTGGGCACATTTTCTTCCTTTATCGGAAATTTTGCTGTTGGTATTATCCTGGCCTTTTTCCTGAGTGCCGAAATTAATCTATGGCGAAGAGTCGCTGGAGAAAAAACACCCAATACGATCAAAAAAGCCTACTATTTCCTGAAACAGTATGTATTCCGCGCAATTGGCGGATATATCAAAGCCCAGCTGATCATGGTTATGATTACATTTGTACTGGTATACATAGGGTTGCTGATTTTGCGTGTGGATCATTCTTTTGCACTGGCACTGCTTAGTGCAGCTTTTGATATTTTGCCGCTGCTTGGAATTCCGGTCGTCTTTATTCCGTGGATTATTTATCTGTTCATTGTAGGCCAGACAGGTCTGGCAATCGGATTGACTATTGTACTGGTTGTGGTTATGCTAACCCGCCAGCTGCTGGAGCCCAAGATTACCGGTAACTCGATCGGTATCTCTTCGGCGTATCTGATGCTGTCTGCGATGATCATCTCGCTCTCCATTTTCGGTGTAGCCGGTCTTGTACTGTCACCGGTGCTGATTATTCTGCTCAAAGAGCTGTTCCAGCAGGGCTATCTACAGCGCTGGATTCGTCTGCCCAAAGAAGAATTTGAACCGATCCGTGAAGACCTTCCCCGATCCTGATTATCTGTAAATACACAGACCTTTTGGACATAGCCAGATCATAACAAACCCATCGCTATCCTGACAAATGACACATGTCGGATAGCGATGGGTTTTGTTGTTGGGAAGTTTTGTTATTGGGAAAGTTTGTTATCAGGAAATTTTATGATCGGAAAAGTTTGTTATGGAAAGTAGATTTATGACGGAATCGTATTTCCAGTAGCTTGCCTATGACAGATACGCACACTTTGTGTAAATGCGTTAAGCTTCTTTTTCCAGTATAGGAAGCTTGATTTCCTTATTTTCTGCATCTGCAGAAGCTTCGGAAGAAGCAGGCTGTTTTGTCATATCTACAATGATGCCAGCTTGCTTGTCACTTGCTGCGCCACCATCTGCATCTTCCTGATCCCATTCTTGTCCATGCTCCTGCTCCTGCTCCTGCTCCTGCTCCTGCTCCTGCTCCTGCTCCTGCTCCTGCTCCTGCTCCTGCTCCTGCTCCTGCTCCTGCTCCTGCTCCTGCTCCTGCTCCTGCTCCTGCTCAATGGTAAAGCGCGCAATCGTTTCTTTCAACTCTACCGATACATTTTCCAGTTGACCGGATAGCGTGACCAGTTGACCGCTGACATTTTGCTGTTCATTGCTGAGCGAAGCCACTTCTTCCGATGTAGCCGAAGACTGCTCTGCGACTGCGCTGACATTACTCATCGCTTCGTTGATCACCTGCTGAACTTGATTCAGTTCGCTGATCGAGGTTGTCGCAGAATTCAGTTTCTCTACAAACTCCAGCATTTGACTCTGCACCGTCTCGAAGATCGAAGTCGTATCTTTGACCGATTCGGTCTGTTCCTGGAAAAGAGGATACGCCTGATTCAGCACCTTCACTGTTTCTTCCATTTCATTCTGAATATTGGCGGTAATCTCACCAACCATCAGGATCGACTGGCGAGACTGCTCCGCCAGATTACGAACCTCTCCTGCTACGACCATGAATCCTTTGCCTGCGGCTCCGGCCCGTGCAGCTTCGATTGTTGCATTCAGGGAAAGGATATTCGTCTGCTTGGTAATATTCTGCATTGCGTCCAGCACCTGCTGTACGGAAGAAGTACTTTCTTTGAGTGAATCAATACGTGCTCCGAGGGAGCGCACCATGTCCTGGGTAACTGTCGTTTTATGCAGCAACTGCTCCATATGCTGCACACCGGTTTCACTGACTTTTTCCACCTGCTGGGCAGAAGCACCCATCTGTTTATTGGCGACTACCACTTTGTCCATCTGCTGATTCATGGTATCCGCCAGTTCCGTTCCCCGCTCCGCTTCACGGGCCAGGCTGCTTGCTCCATTTGCGATTTCTTCGGTAGCGGTAGCAATCTCGCTGGCTGAAGTAGCGGTCTGTCTGGAAGCCTGACTGAGAGATACAGCTGTATCCAGTACCTGCTGGGCAGAATGATTGGTCTGCTGTACCAGCGCAGTAATATTACTCATCATATCGTTAAAAGCAAGCGAGAGCTGACCAATCTCATCCGAAGACCGATGATCGGTACGTACATGCAGCATCCCCTGTGCACCCTGATTCATCAATTGCTGCAGCTTGCGCAGCGGTCTGCCGATCATGCGAATAATCAGTATACCGATCACAATAGCGACCAGCCCGTCGATCACAGCCATCAGCCAGGTCATTGTCAGAATCTGGCCGGCACTGGCAACCAGCGAATATACAGGTACAGTCCCTACCAGCTTCCAGTCCACCGTATCCAGTACGCTATAAGCGATAAGCATAGGTGCTGCGCCTTCATCGTGCTGGAAGCGTCCGCTGCCATTTTGAATCTCATTTACAAATCCGTATGCATAAGGCTTGGCTACGGTATCCGGTTCTGTAGAAGCAATTACTGTATGATCCGGTCCTCCGATTAGATCGACATGGCTACCGTCTCCCAGCTTGAGACTGCTGATCTGGTCATTGATCCATTTACTGTTAATATTCATAACAAAGACAAAGGAACTGGTACTGCTGGATGTTCGCATTGCCCGTGCATACATAAAGTTTTTATTGGCTCCATCCATTTGTGAGGTAGGTATCCAGGTCATCACGCTATCGCCTTTGGCGAGAGACTTGTACCAGTCTGTACTGCGGACTTCACTGGCCTCCGGTATGCCTACACCTGCTCCGATAATTTTTATGGATTCATCGAGCGGAATCATATAGATTGACTCAATCGAGTCCATGGAATTCATCTGATTTTGCAGATTATCGCTTACGGAATTGATGGTCTGATACTTGTCATAATCACTAAGATCTTTTCTCGACAGTGTAGACAGATCTTTTTGCATTGTCGGATCAAAAAAGACCTGAATCGAAGAATTAACGAGCTGGTTCAGCATCACATCCAGCTTTTCACCGGTTTGGATAATAGCCTGTTCATTGCTGATCGCAGCATTTTCTTTAATAACACTTTTGGCCTGAAAATACGAAAAGCTGCCGAGCGAAATTACAAACAGCATAATCGCGACAAAGAAAATCAGGAACAGCTTCATCCCTACCGATTTGGCAGGATGAAGGGAATGCCAATCAGGAATTATTTTCTTTTTTGATCCTTTCGCTATCGATCGTGCGGGTTTGAATCGTGCAGGTTTTCTTTTGAACCATGTATGTACTGCTTTTGGAGCCGATGAATCTGTTATGTCTGTATGCTGCGCCTGCTCCCTTTTTCCCCTGCTTTTTTTCAATAATTTTTTATCCAATCTGACTGGCTGCTGCCCCGACTTGCTCCGTTTGCGTCCCAATCCCATGACCCTACACCTACCCCATTAGAATTCATTTTAAGTAAGATGTTATTCTAAGTTAGTTATACAGTTAAAATGTACTATCATAAACTGCCAAACAGGTACGATGGATATACGTATGCTTTCATTATCGGTGAAGACCAAGGATAAATTAACCTTTTTCCCACAAAAAATAAGGCCTTTTATACTATGATGTATAAAAAGCCTTATCTATTTAGTTATAGCTATCGGTTATCCAACTATCTTGTTGATATATTGCTTTATACAGCAGCCGACATTTTAACTTTTTTTACATTTTTCTTGCGCATCATATCAAAGTAACGGACCGGCTGATCCACTTTCATTTTGATTTTTTGCAGCGGATGACGGGCAGCGTCCAGTTCATTGCCTTCTTCATCCCAGATCTGACCTACGATCTGCTTGAAGAAAGTATTGCCTGGACCGAAGAACTCAATCTCCTGTCCCGGTTTGAAATGATTGCGCTGTTGAATGGTAGCCATTCCGGTTGCTTCATCATAATCCAATACCAACCCGGCAAAGTCATAAGGTACCGCTTTGTCTTCCGGCTCATAGATATGATCTTCATTATCCGGCGTATCATAGAAAAATCCGGTATTCAGCGGACGGTTGGCCGCTTTGTTGATATCCTCCAGCCATTCAGGCTTGAGTACATAGTTCTCCGGATCAGCCATATAGGAGTCAATCGCCTGACGATAAGCGTTAACCACAGTCGCCACGTAGTGGATTGATTTCATCCGGCCTTCGATCTTGAAGCTGTCGATACCGACTTCGATCAGATCGGGGATCGCTTCCAGCATACACAGATCCTTGGAGCCCATAGAGAATGGATTGTCATTCTCTTCATACATCGGCTTCTGGTTCACACCAAGACGGAACTGCTCCAGTACACGATTGTCTGCGGCTTCCTCTTCGGAGATCCATTCTTCCTGCGAGCGTGCATCCTCGAACAGATCGTATTTCCAGCGGCACGACTGACAGCAGCCACCACGGTTGGAATCACGGTCGGTAAAGTGATTGGACAATACACAGCGTCCCGAGAAGGAAGAACACATCGCGCCATGAATAAATGCTTCGATCTCTACATCCACATGCTTTTTGATCTCGGCGATCTCTTCGAGGCTGGTCTCGCGTCCCAGTACCACGCGCGGCAGTCCTTCTTCTTTCCAGAACTTCACGGCTTGCCAGTTGATCGTCGACTGCTGGGTGCTCAGGTGAACTTCCAGCTTCGGCGCACAGCGCAGAGCGATCTCGATGATCGTTGGATCGGCTGCGATGATCGCCGAGATTCCGGCATCTTCCAGATTGCGCAGATACTCTTCGATACCTTCAATATCTTCATCATGGGCATAAATATTCGTGGCTACGAATACTTTGGCTCCATATTTGTTGGCAAACTCAACGCCTTCCCGCATCTCTTCAAAACTGAAGTTATCCGCGTTGGACCGAAGGCCGTATTTTTGTCCGCCAATATATACAGCGTCTGCACCGTAGTGGATAGCGAATTTGAGCTTCTCCAGATTGCCTGCAGGTGCAAGCAGTTCCGGCTTGTCCAGACGATGACGTTTTCCGAAATATTTTGGTTTATCCATGGTACTCATGGAGATCTCCCCCTTGATCTTGTTGCTTGATGCTGTCTGTCAGTCTACGGTTGTGACTGCAGCTTATCCCGTTCTATCTCCCATAGGCAGACAGAGGTATGATGCACTCCTACAATCCGACAATAGCAGCTTAAAATACCTGCTCTTTATAAAAGAATCCAAATGCCAGTTCACGTTCCGGGTCCTGCAGCTGTCTGACTTCATCCAGCCAGTCTTCCTGGAATTCGTAGCTGTCCGGATCGGCAAAATACGTATCTATCGCCAGCCGGTAAGCACGTACTACCGCTTCATTGTACGCGATCGGCTTCAGTATACCTTCGATTTTGAAGCTCTGTACACCGGCTTCCATGAGCAGATGTAGATCTTCCAGTATACAGATATCTTCTGAACTCATAATATGAGTACCATTGGTATCTTCATAGATCGGGAATTTCTCGTCGCGGCGTTCTGCTTCGATCAGGAACAATCCCCGCTGCAGTCCCAGATCACCCGTGACCTTTTTACCCTGATGTTCCATGTAACTCTGTACGAGGCGGCGTTTGGAATGATAAATATTCGTCATGCCATGTACCTGTACCTGCGCTTCGACTTCCATTTTGTCCATCATACCGGTAATCTCGTCCATATTCAGTTCACGTGCCAGTACGGCCCGGGTTGCCCCCTTACGGCCCCAGTAATTGGCTGTAGATGAATTGGTCGAGGTCATCTCGGCATTCCAGTGCAGCGCCATCTCCGGCGCCAGTTCACGCACGACCGACAATACCGATGGATCGCCAAATTCAATTCCGTCTACTCCCGCTTCACGCAGAGCGGTAATATAAGCAGGCAGCTCATCCAGCACATCATTAGTCATCAGATTATTGACAGCTACGTAGATTCGCTTGCCCTGTGCATGCACATAGGCTGCCGCTTCCGCAATATGTTCTCGTGTAAATTTCCCCGGCATACGCATGCCATAACGCTCTTCACCAACCAGAAAAGCGTCGGCTCCTGCTTCTGCCAGACGGCGCAGCTCTTCCATCGAAGAGACTGTCACCAACAGCTCAGGTTTGTTACTCATGTAAAGCCACCTCCCAGCCTGTACGGCTGTATATTCATCCTATCTGCGGTTTCCCTGTCTTGCTACATTGTTCATTGTACCAGTAATTCTACAGTTCAGACTGCTGTAGAGTGAATATATATTGTCTATTTTTAATAAAGAACGGACAGACAGGGATATATCCCGGACCTGCCGGACTATATCCCTGTGTATGTGTATTCTGAAGCTTTGCTGCTTTATCCACCGCTGGTGGAGCTGGTTGCTTTGCTGGTCTCGATATTTTTCAAATGTTCCTGATAGGTTTTGGCAAACAGATGACTACCCGAGCCATCCTTTTTGGTCACATAATACAAGTATTCGGAGGTCTTCGGCTCCAGAGCTGCCCGGATCGCTTCAATCCCTGGATTGGCAATCGGTCCCGGCGGAAGCCCTTCATTCCGGTACGTATTGTACGGACTGTCGATTTCCAGATCCGAGTATAACAGACGTGATTTTTGCTTGCCCAGTGCATACTGGACAGTCGCATCTATCTGCAGTCTCATTTTCTTTTGAAGACGATTATCGATCACTCCGGCTACTTCGGCGCGTTCTTCCGGTACGACGACTTCGCGCTCGACCAGAGAAGCTTCGGTCAGCAGCTCATGCAGTGTCATTTTGCGTGCCTTGAGTTTGGTATCGAGATCTTTAATGCTGTTCAGATTAGTACGTGTACCTGCCAGCATATTGGCAATTACGTCTTCCTCTGTACTCTCGATCGGAAGATTGTACGTTGCCGGGAACAAATAGCCTTCCAGCGGATGAAGAATGCCTTTGCCGGTAGGTACATTCCATTCACGTGCCTGCTTGAACTGGGAAGGGTCATCGACCAGTGCCATAAACTTGGCACGATCCACGAATCCTTCACCGCTCAGCTTGTCGGCAATCTGGGTGACGGTGTATCCTTCCGGAATCGTAAACTTCATCGTTTTCGGTACAACAACCTCTGCATTATTCAGCTTGGTAATAATCTGTTCGTATGTCATTCCTGGTGTGAATTCATAATCGCCTGCTTTGAACTGACTGCCTTGACTGTTCATTTTCAGATACAGCCTGAATGCTGTTGCATTCCGGATCAGACCTTTCTCTTCCAGCTGATTGGCCAGTGTTTCACTGGAAGTTCCCTGTGCCAGTGTATAAGCGACAGGTTGCTCCGATGCAGTAGTTGGCTGCATCTCTCTCCAGCCGTATACTACGATTCCCACAATAATGATGATAATGATCAAAAACAGACAACCTAATTTGCCAGCTCGCCTACGCAATAGATATAACATCTCCTTTGACAGCCAAAAAGAGCGGAAAGATTCCGCTCTTTTCAGGTAAGTACATGAGTTGAGCACTTGATCGGACTGCGTGCTGTAACCTGCCGTGATTAATCTTCAAACGGTAATGTCAGTTCGTCATACAGCTCGGCTACATCTTCCCATTCATCGTCATCATCGATTGTTACCAGCTCCGGACGTCCTTCGGTGGAGTCGATAATTTTGAGGATTTCTACTTCGTCCTCCGGCAGACCATTGTCTTTTTGCAATACAGCATAAGCACCGGTCTCCGTCTCAAATTCGCTGATTAGACGATAAACTGTGGTCTGGTCCTGCTCATCTGTCAATTCGATCAGCACACCATAGGCTTCCAGCAGTCTTGTTGTTAACTTGACGCTACTCGCAGAAAGATCACTCATCGGTTTATTCACCATCCAATTCAGCAACTAATGTATTGAAGGTTTCTTCAACAATCTGCCATTCCGCTTCATCTTCAATGATGTACAGCTTCAGATCGTCTTCTTCCTCTTCATATCGGAACGCATATACTTCATCGGTATCGTCCTCTGTGGCTTCCATAGGCACGACCATCATATATTTGGCGTCCGAACCGTCGACTTCGAATTTCATGATGACTTCAAATTCTTCTTCATTACCCTCATCATCAGGAATGTAAATAATTTCTGGTTCGTCCTCAAGCAAATTTTGATCCTTCGCCATATTAACCACCCTCACCTTTTACTTTTAGAATCCAAGTAATTTTGTAGTATCAAGCTTGCGGCCATTTTATCAACGACCTGCTTGCGTTTCTTGCGACTTACATCAGCCTCAATCAATGTGCGCTCGGCTGACATCGTTGTAAGCCTCTCATCCCATAGGTGAACAGGCAGCTGCACAGATTCCCGAAGATGTTCTGCAAAATCGATACATATTTGACCACGGGGACCGACAGAACCGTTCATATTCTTGGGAAGTCCAACCACAATCTCGCTGATCTCATATTCCTGTATGAGTTCGGCGATACGCTCGTCAACCTGGGGATTGCGCTGACGGTCGATGACTTCGACTCCCTGAGCGGTCCAACCGAATGCGTCGCTGACAGCGACACCGATCCGGCGGTCTCCATAATCCAGTCCTAATATTTTCATTGCGTACGCTCCGCTTCTACCGATGACTGGCCAGGTAGGAACGGACCAGTTCTTCTATTAATTCATCCCGCTCTTTTTTGCCGATCAGGCTTCGTGCATTGTTATGACGGGGAATATAAGCGGGGTCCCCCGAAATAAGATAGCCGACAATCTGATTGATCGGATTGTACTCTTTCTCAACCAGTGCATCGTACACGGTGAGTAGTATTTCCTGTGAGGAGCTCTCGTGCTCATCGCCCTTCACGCTAAACTTGACTGTTTTGTCCATGGAGTCCACTCGCTGACACCTCGCTTTTCGGAAAAAGTGTTTGCTCACACGCTTCCTCAAAATGGAATCCCCTGATGTTCATGTTGATTCTTCCTCATCATAACACATCAAGGGATATACAAGAAATATTTACGCTAAAACAAATCAAAAAGTTACAATTTTTTGAAAAGTCTGTGTAGAGAAATGCGGCTAGGTGCAGCAAGCGCTGCGGAAAGGGATAGGGCACGTCCTCAGGGGGAGCACAGGAATCTTTGGAGCAGAGGGAAATGAAGATTCCTGTGCTCCAATATCGTCCTTTGCCCTATTCCCTTGTCTTCGCTCTGCGCTTATTGCATCAGCCGGTAGTACAACAGATTTTTAAATTGAATTGTAGGTAAAGCATACAACATGATAGGTCGTTCCGATATTCAAATGTTTTAGGCATTTACAAGATCATTTGTAAACCTGCTCCCATAATCACTGGTGACAGATTGGATATCTGTACTTTGGGATGATTATATGGCAGATTGCAGAACTTATAAATTAGATCGATGCAACGTGTTTTTTGGCTGCTTCGATAGCTTCGTTCAGCTTGGAAGCATCTTTACCGCCGGCTTGAGCCATATCCGGACGGCCGCCGCCACCACCGCCGCAGATAGCTGCGACTTCTTTGACCAGTTTGCCGGCATGCAGTCCGCGCTCGATACCGGATTTTGGTACGACAACGACAAAGTTGACTTTATCGTCGATCGCTGCGCCCAGTACGAGTACAGCTTCCGGCAGTTTGCCTTTGAGTTCGTCGGCCAGACCGCGCAGAGCGTCCATGCTGGATACGCTGACTGCTGTTGCCAGCAATTGTGTCTCGCCGATCATTTCGGCTTTGTCGGTCAGCTGTCCGGCTTCGATCAGGCTCAGCTTGCTTTGCAGGGATTCGTTCTCACGGCCCAGCTCACGCAGCTGCTGGTTCAGTGCTTCTACCCGTTTTGGTACATCATGCACATTGGATTTCAGCTGTACAGCAGCCTGCTTGAGCAGATCCAGCTGGCTGTCCAGGAACATATACGCCAGACGTCCGGTTACCGCTTCGATCCGGCGTACACCAGAGCCGATACCGCTCTCGGATACGATTTTGAACAGACCGATCTGCGAGGTATTCAGTACGTGACAACCTCCGCACAGCTCGATGCTGTAATCGCCGATTTTGACGACACGTACGATATCGCCGTATTTCTCGCCGAACAAGGCCATAGCGCCCAGTTCTTTGGCTTCATCGATACCCATATAGTTAATCTCTACGTCCAATGCTTTCCAGATTTCCTGGTTGACACGACGCTCTACATCAGCCAACTCTTCCGGTGTAATGCTGCTGAAGTGGGAGAAGTCAAAGCGCAGACGCTCGGCTTCGACCAGGGAACCTGCCTGGTTGGCATGGTTACCCAGCACTTCTTTGAGTGCTTTGTGCATCAGGTGAGTCGCTGTATGGTTTTTGATAATATCATTGCGGTTCGGTGCATCGACCTGAGCGGTAACCACGTCACCGACAGCCAGTTCGCCGGAGCTTACTGTTACGATATGAACCGATTGTCCACGTGGTGCCTTGAACAGGGTTTCTACCGAAGCTTCTACCTTGTCACTGCTCAGCAGACCAAGATCGCTGACCTGACCGCCACTCTCTGCATAGAAAGGAGTCACATCGAGAATAACCTGGACCGATTCACCTGCACCTGCTTTTTCTACAAAAGCATCGTCTTTGATAATGGCTGCTACTGTAGATTGTACGGTCAGCTGCTCATAACCGATAAATTCGCTCTTGCCTTCAAAGTCGGACAATACGCCGCCCTGTACTTTCATGCTGCCGCTATCCTGACGGGCTGCACGTGCACGGGTACGCTGCTCCTGCATGGATGCATCGAATCCTTCACGATCGACGGTCAGGCCATTTTCCAGTGCATAGTCTTCTGTCAGATCGAACGGGAAACCGTACGTATCATACAATTTGAATGCATCTGCACCGCTAATTACATTTTGTCCCTGCTGTTTGGCCTGCTCTGCCAGTTCAGCCAGAATATTCAGACCATCGGACAGTGTCTCGTGGAAACGCTCTTCCTCGGTACGAATAATTTTCTCGATATATTCACGCTGCTCGACAACGGTTGGATAGTATACACCCATTACATCCCCAACGGTTTTGACGAGACTGAACAGGAATGGCTTGTCCAGACCGATTACTTTACCGTACCGAACCGCACGACGCAGCAGACGGCGGATTACATAACCGCGTCCTTCATTGGAAGGCAGTACGCCATCACCGACAGCAAAAGTTACCGTACGCACATGGTCAGCAATAACTTTGAGTGCTACATCGGTCTCTTCATTTTGCTTGTAGGTTACACCGGCGATTTGAGCCGTTTCCTGAATCATCGGCTGGAACAGATCCGTGTCAAAGTTGGAATCCACATCCTGGATAATGGAAGCAAAACGCTCCAGACCTGCACCTGTATCGATATTTTTGTTAGGCAGCGGTGTATAGCTGCCGTCTTTGTTATGGTTAAACTGGGAGAATACAAGGTTCCATACTTCCAGGAAACGCTCATTCTCGCCGCCCGGATACATTTCCGGATCACTTGGGTCCAGCTTGCCATAGGCATCGCCGCGATCATAGAAAATCTCGGTACAAGGACCACATGGGCCTTCACCGATATCCCAGAAGTTGTCTTCCAGCTTGATGATGCGCTCTGCAGGCAGACCGATTTTCTCATTCCACAGTTTGAATGCTTCTTCGTCTTCCGGGTATACCGTTACAGACAGGCGCTCCGGATCGAAGCCGATCCACTCTTTGCCGGTCAGGAATTCCCATGCCCAGGTAATCGCTTCCTCTTTGAAATAATCGCCGATGGAGAAGTTACCCAGCATCTCGAAGAACGTATGGTGACGACGGGTTTTACCCACGTTTTCAATATCATTGGTACGAATACATTTTTGCGAGTTCGTAATACGCGGATTTTCCGGTTTGACGCGACCGTCAAAATACGCTTTGAGTGGAGCCATACCGGCGTTGATCCACAACAGAGAGGGATCGTTGTTTGGCACGAGCGGTGCACTCGGCTCAACGTTATGTCCTTTGCTTTCAAAAAAAGCGAGCCATTTGGAACGAATTTCACTTGCTTTCATAAGTAATGAGCCTCCTTGGGGGTATGGACAGCATTTCGCAAAATGCTATGTAACAGCCTTAAAATCTAAAAAACGCCCCTGTCAAAGATCAGGGACGGTATTCTTGTATTCCGTACAGCGGTGTATCCCTGCAACCCTTTTTTATTATGCAAAGGCTGGTGAACAACAGGCATTAACCCACTGTATATCCAAATTACACAAATTTATTGGCATGATCCGGGATTTCACGGCTTTTTCAACAACCTATATCAGTATATCCAGCGTGCGAAAGTCTGTCAATCGTACACCGCACAGCATCCTTTATCTTATCATCATCCCTGTTATTCATAACGCCGTGGTACAAAAAGGCCTCCGGCCGATTCGCTGTACATCACTATGGAGGTACGCAATCTGCCGGGGCCTGTGTCATTAGCCTGCTGCTATATAAAGGGTATGTATCCTGCTAAGATTGCATAGCTGCGGCCATGACCACTATCTGTCATCATGTGTAAATGTTCACGAGGACATCTGCGCGTGAGCAGATGCAGCTACCGGCTTCTCAATGAACAGATCGTCCAGCGAACTGAGCGTGCCATCCTCTTCCACCTGATACACTGACATTTTGCCGCCGTTCACCGTCAGCTCAATAAAGCAGCCCCAGCAATAGAACTGGTGGGAACCGATCTTGCCGATATCTTTGGAACTACAGTTTGGACATTTCACTCCGCGCTCACCCTATCCGTCTAAAAGTTTGGGCAGTTGACCCATCCTTCTGGCGCCTGTCCTGATTGTCCCACACCGCAAAATACCAGGTATCCTGTGTCTGCTATAATCAGAATTCACCGTCCATACAGTATCAACTGCAAATCAAAGGCATTCCTCCAGCCGCTGATCACTGGCCATCGGCGCCAATATGGCGCTTTCACCGAAAGCAATCTGGCTGCTGACAGGGAGCCATTTTCGGCCGCCAATCAAATCCGAGATAAAACCGTCACTAATTTCAATCCCGGTAATGCTTTTACCCAGTTCCGGATTAAAGTAAACATCCGAGACATAGCCCAGTCTTGCCCCTTCACTGGTCAAAACAGGCATGTCCTTGATTTTGCTGTCTCCGAGAAGAAATGTATGCTTGATATCGTCAGCCGCCACCTGGCGTACTGCCTGTTGATTACGAATCATAATAGCGTCCTCTCCATGGGACACAATATCCTCCCAAAGAATGGTACGCACCTGCAGTGAAAATAACCCTTTGCCTTCCAGCTCAAAGCCCTGGACAGACCAGTCTTCCCCTAAGATGAAATCATGAACCTTGCCAAGCTGTTTGCCATCCTCAATATCAAATACGGCAAGCCCGATCATTCCTTGCATCTTCAACACTGGCAGGACCTCCTTATCGCACAAATTGCGCAGGTGAGAATATGCATTCCTTCCTGCCCGGCTGTTGGCGTCGTCTGACCTCTTCCCTCCCTTAGTCACCATACAGGGGAGCCCTGATCATTATTTACGTACGCGTTTTAGAATGGTTGCAATTTTTTGGGCGGTGCGTTCTATTTCTTCCCTAGTATTACCCATGCCAAAGCTGAAGCGAATCGCCGAATGCAGTACATTTTCCGAGAGATTCATCGCCTGCAGCACATGGGAAATCTCCAACGAACCGGAGGTACAAGCCGATCCGCTCGCCGCCGCAATAGATTCCATATCCAGATTCATCAGCATCGTCTCGCTGTTTACGCCTGGGAAGCTGATATTCAGGATATGCGGCAGGGAATGAGTCAGTGGCGTATTGATAACAAAAGCATCGACGCCTGCTTCCTGCTCCAGCATCTCGATCATGAGTCTGCGCAGACCATCCAGTTGCTCCTGACGAGCTTCCAGCTGATCGGTCGCCAGTTCGACCGCTTTGCCAAATCCGGCGATTCCTGCGAGATTCTCGGTACCGGCACGGCGTTTGCGTTCCTGTAATCCACCATGTAGCAGTGGCTCCAGCTTGGTTCCCTGACGTACATACAGCGCGCCAATTCCCTGTGGACCGTTGATTTTGTGGGAAGAAAAGCTGATCAGATCCACCGGCAGTTCGCTGCAGTTGATCGGTACAGCGCCCAATGCCTGCACCGCATCAGTATGAAATACAACACCGTGCTCTCGTGCCATATTACCAATCTCGGTAATCGGCTGCAGTGTACCGACTTCATTATTGCCGAACATAATACTGATCAAAATGGTATCCGGGCGAATCGCGGCCTGTACATCATCGGGATTTACGCGACCGGTCGCATCTACAGGCAGATAGGTCACTTCATAACCGCGGCTCTCCAGTGCTGCGCACGCATGCAGAACAGCATGGTGCTCGATCTGTGAAGTAATAATATGACGTCCCTGCTCTCTGAGAGCTTCGGCAGTTCCAAACAGCGCCATATTATCACTCTCGGTGCCACCGGCAGTGAATACCAGTTCGTTGGGATGACACCCCAAACGGGCAGCGATATTGTCGCGCGCACTGCTGACAATCCGCTTGGCTGCGCGGCCAAAAGAGTGCACGCTGGATGCATTGCCATGCGTTCCTGTCATTACTTCCACCATCGTCTGAGCTACCTCCGGATGAACCGGGGTTGAAGCGGCATGATCAAGATAAATAGATTTCATTATATAGTCACCTGAACTTTCATGGGAGATGGTAAATTTAGGAACAAACACTTAAATATATATTAATTAAATCAATAACGTCGGTAGTATTCAGCAGAACGACAAAAAACGGAAGGGGTAGCCTGATTAGGCAATGTACCCTTCCGTTATCCGTTATGCTACAGCTGCCGAATGTCCGAAGCCGCCTCTATTCAGCGCTCCGGTGCATCCGGCAGGGTATCTCGTTACCGGTCAGGATATGACTGGCTTTAGATGTAGAACATGTAGTTGTCTTCCTGCCCCTGTTCACGGTAAGTGATCAGGTCCTGCAGGGTCGTGGAATCGATAACGCCTGCAATAGCATCGCGAATCTGCATCCACAGATGACGCTTGGCCGCTACATCCTCATCGGTAAAGTCAACGACCGAAATCGGACCTTCCAGTACGCGGATAACTTCACCGGCTGTAATCTGTTCCGGTTCGCGGGACAAAATATAGCCGCCGTAGGCACCACGGATACTTTTGACCAGACCGGCATTACGTAGCGGTGCAATCAATTGCTCCAGATAATGCTCGGACAGCTGGTTTTTCTCGGCGATACTTTTGAGGGAAGTTGGACCTTCGCCAAAACGGCCGGCCAGCTCCATCATAATTGTCAGACCATAACGTCCTTTGGTTGAAATTTTCATTAAGAACACCTCATCTTAGATTTGACCAAAATCACGAAAGATTATTGCTTTATTTAGTAAGAGGAATTATAATTAGCAGTTGCATATCCGTTACGCACTTTCAATAATTCAGTGTATTCCGATCTTTATTCTTACCTATCGTAACATAGATATGCAGGGTATGGGAAATTATTCATTATTCGAGTTTTAACGACATATAGAGCTGTCCGGGAGACAGCCCAATTCTTTTATCAGGGAAGTGATCAGCCATGACCAAAGCAATATCAGATACACGTGTCGTCGTCGGTATGTCCGGCGGCGTCGACTCTTCCGTCACTGCGCTGCTGCTCAAGGAGCAGGGCTACGACGTAATCGGTATTTTTATGAAAAACTGGGATGATACCGATGAATTCGGGAATTGTACCGCTGAGGACGATGCAGAAGATGTACGCCGTGTCTGCGAACAAATCGGCATTCCTTATTACACCGTGAATTTTGAAAAGGAATACTTTGACAAAGTATTCTCCTATTTCTTGGATGAGTACAAGCGCGGACGCACGCCGAATCCAGACGTTATGTGCAACCGTGAAATCAAGTTCGGCGAATTCCTGAACAAGGCGATGGATCTGGGCGCCGATTATGTAGCGACAGGCCATTATGCGCGTGTTATTGAAGAAGACGGACAATACAAACTGCTGCGTGGCGTGGATAACAACAAGGATCAAACGTATTTCCTCAATGCACTCAGCCAGCAGCAGCTATCCAAAGCGATGTTCCCGATCGGCCATCTGCCGAAACCGGAAGTACGCCGTATCGCAGCCGAAGCCAATCTGTATACCGCCAAGAAAAAAGACAGCACCGGTGTCTGCTTTATCGGGGAACGCAATTTCCGTGAATTCCTGAGCAATTATCTGCCTGCCAAATCTGGCGAAATGGTCGATATCGCTACTGGTGAAGTCAAAGGCAGACATGACGGTCTGATGTACTACACACTCGGACAGCGTCAGGGACTGGGAATCGGCGGTTCGGGCAATGGTAATCCATGGTTCGTGGCCGACAAGGATCTGGAAAAGAACATTTTGTACGTCGTACAGGGTGACGCTCATCCAAGCCTCTACTCGACCGGTCTGATCGCTTCCGGCGTGAACTGGATCGACGGCTCTACACCGGCAGCCGGCACTACAGTTACATGTGCTGCCAAATTCCGTTACCGCCAACCGGATCAGGGCGTAACCCTGACCTGGCAGGAAGACGGAACCGTGCATGTACAATTCGATGTACAGCAAAAAGCTATCACACCGGGACAGGCAGTCGTATTCTATGACGGCGATCTGTGTCTGGGTGGCGGTACAATTGATGTTGTGGAAAAAGTGCCTTATGAGGCGCTTGTGTAATTGTATTTCGACAGTTGCAGTGCATTTCCAAAATGCTGCTTGGCAAAACCGTAATCAAATCCATTTTTTTCCTGTTTTATCGTTTGGCATGGAGATAGATCGTGTAAAACAAATACAGGGAGAGTAACGGTTGATTGTTGGTTGGACAGAATGTATTCCTGAGATATACCTTGTATTGAAAACAGCGCTCCCTGCTGATACCATGCTCTGATTTTGGAGATTGGTGTACAGTTCAGGGAGCGTTTTGTATTTATTGACGTAGTTACTTCTAAATTTTACTTTTACTTTTACGGATTAACGTTTTTGTCGTGATAGGCATAAACCTTTTTCGGGATAATTATTATGTATATGGATCGGATTACTTTTCTTCCACTCTCTCCTTTGATTAAACATTCGTTTATCATTCGTTGTTCCAGCTCCAGCATCCTATCTACAGGAGGTTTCCCATTATGCCCAATGCTACAATCTGCGCGATGCAAGGAAGGGAAATATTTGATTCTCGCGGTAATCCTACTCTGGAAGTGGATGTACTGCTCGGTGACGGTACCTGGGGACGGGCAGCGGTTCCTTCCGGTGTATCCACAGGTGAACATGAAGCGGTAGAACTGCGGGACGGCGGCAAACGGCTTGGCGGTAAAGGTGTGCTTCAGGCGGTGCGCCATGTAAATGAAACGATTGCCGAAGCGCTCAAAGGCCACTCACCTTTTGATCAGGCGGCTGTCGATCAGGTGATGATCGATCTGGACGGAACGCCGAATAAATCGCGGCTCGGTGCCAATACGATTCTCGGTGTATCGATGGCGGTATGTCGCGCAGCAGCGCAATCGCAGCGAATGCCTCTTTACCGTTATCTGGGCGGAGTGGACAGCGAACTGCCGCTTCCTTTTTTCAATATTATAAATGGTGGCAAGCATGCAAAGACCGGCATCGCGATTCAGGAATTTATGATTACGCCGATAGGTGCTGTGCATTTTCGTGAAGCGATGGAACGGGTCGTTGAGACGTATCATATGCTTGGCTCTCTCCTGTCTGCTCGCGGACTCGCTACTTCGGTAGGCGACGAAGGTGGATTCGCGCCCCAGCTGAATTCCAGCGAAGAAGCTGTTCAGTTGATGGTAGAAGCTATTCAGCAGGCAGGTTATGAACCGGGCAAAGATATTGCGATTGCACTTGATCCGGCAGCAAGTGAATTTTACCGGGACGGGCTATATCATTTTGAAGGAAACCAGTGGACCGGCAGTGAGATGAGTGATTATTATGAACAGCTGATAGAGAAATACCCGGTGATTTCTATAGAGGATGGCATGTCGGAAAAGGATGAAAGCGGCTGGCAGGCGATGACCCAGCGCCTCGGACAGCGTGTGCAGCTGGTCGGCGATGATATTTTCGTTACCAACCCATCGATTTTCCGTGAAGGCATCCGCAAGCGAATCGGCAACTCTATTCTGATCAAACCGAATCAAATTGGCACCGTATCCCAATCTATGGAAGCGATCAAAATAGCAAGACAGGCCGGCTATACGACGATGATCTCTCACCGCTCCGGGGATACAGAAGATACTTTTATCGCTGATTTTGCTACCGGTATGAGTGCAGGACAGATCAAGACCGGCGCTGTAGCACGTACCGAAGGCGTAGCCAAGTACAATCAGTTCCTGCGGATCGAGGAAGAGTTGAGCAAATACGCACGAATGGCTTCTTTTGTTTATCCGGGGCAGTAAACAGCAGTCAGGATAGAATAAGACGAACAGAATCGATTTTTTCTATAGATTGACGGACACTTTATTGCTGCTTACAAATGAAGATAGCCTAAACAGGTCGCATCATATGACGTGAGAACAGACTGTCTGCAAAGCGCTTGAACAAAATTTCTTTCCCTGAAAAATCCTGTTTATTTTACTTATTTCATTTTAACATTTACATGATTATTAAAAAGCTTCCTCTCCGGTTATGGATAAGGAAGCTTTTGGTATGCGTTTTTTTTGCTATGCGCAGTTGGATAGGCGGTCTGACGAACTGGCTTTGTTCTATTTTATAAATAAAGATGACCAAGCAGGATACCCAGTCCTGCCAGTAGAATACCGCACACGTAGGATAGCCCCAGGTAGCTGAACAGCGTAGTGTGCTTCTTTTTGAGATGCAGTTCGATACTTTCCAGTTTGAAGGTGGAAAATGTGGTATAGCTGCCTATAAACCCGGTGCCGATCAGCAGCTGTATATGGCTGTCTGCACCAGACCCAACCAGCAATCCCAGCAAAAAGGACCCGGTGAGATTGATCAGAAATGTCGCCAGCGGAAAATCCATCGGCCATTTACGCTTGATCCAATTGGACAAGAGCAGCCGGGTCAGTACACCCAATACGGCTCCGCACGCAACCAGTACAATATTAACGAACATGCGGTGCCTCCTCCCGCTTCAACCAGCGTTCACTCAGGTAAAAGCCCAGCCGGGAAGCCAGCAGGCCACCAACCAGACTGATCATAATATACAGCGCAGCGAATCCGTACCACTGCTTCTCGATCATCTGGATACTCTCTACACTGAATGTCGAGAACGTGGTAAATGAACCGACAAAGCCTGTTCCTATCGCTGTAATAAGCATGGGTGAGAACCGGGGCAGCCGGGATAGATACTTCATGATTACAGCCAGCAGAAAAGAGCCTGCCAGATTGATCAGCAGTGTCGCCAGCGGAAATCCATGATTCGGGATTAGCACGCTGATCAGATAGCGGCATACCGCGCCCAGTACGCCAAACAGAGCTACAAGTACATAAAGCATGATTTTTCATTCTCCTTTTCCACAAAAAATGACTCCTACCTGAATAGAGCCGTATCATACGTTGGCTCAACAGGTAGGAGTCATCAGCTGATTATTATGCCAGCGGTTAACGGCGAACTCCATCACCGATTCAATTATTTACAATATAGCCTATTCCGGTACCGGTGTAAATGCCTCTCCAGAAGTGCTTAGGTAGTTCCTCTGCGCCGTTCTTGATTCAGCCGGATTTTGGATTCATTGCCCTGATCGGTCGCTTTGTAGAATACACGCCGGGACAGATTTTTGGGAAGGTATTCCTGCTCTACATAATGATTCGGGAAATTATGCGGATATTTGTATCCTTCGTGACCGAGCTGGGCAGAGCCTTTGTAATGGGTATCGCGCAGATGCAGCGGCACCTCGGCAGATTTGATCTCATCCATGGCAGACATCGCGCGGGAGATCGCCGTATAGACAGCATTGGACTTGGGACTCTCGACCGCAAATAGAATGGCCTGTGCAATATTCAGCTTGGCTTCCGGCCAGCCATTGGTCCGGTAAGCATCCAGTGCGCCTAGTGCCTGCACCATCGCCTGCGGATTGGCCAGCCCAATATCTTCGCTGCTGGCAGCAATCAGGCGCCGGATAAAGGTCATTGGGTCCATACCCAGCTTCTCTACCGCATACAGGAACCAGAACAACGCCGCATCACTGGAACCGCGGATACTTTTATGAAAAGCGGACAATACATCATACTGGGTTGATTCATCCGCACGCACGGTCGGACGGCGGATCGACTCTTCCGCTACGTCCAGCGTCAGATGAATCGTGCCGTCTACCTCTGGCGGTGTAGTGAGTGCTGCCAGTTCCAGTGCATTCAGCGCACGGCGGATATCTCCATTCGCCATTGAAGCGATATGATCCAGTGCAGCTTCATCCACCTGCAGCTTCATAAAGCCCAAGCCTTTTTCCGGATCATCCAGAGCACGGCGCATAGCGATCAGGGAATGCTCCTTGGTGAGGGGATGCAGCTGGAACAGCGTCGAGCGGCTCATCAGGGCACCATTTACATAATGAAAAGGATTCTCGGTCGTCGCCCCGATAAAAATAATCGTACCTTTCTCTACAGCCGGCAGCAGTGCATCCTGACGGGAGCTGTTGAACCGGTGCACCTCATCCAGAAACAGGATCGTTTTGGTGCCATACAGCGACTTGTTCGTCTGGGCACGCTCAATCACTTCGCGTACTTCTTTGACTGTCGCATCGACTGCATTGAGACGGACAAATTCGCCCTTGGTATGTTTGGATATGATATGAGCGAGTGTAGTCTTGCCGCAGCCCGGTGGCCCGTAGAGGATAATGGAAGTGACCTGATCCGCTTCGATCGCACGGCGCAGCAGCTTGCCCGGTCCTACGATATCTTCCTGACCGATATATTCGTCCAGCGATTGTGGACGTACCCGGTCGGCGAGCACGCCCATTCCGTCCGAGCCGGTATTGCTATTCTCGTTAAAGGAAAACAAATCCATAAGGATCACATCCTGTCTTTGGTTAGTGTATGATTGGCTTGATAAATTATCAGTGTATATTTCAATCGCTCCGGGAAGAGACTCTATCACGCCTTCCCGTTAAGAATAGAGATCTGGAACAACTGCTTACAGCGATGCGTCTTTATTCACAAAGGTCGATCCTGGATAAAATTCTCTTCTCTGCGCTATGCTCCTGGGTATACTTTGTAGATACGAATTTGTTTTATCAGGTAGACAGACATCATTTAGAATCGATTACCTGTTCAGAGATATTTGTATGATAGTTATAAAGATCAACCTATATATTTTACCACTGAAGTGTATAAATGAAAAAGAAGAGGCTCCAGTAAACACTGGAACCTCTCGGCTGTTACGCACAATCAGGGAAATATTATTTATTTCTATTTGTAGGATGAGATAATGTAGAAAAGCAATATCGACAAAACGCTTAGTGAATGCTAATGACGAATTATTGGGCTGCTGACTGATCCGCTTCGGCAGTCACATACTCCGGCAGCTGTTCTCCATGCAGCAGCCACAGTTCGTGCAGTGCACGGGTGCAGCCGACATAGAGCAGCTTGGCATCCCAGGAGTCATTCCGGTAATGGTCGGTGTCTACATCGGTAACGATAACCGCATCGAATTCCAACCCTTTGGACAGATAGACCGGCAGGATCGAGTGTCCCCCCTGATAAGCAGCTTTGCCGCCGTCGATCAGATGGATATCAAGACCGGCTGCGGTAAGCTGTTCATGCAGCGCTTGCGCTTCATGCAGGGTACGGGTCAGGATTGCGGTTGTGCGATAATCCTTCGCCTGAAGCTGCTGCCAGTAATCGGCAATAACTGCCGGGCGATTGTCCGGCGTACATTCCAGCATACGAACCGGATCGCCGCTGCGGAAGACTGGTACAGCCGTAATGCCGTTACGTACCCCGCGTTCCAGAATGATATTGGCAAATTCGATAATTTCCATCGTTGACCGGTAGCTTCGGGTCAGTGGGAAATAGTCGGTATTTTCTTCCGGGAACAGACTGCTCATTTCTTCCCATGCCTGTACTCCGCGGTAAGCATGGATTCCCTGGGACAGATCGCCCAGAATCGTAAAGGAACTGCCGCGTACATACAGATCCAGCAGTGCCACATGAAATGGCGAGAAATCCTGGGCTTCATCGATAACCACATGGTCGAATCGACGGCTGCCATCCATTTCATTCAGCAGGGTATGAATATAGACGAGCGCCGGCAGATCTTCATCCCGAATCCGGTCTTTTTTGAGCTCGGCGGATACGCTTTTGAGAATCGGAGCTGGAATCTGTTCCCATACGGCTGCCAGACTTTCGGCATCGCCGGTAATTTTGCCGGTTTTGAACAGCTGCTTGTACAGTGCCAGCGGTTCGTATTTGGGCCATTTATTACCGTACGATTTCTCGCGCTGGGATGCTTTTTTCTTGCGCTCTTTGCGAATCGCTTCAGAAGGGGCCTTTTTGAGTCTCATCTCTACCCAGCGATGAATACGGGCGATCACCCGCTCTTTGCGCTTGGCGAGTGGATAATGGCGGTATTCATTACTGAACCAGTCCATAATCTCATCCCTGCTCAGTACCGCACCATCCCATGGACTGAAGTCCATTTCCGGCACGGCTGTCCTTTCCAGCCGCTCGACAAATTCCCGAACCAGCTTCATAAAGCCAATCGAACCTTTGAATCGCGATGGCGTCTCTTCGCTGACTTCCGGTCGGTCTGGCGATTCGAACCAGTATTCATACGTCTCCGAAGCAGGGATGAGCCGGATATCACTGTCCAGAATACTCTGCGCCCAATCGGCAAATGTACTCTGCTGGATATCGCCTACTCCCAGCTCCGGCAGTACTTCCGAGATATAATCAAGGAACATATTATTCGGTGCAAAAATAATCATTTTCTCTGCGGATACCTGCTCCTGATACTGATACAGCAGAAAAGCCAGCCGGTGCAGCGCGACAGTCGTCTTCCCGCTGCCGGCGACGCCCTGAATAACCAGGGCAGTATTTTTCACTGCCCGGATAATCCGGTCCTGTTCGGCCTGAATCGTAGAGACGATATCCCGCAGTTTGTTGTCTTTGTTTTCACCGAGCCGGTAGACGAGGAATTCGTCCGTCACGACCGGCTCTGTACTTTCCCGGTCATAGGTATCAGCCAGCCGTTCCAGCAGACGTTGACGAATTACGATATTGCGTTTCAGATACACCAGGCCTTCGATCAGACCTTCCGGTGACTCATATTCCGCCATTTCTTCGCCACCGGTAAAGGAATAAAACAGGCTGGCAACCGGTGCGCGCCAGTCCACTACCAGCGGCTGGTCATCAATCTCCGATTTGCCAACACCTACTTTGCCGATATAGAGCGGCTGACGTTCACCGCTGCCATTTTCCGCAAAATCAAGCCGTCCAAAATAAGGTTCACGTGCGCTTTTTGCCAGAGTCTTCCGCTGCTCTTCACGTCCGGCTTCGAGTACCTGTTCGGTAAAGTCATGTCCGGTATAGACGGGAATCTGCTGCAGCCGGTTCAGCTGTGCATCGACCTCATCCAGTGTATGCTGCAGCTTGTGCTTCTCTTCTTGATAGGCACTTTGAAAATCCTTTTCCAATTTCAGTTACCTCCTAAGAAATGCTTGGGTCTCTTTGTCCGGCAATAACAAGCAAAGAGCACACCAGTCATTCCCGGTCTTCGATATGACCGGGCTGTGCCTGATGTACTCTTGTATGTTAGCGCTTCTGTTTATAGTTTTTACCATGAACAAAGGAATTTCAATATATCACAGCAAGAATGGAAATACCAGCAAAAATACGTGGAAATACCATCTATCCGATGTATTCCATCCTTTCGCCCAATCCTTATTTTTGCCTAGAGCAGCGCATTGACCACAAAATTGGCCAGGAACAAAATTGCGATACCGTACAGAATCTTTGGTACTTCTCTGCCTTTACCCTGTGCTAACTTCACCACCGGATAAGCAATAAAGCCAAATGCCATACCGTCGACAATACTGTACGTAAACGGAATCATGACGATGATCAGAAACGCCGGGAACGAGTCAGCAAAATTGCTGAACTTGATCTCCTGGATCGCCTGCGTCATCATTGCTCCAATTACGATCAGCACCGGTGCCAGTGCACTGTCCGGAATATAGCCAAGCCACGGAATAAAGAAGAAAGTCGCGCCGAACAATACGGCCGTGATCAGCGGTGTAATACCCGTGCGTCCGCCTGCTGCGATACCGGCAGTGGATTCTGCAGCTGCGACTGTCGGACTGGAGCCGATCAGACCCGCCAGGATATTGGAGATGGACAATGCCCGCAGACTGCCCTTGAACGTCTCCGGACGTTTGGCCATATCGGTCTGCGCACCTATTAACCCGATGTTTTCAAATACAAGAATCAGCAGCAGCAGGAATACGGCGATCCAGAACGGCAAACGAAGCATTCCTTCCAGCGTAAACGCACCGAATAAAGGCGTATACGCCGAGATTACACTGCCGTCTCCGATATTCGCCGCACTGCCCACACCGAGCAGATGTGCCATAATCGTCCCGAACAGAATACTGATCAGCAGTCCACCGGGAACATTGCGAATAACAAGTACTACAGCGACCAGCAGAGTTACACAGGATACGATAACCTGTGGATCATTAAAATGACCAATCGTGACAAAGGTCGTCTGGTGCGCGATTACAATACCGCTTTTTTGCAGACCGACAAAAGTCAGGAACAATCCAATCCCTACTGTGATTCCCAGCTGCAGCATAGCCGGAATCGCCTGACTGATTAGCCGGTGCAGGGATGTAAACGCCACTATGGCAAATAACAAGCCCGACACCGTGACAACCATCAGCGCTTCCTGCCAGCTGAGTCCCATCGATCGTACTAGCGTATAGGTGAAAAAGGCATTGACTCCCATACCCGGAACAACAATAATTGGCGACTTGCCGAGGAAAGCGATTACCAAACAGCTGATAATGGAAATCAATAGCGTCGCTGCCATTCCTGCCTTGAGCGGAATGCCTGCGTCGGACAGAATCGTGGCATTGACCAGTACAATATAGACGACGGCAAAATAAGCGACGACACCGGCCAGTATTTCTTTGCGCAGCACATCACGGGCCGGCATAAAGCCCAGCATCCGCTGTAACTTCTCACGCATCATATAACTCCCTCTCTGTATGATTAGCCCCTGTAACAGAGATAATCTGTCTGCCAAGCCAAGCTAAGCCAAGTCAAGCCAACGACCAGGGCTTGCAGACATTTTCTAATGTATAACTTTTTGCATGTATATGAATAATCTTCGGTTGTGAATCGCCGGACTTTATAGCCAGATGCAATAGATTTTTATCCACATCTGCCCACACAGGAATTTACGAATGACTTCCAGCCCAAAAAAACGTGCCTTCCGCGAATGGACAGGCACGCTCTGATAACCTGGGGCAGTAAGTGTATCCACTGCCATTACATTAAATTTCAATACCGTGCTTGGCCAGCATTTCCTTGACGACTACACTCACCATAATCAGTCCTGCCACAGGCGGCACAAAAGCATTACTTGCTGGTGGCTGCTGTGCTTTACGGATTTCCGGTGCATTCTCGGGAACGATCTTCTCGGTGACATCCTGACGCGGCTTTTTAGGCTGCTCGGTCGAGAAGACGACTTTAACACCTTTATGGATACCATCTTTGCGTAGCTTGGTACGTACGACGCGGGCAATCGGGTCCATATGGGTTTTGGAAATATCGGCTACCTGGAACAGTGTCGGATCGACTTTGTTGGCAGCTCCCATACTGGAGATAATCGGAATTTTGCGACGCAGACATTCTTTGATCAAATGCACTTTGTAAATGATCGTATCCGAAGCATCCACCACATAATCCAGGTCATATTTGAACAGCTCTTCATACGTTTCTTCGGTGTAAAACATATTCAGGGCAATCGCTTCACATTCCGGATTAATCAGTTTTACCCGATCGACCATCAGATCTGCTTTTTTCTGTCCCACAGTAGTGGTCAGGGCATGGATCTGGCGATTGATATTGGTAATATCAACAACATCCTTGTCAATCAGGATAATTTTGCCGACACCGGTACGCGCCAGTGCTTCTACGGCAATAGAACCCACGCCGCCAATACCGAGTACAGCGACTGTACTGTTTTTCATAACTTCAATACCTTCCGGTCCAAAAGCCAGCTCGGTACGTGAAAATTGATTCAACATCATGATTCGCTCCTTTCACCTTCTGTACTGTCTTCGACTCCCTACACAAAACAACTGCTGCAAATGGTGCATCACACACCTTTGCAGCAGAAGATCATTCTGGTGGTCGTGCTTAAAGGGTATTTACCTGCCTCAGTTTTTATCTACCACTGGCTTTGGCGGTGCCAAACGGATATGCAGCTGATCCAGCTGTGCTCCATCTACCGGTGCGGGAGCGTTCATCAGCAGATCGGTAGCGCTGGCTGTTTTCGGGAATGCGATAGTCTCACGCAGGTTGGTGCGTCCTGCCAGCAGCATGATCAGACGGTCCAGACCGAATGCAATACCACCGTGTGGAGGCGTACCGTATTCGAATGCATCCATCAGGAAACCAAACTGCTCACGCGCGGATTCCGGTGTGAATCCGAGCATTTCGAACATTTGCTCTTGCAGTTCGCGTTTGTAGATACGCTGGGAACCGCCGCCCACTTCATAACCGTTCAGAACGATATCGTACGCCTGGGCACGAATTTTGCCTGGATCGGTGTTGAACAGTTCCAGATCTTCTTCGTAAGGACGTGTGAACGGATGATGTTCAGCCACATAACGTTTGGCATCTTCGTCGTAACCGAACAGCGGGAAGTCTACGACCCATGCAAATTTGTATACATTGTCATCGATCAGACCCAGATCACGTCCGATTTTCACGCGCATTGCGCCGAGTACATCAGCGACAACCTGTTTGGTATCGGCGGAGAATAGCAGCAGATCGCCTTCTTCTGCATTGGTGGCTTCGCGAATTTGCTGAATTTCGCCTTCGCTCAGGAATTTCACGATAGGGCCTTTAAATTCGCCTTCTTTGATCTGAATCCATGCCAGACCTTTGGCACCGTAGCGCTTCGCATAAGGCTCCAGGCTGTCGATCTCTTTACGAGTCCATGTACCGCAGCCTTTGGCGTTCAGTACTTTGACTTCGCCGCCTTTTTCGATTACGGATGCGAATACTTTGGCACCGCTGCTTGCTACGATATGGCTGACATTGACCAGTTCCAGGCCAAAGCGCAGATCCGGTTTGTCCGAACCGTATTTGTCCATCGCTTCCGCATGGGTAATACGCTGGAACGGTACCGGGATATCTACATTGATTGTTTCTTTGAACAGCTTCACCATCAGCTGCTCCATCATGCCCAGCAGCTCGTCACGATCCATAAAGGCAGTCTCGATATCGACCTGGGTAAATTCCGGCTGACGGTCGGAACGAAGATCCTCATCACGGAAACAACGGGCGATCTGGTAGTAACGCTCCAGTCCGCTCACCATCAGCAGCTGCTTGTAGATCTGCGGAGACTGTGGCAGCGCATAGAATTCACCTTCGTGCACACGGCTTGGTACCAGATAGTCGCGGGCGCCTTCCGGAGTACTCTTGGTCAGAATCGGTGTTTCGACATCGATAAAGCCGTTCTCGTCCAGGAAGTCACGGAAAATCTTGGTTGCTTTGGAGCGCAGCATCAGTGTTTTTTGCATTTCCGGACGACGCAGATCCAGATAACGATATTTCAGACGCAGGGATTCGTCTACTTCCACGCCATCTTCAATAAAGAATGGAGGTGTTTTGGCGGCGTTCATGACTTCGATTTCGGTAATACGTACTTCAATATCACCATTTTCCATATTCGGGTTGATCGTTTCTTCTTCGCGGCGTACAACTTCACCTTTGACAGCCAGTACATATTCACTGCGTACACGGTCTGCTACCTGCAGGGCATCCCCGGAGAAGGATGGGTTAAATACGATCTGTACCAATCCGCTGCGGTCGCGCAGATCAATAAACAGTACGCCTCCCAGGTCACGACGGGTCTGTACCCAACCGTTCAGTGTTACTGTCTCGCCGATGTTCGCTGCAGTCAGTTGACCGCATTTATGAGTCCTTAGCATGTTATCGTCTCCTTTGATTGTAAATAATTAAGTATGGACACTATCACTGCAGCAGAGCGTATGCCCTGGTACAGCGATAGCTCATTCTGTGCTTTTTTTATTTCAAATGATCCGCCAGCTCGTCCAGCTTCACATTTTGCTGCTCTCCGGTATCCATCGATTTCAGTGCAATCTCGCCGTTAGCCAGCTCATCCTCGCCGAGAATAGCCGTATAACGCGCCTGGAAGCGATCGGCCGATTTCATCTGTGCTTTCATCTTGCGTCCCAGATAATCCCGTTCCGCCGAGAAGCCCAGTGTACGCAACTTGAACAGCTGACGAACGGTCTCCTGCTCTGCCGCTTCACCCAGTGCCACCAGATAAATATCCAGACGCTTGATGGCAGGCACTTCCACGCCCTGACTTTCCAGAATCAACTGCAGACGCTCCAGCCCAATACCGAAGCCGATTCCCGGCTGTTCCGGTCCGCCAACTTCGGATACCAGCTTGTTATACCGTCCACCGCCGCCGATGGTATCAATCGCGCCGATTCCCTGCGCTTTGTACTCAAAAGCCGTATGCGTGTAGTAATCCAGGCCGCGTACCAGACGCTCATTCACTGTAAATTCCACGTCCATCGCTGTCAGGTAATCCTGTACACGCTGGAAGTAAGAGCTGCTCTCTTCATCCAGACTGTCCAGAATAGACGGTGCACCGACAAATTTATCCTGATCCACTTTGCAGTCAAGCACGCGCATTGGATTACGTTCCATCCGCTGCTGACAGTCTCTGCACAGTGTATCTTTCATTGGACGAAGGAAGCCCAGCAGCGCTTCATTATAGGCTGCGCGTGTCTCCGATGTACCTACCGAGTTAATCTCGACCGATACGCCCTGCAGACCCAGCTCTTTGAAAAATTGCAGACCGAGCGCGATAATCTCTACATCGATCGCCGGATCAACCGAACCGAATGCTTCCACTCCGAACTGGTGGAACTGACGGTAACGACCAGCCTGCGGACGCTCGTAACGGAACATAGGCCCCATGTAATACAGCTTGGTAACATCCGGCTCGCCGTACAGTTTATTCTCTGCATAAGCACGTACAACGCCGGCGGTACCTTCCGGACGAAGCGTCATGCTACGGCCGCCTTTATCTTCAAAGGTATACATTTCCTTTTGTACGACATCCGTCGTCTCGCCCACACCGCGCTGGAACAGCTCGGTTTGTTCGAACAATGGTGTGCGGATCTCGCGATAATTGAATCTTCTGCACAAATCTCTTGCTTTCTCTTCGACATACTGCCACTTTTCTACCTTGCCTGGCAAGAAGTCCTGTGTGCCTGTTGGTTTTTGAAATGCCATACGATCTCCTCCTTCATTCGACTCATCCAGTGACTGCGGATACTGACTTTATAAAAAAGCACAAAAAAGCCCCACGTCACTGTTCGTAAACAAACAGGGACGAGGGACTGGATATACCATTCACCCGTGGTGCCACCCACATTTCGAATGCAGCTGCCTTTACTTTTGCTGTATGCACCTATACGATCGAAATCAGGCAGCAAGTACAGCGGCAGTCCGGTATTTCAAATGACTTTACCGGTATACATTCGCTTCATTAAGCGGTTAACGCCCGCTGACTACGCATGAAGTTACTTGGATTCCAAAAGCGGATCGAGCTTTTCCGAAATTACGGAATGTCTCGGTACCATGAGCAGAATCTGCTGCAGGCAGGATACGCTTTTCCATCTTTCACATCATGTTCTCGGGGAGGTCTTTTCACATCGTTGTCCAGGGATTCCTTGCAGCCCAAGGGAATGCCTCTCTTTTCCGGTAAAGGAACTGTACAGTACCGATGATACTTTTCCCGTCCATGAATCATTCATTCAATTGCACAATCATCGTCCTCTGCTATGTTGATCACAAAGTCAGCACGATGTTATATTTAACGATTTTAATGAACCGCTGTGTTAAAGTCAATACCTTTCGTACAAGTAAGCTGCCAGAAGCACAGAAAAAAACCTGCAGCAACGGGCTGCAGGCCAACATAGTATGTTAAAAGGGGGTCATAGGTTCATTATAGAGGCTGATTATTAAGAAAAGATGTTTCCTATATTACAGTTCTATTACAATAGGTAAAACCTGTGTAAAAACGGCGTATACCGATTGTTTTCTCACAGCTTCTCATTCCCCATTACCTGGTTATTGCCGCTGTAAATCCCTCTGTTCATACAATGTCTGTTCGGTTTCTCCGACTATTCGAGAATCTCGACAAAAGCATTATTGGTACGCAGCTTTTGTACAACATTCTCTACATCCGATTCCATAACGGTAGCGGACAATACATACTTCAGATCATCATAATCTTTGTCAGTCGCATTGATGGCACTCCATGCGTCTGTGTCATCATTATCATGACGCACCGCAGTATCGTCATCTGTGACTTCGTTACGCTTGCCGTCATTGTCGATAATAGCAGTTGGCGGGATAATCGTTCCCGGGCCCGCTCCACCGGATACACCTGCGGAATTACCGGTTACTCCACCTGCTCCTGCATTAAGCGGCAGCAGTGGAACCATTACCCGGCTTCCCTGACTGATTTGCTTGTCCAGACGACCGACTTCCAGATTTTTGGCATCAAACGTCTGAATCGATGTTCTGGCACTCTCTGCCTGATCTTCGGTACGGAAATAAGCCTGAATATGTTTGGTCATAATAATGGCCTCCTTACTGTATGCAGAATCGTAATTCTGCCCAGTATTTTATTTGATAGGCTTACAAAATGCGGATGATCTTCATCACAGACTGACTGCTTTGTGACTGTGGACACTATATAAATAGCACCAGTTAGTCCTTTTACAGTACTTTCAACAATTCACGTACAAAGGCAGGTTCATCATCCGGAGTACGCGATGTAATGAAGTTGCCGTCTACAATCGCTTCTCCGTCTTTGAAAGTAGCGCCAGCGTTGATCATATCCACTTTAAGCGGTGGATATGAAGTAATCGTACGGCCTTCCAGTAGATTGGCACTTGCCAGGATTTGTGGACCGTGGCAGATCGCACCGATTGTTTTTTTGGCGTTGTTGATTTCGGTAACAAAGTTCAGTACATTCGGGTCCAGACGCAGCGCTTCCGGTGAAGAACCACCTGGAATCACCAGCGCATCATAATCGGATGCACTTACTTCGGTAATAGCTTTTTCAATTGTATATTCGGCTTTGCCATTTTTGCCGGTTACCTTTTGGCCTTTTTCAAGACCGATGATATCGGCTTCGTGGCCTGCTTTTTTCAATTCATCATAAGGCACCTGCATTTCGGAGTCTTCGAATTCATTTGCTAATAAAAAGGCGATTTTACTCATGGGATAGTTCTCCTTTCAAGGCTTATGCATAGTATTTTCAGTTCCTCTATTTTTGTACTGGATAGAGGTGATCGCTCTGTTATTACCCGGTTTCAAGGCTGATCTAAACAGTTATACAGAAATGATTCGGAGCTCTGCAATAGGGTATATTAACATTGTCAACGACTGCTAACATTTAACATAATAGGAGGTGAAGTCTAATGAGAACTCTGGACATTGTTGCGCTGATTCTGCTGATCGTGGGTGGTATTAACTGGCTGCTGGTAGGTCTTTTCCAATTCGACCTCGTTGCTTCCATTTTCGGAGGGCAAGATTCCATCCTGTCCCGAATCATCTATGTTGTCGTAGGTTTGTGTGCCCTGTACTGTCTGAAATTCTTGTCTTCTTCCCGAAATACAAGAACAGATAACACTACAACAAGAGTATAATGTAAAAGGAATGAGCTATTTGGTCAAACTGCAAACTACTTATACAGAGCAATCCATACAAAAAAGGTCCCGCTGAACACAAAACATTCAGAGAGACCTTTTTTGCTGCGTTTTTTTGGGAACATAGTTGTTGTGTGCAGTTATTTTTCATTTTGCTGATATTTATTAATTCTATGTCTGAACTTGTTTATTATTCGGTCATTCTGGCTGGACTGTCAACAATCAGTGTAACCGGTCCCCAGTTGGTCAGCGACACATCCATATCTGCGCCGAATATGCCTGTCTCTACATCCAGTCCCTGCTCTTGCAGCGCTTGGTTGAACGCTTCGTACACAGGAATAGCTGCTTCCGGCCGTGCAGCTTCGATAAAGCTCGGGCGCTTGCCTTTGCGGCAATCTCCATACAGGGTGAACTGCGATACCGACAGTACCTGTCCACCAATATCGGACAGACCCAGATTCATTTTGCCCTGATCATCTTCGAAAATGCGTATGCCGGCTACTTTGCCTGCCAGATAACGGGCATCTTCCACCGTATCTCCATGTGTTACACCTACCAGTACCATTAACCCTTTGCCAATCTGACCTACAATCTCTTCGTTCACCGTTACAGATGCCTGCTTGCAGCGCTGGATGACTACTCTCATATTTCCTGTCTCCTTTTCGGTATAGATGAATATGTAGCAAAGAAGCCAATCACCGCGTATCACCGGGATTGGCTCCTCTGATCAAACCATTTTGCCAAACTGCTCTACTGCATAATACGGTGCACGGTATATACATCCTGCACGCGCTTGATTTTGTCTACAACCGACTGCAAATGATCGGTATTGCGAATCATAATAGTCATATGAATCATGGCCATTTTATTTTTGTCGGAACGTCCGGATACGGCAGAGATATTGGTCTTGCTCTCAGCTACGGTCTGCAGCACTTCGTTCAGCAGGCCGCGGCGATCATGACCGGTAATCTCGATATCCACGTTGTAGTTCGCTTCCACAGCAGATTCCCATTCCACTTCAATGATCCGTGCTGCTTCGCTGTTGTCACTCACATCCGGTACATTGGTGCAATCGCTACGGTGAATAGAGACACCACGGCCGCGTGTAACATAGCCGACGATATCATCACCCGGTACCGGATTACAACACCGTGCAAAGCGAACGAGCAGATTGTCTACACCCTTGATACTGATACCATGGGTTGGACGGCTGCGCTTCTGCTGTTCCGGCGCTGTTTTAACTTCTTTGACCTGGGAAGTCAACTCGATAATGCTGGCTTCCTCCTGCTCTCTGCGCATCTTTTCCGTGAGACGCGTACAGATCTGGGCAGCGGTAATTCCGCCAAAACCGATCGCGGACAGCATATCCTCGATATCATGGAAAGCGAATTTTTTGCCGACTTCGGACAGCTTGTCATCGGTCAGCCAGACCGAAGCTTCCAGGTTGAGACGCTTCATCTCGCGTTCGAGAGCATCCCGGCCTTTTTGTACATTCTCTTCGCGTTTTTCCTTTTTGAACCACTGCTTGATTTTGCTGCGGGCATGGGAGGACTGGGCAATTTTCAGCCAGTCCTGACTTGGTCCATAAGAATGCTTGGAGGTCAGAATTTCGATAATATCACCGGTTTTGAGGCGATGATCCAGCGGTACGATACGGCCGTTAACCTTGGCTCCAATCGTCCGGTTACCAACTTCGGTATGAATCCGGTAGGCAAAATCCAGCGGAACCGAGCCATTTGGCAGCTCGATTACCTCGCCTTTTGGTGTAAATACAAAGACCAGATCCGAGAAAAAGTCCATTTTCAACGATTCGACGAACTCGGATGCATCCTGTGCTTCATGCTGAAGCTCCAGAATCTCTTTGAAAAAAGGAACTTTGTTCTCGATATTACCACCTGTAGAGCCTTCCTTGTATGCCCAGTGAGCAGCGATACCAAACTCTGCTGTACGGTGCATATCCCACGTACGGATTTGTACTTCGGTCGGTTCTCCGGTAGGACCAACCACCGTCGTATGAAGAGACTGGTACATATTTGTTTTGGGCATTGCAATATAGTCTTTGAACCGGCCCGGCATTGGCTTCCATAATGTATGAATAATGCCGAGTGTTGCATAACAATCCTTGATATTATCAACGATAATCCGGATCGCCAGCAGATCATAGATTTCATTAAACTGCTTGTTTTTGGTTGTCATTTTCTGGTAGACGCTGTAAATATGCTTCGGGCGTCCGGACAAATCCGCATCGATGCCCATTTCTTTGAGCTTCTCGCGAATACGATCAATAACATTATCGATATACTGCTCACGCTCTGCACGTTTCTTGTGCATCAGGTTGGCAATACGGTAATACTGCTGGGGATTGAGGTAACGAAGTGCGATATCTTCCATTTCCCATTTGATCGCGGAAATACCGAGGCGATGAGCGACCGGACAGAAAATCTCCAGTGTCTCATACGCGATACGGCGCTGGCTTTCTTCGGACTGGTATTTGAGCGTACGCATATTATGCAGACGGTCTGCCAGCTTGATTACAATAACGCGAATATCCTGCGCCATGGCGATAAACATTTTACGATAGTTCTCGTTCTGCTGTTCTTCCTTGGAACGGAATTTGATCCGCTCCAGCTTGGTCAGGCCGTCAACGAGCATCGCACAGTTATCACCAAAGCGACTGCGGATTTCCTCCAGGGATACGGTTGTATCTTCAACAACATCATGCAGAAGCGCAGCGATGATCGAGATGGTATCCATCTCCATACCAACGACGATATCTGCAACTGCCAATGGATGCAAAATATAAGGTTCTCCTGATTTGCGCACCTGTCCATGATGGGCCTGATCGGCAAACTCATAGGCTTCTTTGATACGCTCAAGATCCTTCTCTTTAATGTAGGCGGACGCCTTTTCAAGTAATCGCTCTATGCCCATGGAATCGTTGTCGTATCCTTTCTATTCATGAATAACATCTAAGCCGTGTTTCTCTTAAATGTAATGAAAGTGGTCTATATCTATTAAAATGAATGGTAGAACGAGTCTATCTCTACACCTGTAGAACGCTTTTTTGGACAGCTTCGTACGCTACCATAAGGATTCTTGTAAATTTTGGCTTCTATATTAATACTTCTGCCGCCTACAAATTCAAAATGGAACCTGTTCATCCTACTGCGGCAACAGGTCCCTAAAAGGGGTTTCCTATAATTATGCCTCTTGCGCATAGCCGCGTCAACCGTATTAAATGAAGGGTTCATAAAGAATTCAGCCCCTTTTGAAAATCGTTATTGAAAAAACGATGCAAACTCATTAAGCTATTAAGGATGCAACGAAGAGAATCGAAAGTATAGAGACGAAGGAGTGGATACATTGCAGCGTGAAATTCAGGTTAATGAGAAATTGCCGCTTGGGCCAGGGTTGCTGTTAAGCTTGCAGCATCTTTTTGCCATGTTCGGAAGTACCGTACTTGTTCCCAATCTGTTCAAGGTCGATCCGGGAATGATTCTGTTAATGAACGGAATCGGGACACTGCTGTATATCTGGATCTGCCGGGGGAAAATCCCTGCCTATCTGGGTTCCAGCTTTGCTTTTATTGCACCAGTATCCCTTGTACTGACACAGCACGGTTATAATGATCAGGGGTATTCGCTGGCACTCGGTGCCTTTATTGTGACAGGGATTATCTTTATAATCGTAGCATTAATCGTCAAATTCGCTGGTACGCGCTGGATTGATATCGTATTCCCACCGGCAGCGATGGGAGCGATTGTCGCTCTGATCGGTCTGGAGCTGATTCCTGTAGCTGCCCAGATGGCCGGATTTATCGCTCCTGCAGGCGTAGATGCCGCAACATGGATGCCCAATAAAAAAGTCATTACACTGTCTCTGGTGACACTCGGTGTGACGCTGATCGGTGCCGTCACCTTCCGTGGTTTCCCCAAAATCATACATATTCTGATCGGTATTGTGGTGGGCTACGCCCTTTCTTTCCCGCTTGGACTGATCGATACTACAGCGATCCGCACAGCCAGTCTGCTGCAGGTACCGCATGTGGTAACTCCTTCATTTAACTGGTCCGTGATTCTGACGATCATACCGGTTGCGCTCGTCGTTATTGTCGAGCATATCGGGCATCTGCTCGTGACTGGCAATATCGTCGGCAAGAATCTGTCCAAAGACCCTGGACTGCATCGCTCCCTGATGGGTAACGGCGTATCCACGATTCTGTCCGGCTTTGTCGGTTCTACCCCGAATACTACGTACGGCGAGAATATAGGCGTTATGGCATTAACTCGCGTTTACTCAGTCTATGTAATTGGCGGCGCGGCGATTATCGCGATTCTGCTTTCCTTTTCCGGTACGTTTACCGGTACGGTAGCTGCGATTCCGGCCCCGGTCATGGGTGGTGTGTCACTGCTGCTGTTCGGTGTTATTGCAGCCTCGGGTCTGCGTATTCTGGTCGAGCAAAAGGTCGATTACTCCAAAGCGCAGAATATGCTGCTAACGACTGTCGTGCTGATCACCGGTCTGAGCGGCGCTACTATTACCCTGGGCTCTGTACAGCTCAAAGGAATGGCTCTGGCGACTATCGTAGGTATTCTGCTCAGTCTGTTCTTCCGCATTTTACAGGTGACGGGCTTGTCCAATGACAAAAACGACGAAGCTCCGCCTGCCAAGATTCCGGATTAATCAGAAAAAAATATAGATTCTGCTTATCACTGAAAAAGGTGCCTCGCGACTAAATGCGCAGGCACCTTTTTTGGTGATTTTTTTTGTCTATAGCCAGACTGTTCTGTCCTGAATATAAACACTTTGTATTTCCCCCTGGGATATCCTGGTTCATCCGAACCATCCCGAGCAAGTGATTTTCTTATAATACGATCGTCCCAGAATAGTCTGTGCCGATTCATGGAAATAGTGTACGGCGTACGCATTATAGGAAAATAATTTGCTTCTGTCTTTGGTCATGGAAATATTATTTGTTCAGTCGGAATACTTTGGCGATTCCTTTGTATATCCATTTGGATTCTTTGGTCAGTAGTGGACCGAGAATAGCCAGTATCAGTACATAAATTGCGGCAAATGGCTGCAATATGGCAGATAATGCTCCTGCTGCACCCAGATTGGCAACGATAATAGAGAATTCTCCACGCGACATAATCGTTAACCCTACATTGGCTGAAGCCTGCGGCGAGAGATTGGCGGTTTTGCCTGCCATCATGCCGGCTGTATAATTGCCGATCATGGTCAGAATCACAGCCCCAATAGCCAGCCATACCGCATTGCCTCCGAGCGACAATGGATCAATCGTTAATCCAAAGCTAAAGAAAAACAGTGCGCCGAAGAAATCACGGAACGGTAAAATAATCTTTTCTATCCGGTGCATATGCGATGTCTCTGCCAGTACCAGTCCGACCAGCAGCGCGCCAATCGCTTCGGCTACGTGGATCGTTTCGGAGAAACCGGCAATCATGAACAGTGCAGCGAAGATCACGCACATGAATATTTCATTGGACGGAATATTCAGCAGCCGGTTGAGCAGCGGTACTGCTTTGCGGCCAATAATAAGGATGAGCAGCATATAACCGAGTGCAATACCTGCCGATATGAGAATACCACCAATAGAAGTTGCTCCACTAAGCAGCAGTCCAGATAGTACGGATAGATAAACAGCGAGGAATACATCTTCGAACATGATAATACCCAGAATCATCTCGGTCTCCGGGTTGGCTGTACGCTTCAGATCGACCAGTACCTTGGCTACAATCGCACTGGAGGAAATCGTCGTAATACCTGCAATAACCAGAATCTCCTTGAGTTCAAATCCGGTCGCCCATCCATACAACAGACCCAGTGTAAAGTTAATACCGATATATATGGTACCGCCCAGAGCGATTGAGCGCCCTGCTTTGACCAGCCGGCCTACCGAGAATTCGAGTCCCAGATAGAACAGCAGGAAAATGACACCGATTTTGCCCATAAATTCGATCAGTTCCGCACTCTGGATAAACCGGAAGTCCACAATCCCGAATACAGGAGCATGCGGACCGACCGCCATCCCTGCCAGAATGTAAAAAGGAACGACCGAAAAGCGCAGCTTCGAAGCGAGCAGGCCAGCGAGAGCGACCAGCAGTACAGCAATTCCAATCTCAAATACAATATAATCCATCCTCAGCTGCCCCCTCTCTCAAGCAGCATTTTCAGCGAGTGAATATCATTGCGTTCTCCGGCAATAACCAGTGTATATCCATCCTGCAGTACATATTCCGGTCCCGGGCTGATCTTTTGCTGTGCCGATTCCAGACTGGCAATAATGACGGTTCCTGTGTTCTCGCGAATGGCGAGCTCACCGATACTTTTGCCAATACAGTGCATGCCTTTACGAAGTTTGTACCATTCAATACTTAGCTTGGAAATAGAAAACTCTACCTGCTCCAGTGCAGTCGGCTGATAACTCATACCACCGATAATGCTGGCAACCTGACGGGCTTCACGATCATTCAGCGTCATCACCAGCTCATGATCATCCGGAGCTGCCGGTGAACTGTGATACACCTCGCGCTTGCCATCTTCATGGACTACAATCGCCACCTTCTCGCGATCATCCGTCTCCACCATAAATTTCCTTCCAATACCGGGCAAGTCCGTCTCACGAATAATAGCCATACTTCCCCCTCCTTTTTTGTATAGGTTAACATTGCCATATACAGTGTATGCATAATGCCACACTCCCAGCATGCCTCTCTACACTATACGGGGCCGGGGCCGGATGGTTTCAATAAAAAGGCGATTTTCTGCCTTTTTTGTTCAAAAAACGCCAAAAAAGGCGATTTTCATAAAATGACGTTCTTCATGGTGAGTAGATCTAAAGATGATTCCGATGAAACCCAAAATGCATATTTTAATAAAATATGCATTTTACAGACTTTATTAACGCTAAATATGTATATTTTTGCATTTCTCCCTATGCGGAAAATATGACAAGACCAAATCTGTATATTTGTATATTCACTTTACTTCCTATGCGAAACGAAAAGGATCTCCTTGCAGAGAAAATCTCTTTGGTTTTCTATCCAACCCCATCGAAGAAAATAAAAAAGAGCACGAGGAGTCCTGCTCCCCATGCTCTTTGTATGGTCTGTATCCGTTCAGACTGTTGCTGAAATCAGAAAGGATATTGTGTCAGCGTGAATACTTCCACATCCGGCAGTTTTTCACGGCCGTTTAGATCCTGCAGCTCGATCATAAATGCTGCACCTACTACATTACCGCCCACCTGACGAATCAGGTCTACACAGGTTGCGATTGTGCCGCCTGTAGCGAGCAGGTCATCGGCGATCAGTACGTTCTGACCTTCTGTAATTGCGTCCACATGCATAGCCAGTACATCTTTGCCGTATTCCAGCGCGTATTCAGCCTGGATCGTTTTGTAAGGCAGTTTACCTGTTTTGCGAATCGGAATAAAGCCTACACCCAGCGCATAAGCAAGTGGTGCACCTACTACGAATCCACGTGCTTCCGGTCCGGCAATCACATCGATTTTCAGTTCTTTCACCAGCTTTTTCAGCTCATCGATAGACTCCTTGTAAGCTTCACCATTTTGCAGCAGGGTTGTAATATCTTTAAAACTGATTCCTTCCTGCGGAAAATCCGGAATCACACGAATATGCTCTTTAAAATCCAAAAAAATCTCCTCCTAAAAATAGATCGGTTATGATGCGCCTTGCATGCGGGAAATCATCCATGAAGTTAATTGCGGCAGATCACTTTCACATAACATATATTCCATTTCAGCCAGTTCGCCAAGTTCCCGGTACAGCTGTGAGCTGTCGAGCGGACGTTTTACCGGAGCGTTATTCAGCATAACCTGTCCATCCCGACGGATAATAAACTCCAGTTCCTCGAACACTTCCAGCATCATCTGTACCATTCTTACCGAGCTGGAGGTTTTTTGACTTAGATAGGGAACCAGCTTCGCTTCCTCCGCGATCGTCTCGCTGGATTTGACAAGCCACCCGTATATCAGTTTAAAACGGTCCCGGTCGGGTATCTGCAGACGTTCCTGCTGCTGCGGCCGATCATGAAGCAGGACGATATTTTCAAGAGAAGTGAACTGTTCGAAAATAGTATCCAGCTGCTCGATATGCGCCGGTAATGATAACAGACATAATGTGCGTATAGCTTCTGCCCCATACTGTGTGGAGACATGATTGCAAGCTGCGATATCAACTTTTCTATCATAACCCCAAAGGGATACATCCGACAATTGGGTTTTTAAAGTTTCCACCCGATTTTCGCTGCACAGCACACCCAGCTGGCCACCTTCCACGCCCATATAACGCGACCATTTCTGCCGGATGGTCTTCAGATGCTGCTCCCACTGACCGGAACTGCGCCGATCCCAGACCTGAAGTCCAGGCACAGCCAGATCCTGTACCATCAGCTGCGGCTTGCGATTGCCACGCCATTCGTTAATGCTGGTCTCGGCCAGTATATCAATCCGGTCACCCTCGGACAGCAGCTCAGCCAGTTCGCCTTTGCCAAAAGCAATGCCTTCCATCATGGTTCCATCCTGCTCTACAACGAGCCGCAGATGATCCAGCGTCTTGCCGATGGCTTTGGCCTGGGTCACGGTCACACCGCGCAGAACAATACGCGGCAAAGGATTGGACATGCCAAAGGGAGCCAGCTGATCCAGCTCCTCGATCGCAGACAGGGTGAGTTGATCCAGCGTGCATTCATGATCCGCTGCTGTCTGGGGAACCAGATCTTCTTCGGTCAGCATGCCTGCTGCCCGTTCATTCAGCCGCCGCCGGAATTCGTTCAGCTGATCCCGGTGCAGACTCATACCTGCTGCCGATGGATGACCGCCAAAATGATCCATCACATCCTCGCAATCCAGCAGTGCCTTATAGATATCATAGCCGGGGATAGAACGTGCGGAGCCTTTACTCATGCCTGTCTGCGGGTCGGTACCGAGCACAATCGTAGGCCGGTAATAACGATCTAGCAGTTTGGATGCCACTATACCGACAACCCCGGGATTCCAGCCTTCGCCAGCTACGACAATTACATGCGGAATGCTGCCATTGTTCATGTCTTTCTCGGCTTCCAGCATGATAATGGCCTCCTGTACCATCCGGTTTACCAGATCCTGCCGTTCTTTATTCAGCTGATCCAGTTCAAAAGAGATCTGATCGGCTTCTGCCTGGTTGGTAGTCGTGAGCAGCTCCACTGCGCGTTTGGCATGCTCCATGCGTCCACTGGCATTAATGCGCGGTGCCATAGCAAAAGCAATATGGGTCGCCGACATCTGCGCCGGATCGATCGCTGCAATATTCATCAGTGCGCGTACACCGGCAAATGCACTGTGCTTCATCCGCTCTACACCCGTACGCACCATCATCCGGTTCTCATCTTCCAGCGGCATCAAATCGGCCACTGTACCGATCGAGACGATCTCCAGCCACTCTTCCGGTACCTGGTCCTTGCCGAGCAGTGCCTGTGCCAGCTTGTAGGCCACACCTACACCAGCCAATCCTTTAAAAGGATACGTGCAGTATTCAAGCTTCGGATTCACGAGCGCACAGGCAGCAGGCAGCTCTGCCGGCGGCTCATGATGATCGGTTACGACCACATCGATTCCGAGCGCTGCAGCATGGGCAATCTGGGACACTGCACTGATCCCGGTGTCGACCGTAACAATCAGCGTCACTCCCTGTGCATGTGCCTGATCAATCGCATGGTTATGCAGACCATAGCCCTCTTTGGAGCGATGGGGAATATAAATATCGTAATCGGCGTTCAGATGACGCATCAACTGAATCATCAGTGATGTACTGGATACACCGTCAGCATCATAATCGCCATAGATCCATATCTTCTCGCCTGCCGACAAAGCCTGGCGTATCCGCTCTACCGCTTCCTTCATACCGGCCAGCAGATAAGGATCATGCGATGTACTGCGGCTGCCCGACAGGAATTCGGCCGCTTCCATTTCTCCCGTATATCCTCTGCCAGCCAGCAGCGAAGCCGTTAGCTCCGAGATCCCCAGCTTTGCACTGAGCCTCTGGGCTTCAGCCGGATCGGGATAATGTACATTCCAGTGATATTGTGAATGAATCATGATGTGCCTCCTTAATGAATCATGCCGTCGCCGGATTGTTCACGGCTCTGTGTCCACTCGTAATTGGACTTGTACGGATAGCCTCCCGTATACGGCAGAACCTGTACTTCTACACTGCTTACATGAGCAAACCGGGTAAGCAGCAGATTTTTGGCATAGTCTGCAATTTCAGCTGCAGCCTGTACACTGATCTGGGGATTGACCCCTATTTTCAAATGAATACGGATACCGTCACTGTACTCCTGCGCTTTGAGATCTTCAATCGTGATCACGCCTCGTACGCGCTGCACAGTCTCCATAAAAGCTGCTGCATCTTCACGCTCCAGATCCTGTACCAGCGAACCATACACCGTCTGCCTGGCTATCTGGTAGCCCTGACGCCACAGAATCGCAGCTACCAGAATCGCAGAGACCGGCTCTATATAATACAGCTTATCCATTTGCAGTTCCAGCGCCGCAATCGTACCGAGCATACCTGCCAGTACCAGAATCGAGGAATACAGCGAATACCGATGCGTATCGATCTCCTCGGCCAGCTTTGCAGATCTCTGTTTATTCGTATAACGATAGCGATAGCGGAATAGCGCTTCATTGACTGCCATTGCCAGAAAAACAACTACAATCGCGTAGGGCTTGGGATCGGGAGTATGCTCGGACATCAGATCACGTACCGCAGATATGGCAATTTCCAGACCACCGAGCAGCAGCAACACCGTCAGCAGCAGATTCGTAAATGGAGCAGCCGTTTTATTGTAGCGTTCTTTGGCTGCTGTACGATCTTCCTCTGTCCGGGTACGTGAACGCCGATATTTTTTGGACAGTCGTTCTGCCAGACTGCTGACTGCACTGGAAGCCGTATAGAGCGCATCGCCCATCAGTGCTTTGTTGCTGGCTGCATAGGCAGTGACTGCTTTCACTATAGCCAGTATCAATCCAGCCAGTATGGATGTCCAGAATACTTTTTCCTGCTGACGGATATCGTTGTTTCTCACCATACTTCCTCCTAAGACAAGATGAAGCCGCGTCGGTATGAGGACCAGGACGCGGCTTCAGGCAGGTTAGCTTGCGATGTTAGGCCGTCGTCTTCGACGGTGCTTTCGCTTTTGGTTTCTGTCTGTTTTTGAGTACCAACCACAGCGGACTTGCGATGAAGATCGAAGAGTAAGCTCCGAAAGCAAGACCGATCATCATAGCCAGTGAGAACATACGGATGGACTCACTACCCATAATGAATAACAGCAGACAGGCGATAAATACAGTCAATACCGTATTCAGGGAGCGTGTCATTGTCTGAGAAATACTCTTGTTCACAATATCGGCAACATCTCCGCGTTTTCTCTGTTTGGCAAAACGCAGATTACTCCGGATACGGTCAAAGATAACGATCGTATCATTCAGGGAATAACCGATAATCGTCAATACAGCAGTGATAAAGGTCAGATCTACTTCCAGACGGAAAATAGAGAAGACCGAGATGACCAGGAATGCATCATGCAGCAGCGCTACAACAGAAGCTACCGCAAAACGCCATTCAAACCGGATCGTTACGTAAATGATAATTCCGAGACTGGCGAGCAATACTGCCCATAGCGCGTTACGTTCCAGCTCTTTGGCAATAGTTGGATCAACAGTATTCACTTCGAATGAAGCACCGCTGTCCAGCTGTTTGTTAAATGCCTGTTTCAGCTGATTTTCCTGTGTATCGGTCAGTACGGTTTCGAAACGGATCGACATGCGTCCGTCACCGCCCACACTGATACTTGGATCCTTGCTCAAATTAAGACTTTCCACTACAGGAGCTACCTGCGCTTCTGTCAGTGGCTTGGTCAGTGTCACATCGACATTGGAACCTGAACGGAAATCAACGCCATAATTCAATCCTGCAACTGCTAAGGAGATAATACCGGCAATCGTCAGAATAATAGAGAATGTATAAAAATACTTACTCAGCTTTACAAAGTCATAATTCCACTTAAAGCGCATCGCGTTCACTCTCCTTTACGCCAAAATACTCCGGTTTGTTAACCAGTCTCCCTTTAACAAGCAGGGACAGTAAAAAGCGAGAGAAGAACACGTTGGTAACGATACTTACAAGAATATTGAAAATCAGTACCAATGCAAAGCCTCTTACAGCACCTGTACCCAGAGCAAACATTACGGCAGCAGCAATAATGGTAGTTAACTGGGCATCCATAATGGTACCGAATGAACTTCTGCTTCCTGCTTTGAAAGCAGACGAGATACTCTTACCGTTACGAATCTCGTCCTTGATACGCTCATAGGTGATGATATTGGAATCGACTGCCATACCTACACCCAGAATAAAGGCTGCGATACCCGGCAATGTCAATGTGAAATCACCTGCAACGAAGATCATAACTGTGAGCCATACATAAGTGATAATACTGAATCCGGCGATCAGTCCCGGAATACGGTATACCAGAATCATAAAGATCAGAATGATAATAGAAGCTACTACACCGGCTTTCAGTGTCTCGTTCAGAGACTGCTGTCCCAGGGAAGCTCCTACACTCTGGGAATAGATTTCGTTCAGTTTCAGCGGCAGTGCACCCAGATTGATCTGGTCTTTGAGCTGCTGTGCTTCCTGAACGGTGTAGCTGCCGGAAATGCTGGCTTTGCCATCTGTCAGTTCAGCTCTTACAGTTGGTGCGGACAACAGTTGGCCATTCAGGAAGATTCCGAGCGGCTGATTGATCAGACGTTTGGTAATCTCTCCGAATTTTTTGGCATCTTTGACTTCGATAGTAATTTCAGGCTGCTGCAGTGAGTTATACACTACCGATGCCCCATTTTCCTTGAAGTCATCACCAGTCAATTCTATTTTACAGTAAAGTTTTGCCGGATCTTCATTGGCATAAGTATTTTCTGTAGCTGTAGTGCCGGCGGCTCCTGTGTCAGGAGTTACGGTCACTCCCTGCGGCAATCCTTCGGTCTGTGCAGATACTGCATTGCTGTCCGAAGATTTGCTATCAGTGCTGCTGGTTTTGTCTGCAGCTTTGGACTTGCTGGTATCCTGGCCCTGCTTCTCGGCAGATGGGATTCCCGATTGTTTTGAAGCATCTGTTGAACAACCGTCCATACTACGGAAAGTCAATTCAGCAGGTTCTTTCATAGTTTTGCGGACTGTTGCTTCATCTGTAACACCGGCAATTCTCAGACGAATACGATCCGTACCCTCTGTTGTAATTTCCGGTTCACTTGTACCAAGGGCATTGGCGCGTTGTTCCAGACTTCTTGCAGTCTGCGTCAGAGATTCTCTGGTAACTGCTTCCCCCTGCGTGGTTGGCGTAGCCTGATACAAGATTTCAAAACCGCCTTTAAGATCGAGTCCCAGACGGACATCTTTAAATAGCGGGGTCGTTGTACCGATAATACCGGCCACGACAAGTATGACGACTACGAAGCTGATGATTCTGTTCATCCCGTATGTGGTTCCCCTTTCATTCTCAATATTCCTATTATAGCGATGCGGCAAATGACAGTCAATTTACCAGTGGTCGGCAAAACAAACAGGCTGATGCCTGTCCGACACCGGCCCAGCTTGGTCTTGGTCCAATGAGTCAATCAAATTCACCTGCGAACACACCTTACCATCTGGCAGACGATCTGCGCAATACCGTATTTCTCACAAACCAATTATCCGCCATATGGAGGCCTGAATTCCTGCATATCCGTGCTTTCCATTTTCTTATAGGAAGACATCGTCAGATAATGCATCAGCTGATTGGGTTTCATTGATAAAATATCATTGACCAGCTCGTACAGTCGGGGCATGCCCTGCTTTTCGTACTTGTTGTTCAGGCAGTCCCAAAGTTCTTCCGAAGTCAGCTGCTCATATCCCAGCATCGCAAATTCTTCTATTTTGCTCTGGCAGAGCGAGTCAATCAGTTCGGTCAATTCCGCATTGCTTAATTCGTCCATGTCCACCAGCTACCTTCCTGTTGCTTATGACTACCTTGTATTGAACTGTCCTTATTGCTGTTTTCTGACCTATACAGGTTACACATTCTTCAACTGTACCCTAATTCCTGCCAGCCGCCTAGTATAATGTGCATAATAATGGGGAAATTTCTGGCTACAGCACCATAACATACATATACCAGGAGGCAATCAGCAACGAAATAAGCGTAAGCGGTAGACCCACTCTCAGAAATTCCAGATAACCCAGACGCTGCTGGCGGCGGTCTGCCATCGATGCAGCGATCAATCCGGCAGCTGAGCCCAGTAGGGTTCCACTTCCTCCTACGCCTGCACCTACAGATAATGCCCACCACAATGGATTGATCACTGCCGGCGTAGAAGCATCCATTTGTACAGCGGTCTCCTGAATAAGCGGAATCATGACTGCAACCCATGGCATATGATCCATAACCGAAGACAATAGCCCGGTTGTCCACAGCAGGATCAGAGCAATCCACGACATATTGCCATTCGTCAGTTCAATCAGATAACGGGCTCCTGCCTGAATCCAGCCAGTCTCGGCAAGTCCTCCAGCCAGAATAAATAATCCGGCAAAAAACAGTAAAGTATCCCATTCCAGATGACGCACTACCGATATCGGCTTGGCTCCGGTTATTATTGCTGCCAGCATCATAACTACTGCTCCGGCTGCTGCCATCAGAGATAAACGAAGATCCAGCCAGGATCCGATCACTAGTCCGGCTATCACCAGTACAAATACCATCAGCACTACAAAAGCCAGTCTGCGGTTCTCGATAGAACTTGTTATTTCGTGTTCAAGCTTTAATGTTCTCGCCGTATGACTTGCAGTACGGAAACTTTTCCAGTAAAAGAGGACAATCAGCAGCAGATTTACTGCCAGCAGAATAAGCATTAATGGTCCGATCATCGCAATAAAAGATACAAAAGTCAGCTGCGGATTGGCGGTACCGATCCAGATATTGGCCGGATTGCCGATCAGTGTTGCTGTACCTCCAATATTGCTGGTCATGATCGCTGCTATCAACCACGGAGCAGCATTCATTTTCAGCAGATTCGTCACAATAAAAATAACAGGCACCATCAAAATAATAATCGTTACATGATCAAGCAGTGCAGCTCCTACAGCTGTCCATATCGTCAGAACGATGAAAAGAAGCAGCGGACTGCTGCGTGTCCATTTTAGACTTTGCAGCACTGCATAATGCACAAGACCGCTGCGACTCATCACACCGGCTATCACCAGCATGCTCATCCAGAGCAGCAGTGTGTCCCAATTGATATGGGTGGTATAGGCATTTTGCCAGTGTACAAGACCGAGCAGCAGAAACAGTACAGCACCAATCACTGCGATCATCGCCCGGTTCAGCTGATCCGTGATCCATATGGCATATATAATTAGAAAAATAACGATAGCTGCTGTCGGCTGCCATGTCATCATCTCCGATACTTGCACGGTACACATCCTTTCTCCAAACTAATTATCCGGTTTATCTACTGTGCGGCTTCCTATGATGTTCCGGCTCAATTTCCTATCATAATGAAATTCCCCGCGGATAGCAAAGCTTAAATCGGCATTGCAACAACAAAAAAGCGAACCTGCAGGCAGGTCCGCTTCTGTATTATTTCGTATATCGTTACGGTTGCTCGGGATTCGCTTAGACTTTGGCAGCCGGAGCTGTATCCTTCGCAGTAGAATGGCTGATTGCCGAACGATCAAATGTCAGCTTGGTGACATCGTTTACACGCAGAACAACAATATCATCTGTAATCTCAGTGATCGTGCCGTGAAGACCACCGATCGTTACCACTTTATCGCCTTTACCGAGTGTGTTCAGCATCATATTGCGTTGTTTTTGTTTCTTTTGCTGAGGACGAATCAGCAGGAAATAGAATACAACAAACATCAATACAAATGGAACGATAGCCCCCAAAATCCCGGTGCCGCCACCAGCGGCTGCTGCTAAATTAAACATGGTATTGCCCCCTTTTTAATATAAACCGGGGACCGGAGTTCCGGTACCCGAAGTGTTTCCAGCTGTTGTTCGGCAAATATACAACGATGATCCGGTACATCATTCAATGTTCTTTATGATGCAGTATTCGGCTTAGAAGCCTTTATCATTATCATGCAGTCCATATTGATCGAAGAATTCATCACGGAAATCAAGCAGACGGTCATCCATGATCGCCTGGCGTACATTTTTCATCAGGTTAAGCAGAAAGTGCAGATTGTGATACGTAGTCAGGCGCAGACCAAAAGTCTCATCCGCTTTGATCAGATGGCGCAAATATGCACGGGAATAATTGCGGCAGGTGTAGCAGTCGCAATTGGGATCAAGCGGTCCAAAGTCTCTGGCATACTTGGCATTACGTACAACAACACGGCCTTCGCTGGTCATTGTCGTACCATTACGCGCAATACGTGTAGGAAGTACACAATCAAACATATCCACACCACGAATCGAACCCTCGAGCAGTGCATCGGGAGAACCGACACCCATCAGATAACGAGGCTTGTTACTTGGCAAAAATGGCATGGTATATTCCAGAGCTTCATACATCAAATGCTTGGGCTCTCCTACACTCAGTCCACCAATAGCATACCCCGGGAAATCCATTGAAGTCAAATCAAGTGCACTCTGGCGGCGCAGGTCTTCATGCATACCACCCTGCACGATAGCGAACAATCCCTGATCCTGTGGACGGGCATGGCTGTTCAGGCAACGTTCCGCCCAGCGGGTCGTACGTTCCAGCGATTTTTTGACATAATCATATTCTGCCGGATACGGTGGACATTCATCAAATGCCATCATAATATCGGAACCGAGCGCATTCTGGATTTCCATGGCTACTTCCGGTGACAGGAACAGCTTGTCTCCATTCAGATGGGAACGGAAATGTACGCCTTCTTCGGTAATCTTGCGCATTTCGCTAAGACTAAATACCTGAAAACCGCCGCTGTCTGTCAGAATCGGGCGATCCCAGTTCATGAATTTGTGCAGTCCGCCAGCTTCCTTGATCAGATCATGACCGGGACGCAGGAACAGATGATACGTATTGCTCAGAATAATATGGGCATCCATTTCCTTGAGTTCTTCGGGACTCATGGTTTTAACAGTTGCCAGGGTGCCGACAGGCATAAAAGCGGGTGTCTCGATAATACCGTGTGGAGTGTGAACCCGTCCAAGCCGGGCTCCTGACTGTTTACAGGTTTTGATGTGTTCGTACGTTATAGGTCCAGACATAGTATTTATTCTCATCCTTCTGGTCATTTAATAGGCAAAACAGAAAGGACCGGCAGAACCGGTCCTGCAATCAACCGACATTTAATTATAACGGAGCAACCCTATCAAGCACAATATATGTTCGTACTGATATATTTATTATTTACAGGTATTTATCCATCTATTAGTAGATAAACATCGCATCGCCAAAGCTGAAGAAGCGGTATTCCCGTTCAATCGCTTCGTGATACGCTGCCATAATATGCTCACGTCCAGCCAGTGCACTGACCAGCATCACCAGCGTTGACTTGGGCAGATGGAAATTAGTGATCATCGCATCGACCAATCCAAAGGTATGTCCAGGGTAAATAAAGATCTGCGTCCATCCACTTGCTGCTTCCAGCGGACGATCCTGGAAATCGCGAGCGACTGTCTCCAGGGTACGTGCCGAAGTAGTCCCTACTGCGATTACGCGGCCACCGCGTGCCTTAGTCTCATTCAGCAGCGCTGCCGTCTCCGCAGGCAGTGAATAATACTCTTCATGCATAACATGCTCTTCGATCGTCTCCGCACTCATTGGCCGGAATGTCCCCAGACCGACATGCAGTGTGACAAAGCCGATCTGTACGCCTTTGGCACGAATCTGATCCAGCAGTTCTGTAGTGAAATGCAGGCCAGCTGTCGGAGCGGCCGCCGATCCTTCATTTTTGGCATAGACCGTTTGATAGCGTTCGCGATCATCCAGCGTTTCCTTGATGTAAGGAGGCAGTGGCATTTCGCCCAGACGATCCAGAATCTCCTGGAAAATGCCTTCGTACCGGAAAGAAAGCACACGCATCCCCATATCGCCTTCTTCTTCAATGACCGCTTCAAGCTCATCGCTAAAATGAATCACCGCGCCGGCTTTGATTTTTTTGCCCGGTTTTACGAGTGCTTCCCAGCGATCACCTTCCAGTTGAGTGAGCAGCAGAATTTCCGCTTTGGCTCCTGTATCTTTTTTTGTTCCGAACAGGCGCGCAGGAATAACGCGTGTATCATTCAGAATCAGAGTATCTCCTTCATGGAAATAGTTAATAATATCGGCAAAATGCTCATGCTGTATTTCACCGGTTGTTTTATTTAGCGTCAACAGACGGGACGCTGTACGTTCTTTGAGCGGTACCTGCGCAATCAGATGCTCCGGCAGGTTAAAATCATACATATCTACTTTCATTTTCATTTATCCTTTCGTAATTACTGCACCTTTAAAGTAATGCTGTAAAATTTCTTTGTACGTGGAGCCTTTATCCGCCATTCCTTTGGCCCCCCATTGGGACATCCCTAGTCCATGGCCATTGCCGCGTCCGGTAAACAGGAAGCCTCCCGGCTCGGTAACCCGCGCATTGCCTTCCCCATTCATGATAACAGTAGAGGAAGATCCTTTACCTTGTCCAGAAGCACCCAAAATAACGACTCCTGCTGCAGGCAGTTCGTCCTGACTGCTGCCTGCTCCGATCACAGTGTACTTCTCGGTCTGAACTACATCAAACAGCGTGCTAGGCAGACCATTTAGCGCCGAACGGAAAATATCCGGATATTTGACACTGACTACACTGCCATTGACCTTGATCTCGGTTACACGTCCGGATGGTCCACGTTCGGTTACCTGAATCGAGGTGATCGTCGATGGCAGACTGGATGTCGTTTTGCCTTTGAGGGCAGAGAGCAGCTGGGCAGACGTATACGGTCCGCGAATCCATTCATAGCTATTCGATTCCGGTACAATCTCCAGCACAACCGCCTGATCTCCCGGATTCAATTGGGCAACCGCTTTGACACTGTTTTGTACAACAGGCAGTGCACGCACATTGGTGTTTTTGGTAGTTACCGTCATATAGTCCAGTCCTGCTTCTGTCTGCTTGCCTGCGAGTTTGGCATTATCTTCACGGATATAGCCGGATTCGCCGTTATCGAGCAGGACATGATACCATTTTTTGAGGTTGGCCTGGGCAGCTGCATCTCCGTCCGAGACGACACTAACATAAGCATCTCCGCTGCCTTTCCACACTTCCGAATTATCGGCACTCATCCCACCAGCATTGGCGGAGAATATGGTCTCCAGCACCTTATTATTTTTCATGACGACTTCACCGGCAGTATCGTCTACCGCTTTGATAATGCGCTTGTCTTCGGCACTGACTCCGTTATAAGCCTGGCTGAGTGTTCCATCGACGACATCCGCTATTTTGAAACGGGAGGTACCTTCCTGCGATCTTGCATAGCTGCGTGCTGCTACAGCCTGCGCTTTGAGCGCTTCGGCAGGCCAGGAAGCCGATACTTCACCGCCTACTACAGAATAGAGATAGTCTTCCATCGGCAGCACATTAATCCAGGCCAGCTGACCATTATAGTTGCTAATTTCAAAGTCTCCACGATAGGAACGGGCGGACCTCTCGGTCACCTGGGTTCCGGCATCGCTTCCTTTGAGACGCATCACGGCTTTGCTGCCGCTCACAATATAATGATCAATCGGAGCAGGACTTGTAATGCTTGATGTGGCATTTTGCCGGACAATAAGTGCCGATTCCGTACTGTTTACCGTGGTTAAAGTCACATCAGGCAGTGCAGTAGCAGCGGCCGCTTTTACAGCAGCCAGACCGGCACTATTCGCTTCCTCGCCTACCCATACATTATAGGTCAGCTGACCGCCGCTATGTGTCAATGCTATAAAAGCATCCAGACCGGCATTTTGCGCAGTCATCAGCGCAGACTGGGCCTGGGATTCATTTGCATAGCTGCCTGCAGACAAATGCATGCTCCCTTTGACAGAAGGTGCCTGACCACTCAACAGAGAGCGTACGGTAGAGCTTACGCGAGCAGCGGCTGTAGTGGCATTTGCTTCGGTAGCATACATGCCGGTATATAGCTGGTAGATCGTACTGCCATTTTTGGAAGAAGTCAGTACGATCGGTTTGTCGCTGGTTGGCTGCAGTAGCTTGATGCCTGCCGCCGCGGTAGCAAAATCTGTCGTTTCCATCACTTTGACGCGATATCCATCAATACCAAAGCTGGCCTGCTTGCCAATCGACAGCCAGGAATCAAATATCTGTCCGCTCATTTCACCGAGTTCCAGATCACTTGCTGATTTTACATTAACTACAGGTACGATCGATGTATACGTACTGCCTCCATTAAAAAATATTCCGACCCGAATCTCTTCATCCGATGATCCAGCCGCATAGGAAGGCATAGCATACCCCGTCATCAGTAGGGCTGCCAGTGCCAATGCACCTGCAGTACGTACAACCCGCTTGCGAAGCATAAATGGAGCATTCACCTGCTTCTTGCTCGTTGACTCCAACACTGCTGCTTTTAATTTGTTTTGTGCACTTTTCATTTGTTTATCCTGTCTCCGTTGCAAAACAGTGCACCCAGACGATTCTATGATTATACTGTGCAGACTCGAACCATGTTCAGATCCTATTACATGTTCACACCCTATTACATGATTAGCACCTATTATATGATGGTTTACTGATTTGAAATCTGTATTCTGCTGTCCATTATAGTAATTATGATTCTCCACAGCAGCTTTTTCCCGATTCCGTCTTCGCAGCATTGCAAATTTCCTCATTGCTACCTTCCTCTCGCTGTTCACTAAAGTAATTACTTTTGAAAGATCATTATTCTTTATACGCATAAACTATTTAAATGACTTGCTGCTTGTCTTATCTATTTTATTTCCATATAATCGACTTCTTAAATACAAAGAAATCAGACAGAATAGGAATACAATAGATAAGACAATATCTATTTTTGCAAAAATCCAAATGATTTTGGCTAAAGTTCAGTTCGCCTTCCCCTTGGCTCCTAACAGGGTATCAACTCGTTTGTATCTCGGAATGAATACTTTTATAGTATCCATACAATAAAACACCAAGACTTCAAGACTTCAAGACTTCAAGACTTCAAGACTTCAAGACTTCAAGACTTCAAGACTTCAAGACTTCAAGACTTCAAGACTTCAAGACTTCGAAAGCCTAGCAAAACTCTTGATATTATGCAATATTTAGCTATCTATAGAAGCGATTTATCCAGATTCACATGATAAAAAAGCCTGTTATTTATAGAAGATGACACTCTATAAATAACAGGCTTTGCGCTATTCAGAGGTTCTATCTACGTATCAGAGCCTCTATTATAACATGACTTGTGCTTATTTACCTTTCAAGTCTTCCGGCATGGGAATTCCAAGGTGACTATAAGCTTTTGGCGTAACCACACGTCCGCGTGGAGTACGCTGCAAGAACCCCAGCTGTAGCAGGTAAGGCTCGTATACATCTTCGATCGTTTGCCCTTCTTCGCCAATGGTAGCCGCGATTGTATCCAAACCTACCGGCCCCCCACGGAAACTATGAATCATCGCTTCCAGCATTTTATGGTCAATCTGATCCAATCCGCACGGATCAACCTGCAGCATATTCAGTGATTCTTCAGCAATCTCCGGTGTGATAATACCATCTCCACGTACCTGTGCATAATCCCTTACCCGTTTGAGCAAACGATTTGCAATCCGCGGAGTCCCTCTTCCACGCAGTGCAATCTCCTCGGCAGCGTCTCCCAGTATCTCAATTCCGAGAATATCCGCACCACGACTGACGATAAAGGTCAATTCATCCACTGTGTAGAATTCCAGACGACTAACGACGCCAAATCGGTCGCGTAGTGGAGCTGACAGCAGACCCGCTCTTGTCGTTGCTCCAATCAATGTAAACGGAGGCAAATCCAGACGCACTGAGCGCGCACTCGGCCCTTTGCCAATCATAATATCCAGCGCTGAATCCTCCATTGCCGGATATAATACTTCTTCTACCGAACGGTTCAATCGATGAATTTCATCTATAAATAGAACGTCTCCATCCTGCAAATTGGTCAGCAATGCTGCGAGATCACCAGGCCGTTCAATCGCCGGTCCAGAAGTAGTACGAAGATTAACTCCGAGCTCATTGGCAATAATATTAGCGAGCGTCGTTTTACCGAGTCCCGGTGGACCGTAAAGCAGAACGTGATCCAGTGCCTCACCACGCATTTTGGCCGCTTCAATATAAATTTTCAGGTTTTCTTTTACCCGGCTTTGACCGATGTATTCCGCCAGATAGCGGGGACGCAGACTGAGTTCCACCGCTTGGTCTTCCATCATCAAGTTAGCCGATATGATGCGGTCATCCGTCATCTTTATCGCTTCCTTTCATTACAATTCATATCTTGTTAGGGCCCCAATGCCTGATACCCCGTGTGTATATCTTTATTTTAATCAGCACTAGTATACGCACACTATTGGTATCCTGTATCCTGTATCCTGTATCCTGTATCCTGTATCCTGTATCCTGTATCCTGTATCCTGTATCCTGTATCCTGTATCCTGTATCCTGTATCCTGTATCCTGTATCCTGTATCCTGTATCCTGTATCCTGTATCCTGTATCCTGTATCCTGTATCCTGTATCCTGTATCCTGTATCCTGTATCCTGTATCCTGTATCCTGTATCCTGTATCCTGTATCCTGTATCCTGTATCAACTACAGCCCGTTCAAGCCATATGTTTGAATCTATATTACGAAAATTTATTTTATTTACAGATTATCTCCCGTACATCATGACTTATACTTATGATCCAGTATACAGCATTTTCAAAGCCCGTTTCATAACAGAATCTGCTGTATCTTCCGGAAAGACTTCATGCTTGAGCGTTTGCCACATGCGATCCAGCTCTGATTCGGTGTAACCAAGAGCTTTGAGACCCTCGCGCACTTCCGGCCATACATCTCCAGAGGCTGCCATTGGCAGTTCCGTCTGGGCAAATAAACCTGTAGCAATAAGTGCATCTCCGATCCCATCCAGCTTATCCTTGAGATCCAGAATCATGCGTTGAGCTGTTTTTTTGCCGATTCCAGGTAGCTTGGTCAGGAAGGTAATATTCTCCTGATAAATAGCTGTGATTACCCCTTCCGGACTGCCACCACTTAGAATCCCAAGGGCTACCCGTGGACCGATTCCGGATACTTCAATCAATTTACGAAACAGCTTCTGTTCATCACGGCTGGGGAACCCAAATAGCTGTATTGCATCCTCACGGACATGATGATGGGTATAGACCGTAATCTCTCCTGTATGCTTCGCCCAGGCAAAAGGATTGGGGCAAAATACACGATATCCAATACCATTAACATCCATTACAATGTATTCATTCTCCAAGTGGACCAGAGGCCCGCGCAAATAATCGATCATTTTTTGAGTACCTCATTTAATTTAGAATTTAATACATAAGAGTGAGCATGACAAACAGCAACAGCCAGGGCATCGGCTACATCATCCGGCTTTGGAACTTTTTGCAGATTCAAAAACATGCGCACCATTTCTTGAACCTGTCGTTTTTCTGCTTTACCATACCCTACAATTGCCTGCTTAACCTGCATTGGTGTATATTCCCCTATAGGTAGGCCACGCTGCGCAGCTGCTAGAATCGATACGCCACGCGCCTGACTGACGGACATGGCAGTAGTCACATTCCGACTAAAAAACAATTTTTCAAAGGCAACGGCGTCGGGTTTGTACTTATCGATCAACTGTACCATCCCCTCATATACATGCATCAGGCGTTCTTCTTCGGGCGTGTGCGCCTCTGTCTGGATACATCCATACTGAACAGGTGTCAGCTTGCTTCCATTCTTATCAATAAATCCAAAACCAACAATTGCAATCCCCGGGTCAATCCCCAATATACGCAAACCGATCTCTCCCTCATTCTGCACATCTATGATCTGCCTGTTTGTTATCTGTGTACCTTCATATTTATATATTCCATTATATCTGTATCTATTATTCAATATTACAAGTACATCTCTTCCATTTATCATACTACATGATAGGGCAAATAGGCGAACATATGTATCATTTTTTTGTTATATTAAAAGGAATAGTCGCTACTTAAAAACATATTAATAAAATAAAAAAGCACCACTCCATAAAGAGTGATGCTTTTACATATCGGGATGACACGATTTGAACATGCGACCCCCTGGTCCCAAACCAGGTGCTCTACCAAGCTGAGCTACATCCCGATGATATGCCGGTGAAGGGACTCGAACCCCCACGGTTTCCCTCACGATTTTGAGTCGCGCGCGTCTGCCAATTCCGCCACACCGGCAAGTATGTGGACTTTCAAAGTAAAAATGGCGCGCCCTAAGAGATTCGAACTCCTGACCTTTTGATTCGTAGTCAAACGCTCTATCCAGCTGAGCTAAGGGCGCATATTGGAGCGGACGACGGGAATCGAACCCGCGACCCTCGCCTTGGCAAGGCGATGCTCTACCGCTGAGCCACGTCCGCAAACTAAACTTTTTAACCAACTTGAATATGCTGTACCGATAATCAAACTGATTATCATAATTTCCTCAAATTATTCTATGAAGAATAATTCAGAAAAAATGGCGGAACCGACGGGATTTGAACCCGCGATCTCCTGCGTGACAGGCAGGCATGTTAACCCCTACACCACGGTTCCAAAGATATTGCGGGGACAGGATTTGAACCTGTGACCTTCGGGTTATGAGCCCGACGAGCTACCGGACTGCTCCACCCCGCGTCGTCATATAAAACATCTATGGTGGAGACTGAGGGGATCGAACCCCCGACCCTCTGCTTGTAAGGCAGATGCTCTCCCAGCTGAGCTAAGTCTCCATAAATGTAGATGACCCGTAGGGGATTCGAACCCCTGTTACCTCCGTGAAAGGGAGGTGTCTTAACCCCTTGACCAACGGGCCTTGATAATAAGCAATATATTTTATACTAACATGTAATTTACAAATCAACAACCAATTTTGCATATTTAAAATTAAATAATCTTTCTGGCGGAGAGAGAGGGATTCGAACCCTCGAGACGCTTGTGACGCCTACACGATTTCCAATCGTGCTCCTTCGGCCAACTCGGACACCTCTCCATATGGCTCCCCGAACAGGACTCGAACCTGTGACAACTCGATTAACAGTCGAGTGCTCTACCAACTGAGCTATCAGGGAATAATACCCGCTCGTGTGAGCGGAAGTCTTGCTGTTTTCGCTTGGCAACGTCCTACTCTCCCAGGACCCTGCGGTCCAAGTACCATCGGCGCTGGAGGGCTTAACGGTCGTGTTCGGGATGGGTACGTGTGGAACCCCTCCGCCATCATCACCAAACGTCTTGCTTACCAGGTTGATCACCTGAAAACTGAATCCGAAACGAAACACCGCTGCTTTAGAAAGCTTTATTTGGATAAGCCCTCGACCGATTAGTATTGGTCAGCTCCATGCATTGCTGCACTTCCACCCCCAACCTATCTACCTCGTCGTCTTCAAGGGGTCTTACTAGTTGGGAAATCTCATCTTGAGGGGGGCTTCACGCTTAGATGCTTTCAGCGCTTATCCCGTCCGCACGTAGCTACCCAGCGATGCTCCTGGCGGAACAACTGGTACACCAGCGGTGCGTCCATCCCGGTCCTCTCGTACTAAGGACAGCTCCTCTCAAATTTCCTGCGCCCACGACAGATAGGGACCGAACTGTCTCACGACGTTCTGAACCCAGCTCGCGTACCGCTTTAATGGGCGAACAGCCCAACCCTTGGGACCTACTTCAGCCCCAGGATGCGATGAGCCGACATCGAGGTGCCAAACCTCCCCGTCGATGTGGACTCTTGGGGGAGATAAGCCTGTTATCCCCAGGGTAGCTTTTATCCGTTGAGCGATGGCCCTTCCATGCGGTACCACCGGATCACTAAGCCCGACTTTCGTCCCTGCTCGACTTGTAGGTCTCGCAGTCAAGCTCCCTTATGCCTTTACACTCTTCGAATGATTTCCAACCATTCTGAGGGAACCTTAGGGCGCCTCCGTTACATTTTAGGAGGCGACCGCCCCAGTCAAACTGCCCACCTGACACGGTCCCTGTACCGGATCACGGTACCAGGTTAGAACTCAGATGCGATCAGGGTGGTATCCCAACGGCGCCTCCAAGGAAGCTTGCGCTCCCTCTTCGTAGGCTCCCACCTATCCTGTACAAATCGCACCCCAGTTCAATATCAAGCTGCAGTAAAGCTCCATGGGGTCTTTCCGTCTTGTCGCGGGTAACCTGCATCTTCACAGGTATTAAAATTTCACCGGATCTCTCGTTGAGACAGCGCCCAAATCGTTACGCCATTCGTGCGGGTCAGAATTTACCTGACAAGGAATTTCGCTACCTTAGGACCGTTATAGTTACGGCCGCCGTTTACTGGGGCTTCGGTTCATAGCTTCGCTTGCGCTAACCACTCCCCTTAACCTTCCAGCACCGGGCAGGCGTCAGCCCGTATACTTCGCCTTGCGGCTTCGCACAGACCTGTGTTTTTGCTAAACAGTCGCTTGGGCCTTTTCACTGCGGCCCCCTCGTGCTATTCACACTACCGGGGCACCCCTTCTCCCGAAGTTACGGGGTCATTTTGCCGAGTTCCTTAACGAGAGTTCTTCCGCGCGCCTTAGAATTCTCTTCTCGCCCACCTGTGTCGGTTTGCGGTACGGGCACCTGCTTCCTGGCTAGAGGCTTTTCTTGGCAGTGTGAGATCATGACCTTCGCTACTACAATTTTCGCTCCCCATCACAGCCTGGCCTTGGAGCATGCGGATTTACCTACATGCAAGCCTCACTGCTTAGACGGACATCCATCAGTCCGCGTCACTACCCTCCTGCGTCACCCCATTGCTCATAACGGCTTTCGGTGGTACAGGAATTTCAACCTGTTGTCCGTCGACTACGCCTTTCGGCCTCGCCTTAGGTCCCGACTTACCCTGAGAGGACGAGCCTTCCTCAGGAACCCTTGGGCTTTCGGCGGATCAGATTCTCACTGATCTTTTCGTTACTCATACCGGCATTCTCACTTGAATTCTGTCCAGCGCTCCTTACGGTACACCTTCAACCTAAATTCAACGCTCCCCTACCCCTGATACGAATGTATCAAGCCATAGCTTCGGTGGTGTGTTTAGCCCCGTTACATTTTCGGCGCAGAGTCACTCGACCAGTGAGCTATTACGCACTCTTTCAATGGTGGCTGCTTCTAAGCCAACATCCTGGTTGTCTAAGCAACTCCACATCCTTTCCCACTTAACACACACTTGGGGACCTTAGCTGATGGTCTGGGCTGTTTCCCTTTTGACAATGGACCTTAGCACCCACTGTCTGACTCCCGGAATAAAGTCTGCGGCATTCGGAGTTTGACTGAACTTGGTAAC